>NZ_WTYH01000001.1:628571-942857 GCF_009827335.1 Aurantiacibacter arachoides | reverse complement strand
CGTGTTCGAGCACCTGATCGACGTGCGAGACGGGGATGATTTCCAGCCCTTCCTTCACGTTGGCGGGTATCTCGGCGAGATCCTTCTGGTTCTCCTCCGGAATCAGCACGGTCTTGATCCCACCGCGCAGCGCCGCGAGGAGCTTTTCCTTCAGCCCGCCAATCGGCAGCACGCGACCACGCAGCGTAACCTCACCGGTCATCGCAACATCGGGCCGCACCGCTATGCCGGTGAGGGTGGAAACGATGGACGTGACCATGCCGATGCCTGCGCTTGGCCCGTCCTTCGGCACCGCGCCTTCGGGAAGGTGGATGTGGACGTTCTTGCGCTGGAAGATCGACGGCTTGATGCCATAAGCCGGCGCTCGCGCCTTGACGAAGCTGAACGCTGCGGCGACGCTTTCGTTCATCACCTCGCCCAGCTTGCCGGTGGTCTTGACCTCGCCCTTGCCCGGCGTGGTGACGCTTTCGATGGTCAGCAGTTCGCCGCCCACCGATGTCCAGGCGAGCCCGGTTACCGCGCCGACTTGCGCTTCTTCCTCGGAAACGCCGTGCTTGAACTTGCGCACCCCGGCAAAGTCGCCGAGATTGTCGGGCGTCACGATTACGCTTTCGGTCTTGCCCTCGAGAATCCGGCGCAGGCTCTTGCGCGCCAGCCGGGCGATCTCGCGCTCCAGCGTGCGGACACCCGCCTCGCGGGTGTAATAGCGGATGAGGTCGCGCAGAGCGTCCTCGGTCAGGATGAACTCGCCAGCCTTCAGCCCATGATCGGCCACCGTCTTGTCGATCAAATGACGCTGGGCAATCTCGACCTTTTCGTCTTCGGTGTAGCCTTCTAGCCGGATGATTTCCATGCGATCGAGCAGCGGCTGCGGCAGGTTGAGGCTGTTGGCCGTGGTCACGAACATGATGTCCGACAGGTCGATGTCCAGTTCCAGGTAATGGTCCTGGAACTTGTTGTTCTGTTCGGGATCGAGCACCTCGAGCAGGGCAGAGGCGGGATCGCCGCGGAAATCCTGCCCCAGCTTGTCGATCTCGTCGAGCAGGAACAGCGGGTTGCTGGTCCCCGCCTTCTTCAGGTTGGACACGATCTTGCCCGGCAGGCTGCCGATGTAGGTGCGGCGGTGCCCACGGATTTCCGCCTCGTCGCGCACGCCGCCAAGGCTCTGGCGGATGAACTCGCGCCCGGTCGCGCGGGCGATGGACTTGCCAAGGCTGGTCTTGCCGACACCCGGCGGGCCGACGAGGCACAGGATCGGCCCCTTCAGCTTGTTCGTGCGCGCCTGCACCGCAAGATACTCGACAATGCGATCCTTGACCTTTTCCAGCGCATAATGATCGGCATCCAGCACCTGCTGGGCCTGCGCGATATCCTTCTTCAGCTTGCTCTTCTTGCCCCACGGCAGGCCGAGCAGCACGTCGAGATAGTTGCGCACGACGGTCGCCTCGGCGCTCATCGGCTGCATTCCGCGCAGCTTCTTCAGCTCGCTCTCGGCTTTTTCGCGCGCTTCCTTCGACAGCTTGGTCTCGGCGATTTTCTTCGTCAGCTCGGCAAGCTCGTCCCCTTCGCCGTCTGCCCCGCCCAGCTCGCTCTGGATCGCCTTCAACTGTTCGTTGAGGTAGTATTCGCGCTGCGTCTTCTCCATCTGCCGCTTCACGCGGCCGCGGATCTTGCGTTCGACCTGCTGGACGGAAAGCTCGCTCTCCATCAGCGAATAGACCATCTCCAGCCGCTTGAGCGCGTCGGTTTCGGCAAGCAACTGCTGCTTGGCGTCGACCTTGGCCGTCAGGTTGGCGGCGATGGCATCGGCCAGACTGCCGGCATCATCGATCTCGGCAAGTTCGGTCTCGATGTCCTCGGGCATCTTCTTGCTGGCCTTGGCATAGTCGCCAAACTGGGTGAGCGCGCTGCGCATCATGGCCGCGACCTCGCTGCCCGATGCCGTCGCCTCGTCCACCGCGACGGTCTGCGCGAGCACGAAGTCGCCATCCACCCGCCAATCGGAAATCTTCGCCCGCGACTGGCCTTCCACCAGGACGCGGACGGTGCCGTCGGGCAGTTTCAGCATCTGCTGCACCTGTGCGACGGTGCCGATGTCGTAGACGTCATCGCGCTCGGGATCGTCGCAGGCCGGATCGAGCTGCGCGACGAGGAAGATGTCACGCCCCCCCTCCATCGCCGCCTCCAGCGCCGCCACCGACTTGTCGCGACCCACGAACAGCGGCACGACCATGCCGGGGAAGACGACGATGTCACGAAGGGGGAGGAGGGGGTAGGCGTTCATAGGTAAGTCCGTCCGTTGTGCGGCATTGTCATGCGCCGCTTGTCCTTACCGCCGATATGGGTTCGGCGCGCATGGGTGCAACTGGTGCGGACGGATTGGTGTGGATGGAGCGACCGTCGCTGCTCCGCGCCCTCAGGACACCGTGTAGACGATCGTTACCGTGTAGGATCCGAAGGTCGGCTCCCCGGCGGTATCCAACGCCGGGGTAAGGCGCGCATATTCCATCATGGCAGCGCAGGCGACCGCCTCAAAATCCTCGTCCCCGAGCGCATTGGTCGCCGCGCAGCGCACGATCCGGCCCTGCGGATTAACGATGGTGGAAGCCGTGATCCGGGCATCCCTGCCGGCTCGCAGCGCTGCAGTCGGGAAATGCTGGCTCACCTCGCGCGCCCACCTGGCCTGATCCAACGGCGCGGCTGCCTGGGCGACGTTGCGAAGGGCGGTGGGATCGAATCCCAATTCGGTAACGAGGTCGTCCAGGCACACCCGCATCGCTTCCATTGCAGGCGCGAGATCGCCGAGCGCCAGCGCCACATCGCGATCGAAAGTGTCATGAAAGGTCATCGCGCGCGTTGCTTCGACGTTGATGGCATCTTCAACCTGCACAAGTTCGCCTGTTTCATCGGGCAATGCAGGTTCCGATGAGGTGCGCAACGTTGCCGCCACTCCGCGCATTCCATTGGCGCGAAGACGACGGGCATCGCTTAGCGGTCGGGTTTCTCCGGGCGTCATTGTCACGACGGGATCGCCGCGGGCGCTGCCCAGGTGCTCGCTGGCGACCATCAGCCGGTATGGGCCACCGGGCACGAACTGTCGCAGTTCGAACAGGACGCGTTGATCGTCCGGCCCAAATCCACGCATGATCGCGCAACTGTTTTGCGCATAGTCGACGTTCCACGGCGTGCTGGGCTGCAGCGACAGCTGCCCTATGACGGAGTCCTGCGCCGCTGCCGGTGATACATACATGGCCGCGGCCGCGAGCAATCCTGCGAAAGTCCTGATCCCCATGCAAAGAAGTTGCAGGGAAGTATCACGCCTGTCAATTATTTGATCTTTCCGCACAAAGGCGCGCGGGCGATCTTATGGCCAGCACGGGTAGCGCGTCCGCACAACCGAAGGTTCGCGGTCATGCCGTGATGCGGTTGCGATAAGAGCGCCGCTCACGCACCACGCCTACGGATCACCCCATGCCCGGCAGGTTGAAGCCCGGCGGCAGGCCCAGGCCCTGCTGCATCTCGGCCATGTGTTCGCCTGCCTTCCGGTCCGCCTTGTCGCGCGCATCGTTGAAGGCAGCGGTGACCAGATCTTCGAGGATCGTCTTCTCCTCTTCCTTGAACAGGCTGTCGTCGATCGACACCGCGATGATGCGGCCCCGCGCGCTGGCGCGGACCTTTACCAGACCGCCGCCGGCACTGCCCTCGACCTCGATGCTGTCCAGCTTTACCTGCGCGTCCTGCATCTGCTGCTGGATCTTGGTGGCGGCTTCCTGCGCCGCGCGCATCATTTCTTCCATGTTCTGCATAACTTGGTCCTTCTTTCAATCAGGCGCTGCGCGACCAGTCCTCGCGCCCGCGTGGTTCGTCGGGTTCCTCGACCATGCGGGCGCCGGGGAAATGTTCGTAGAGGGCCTGCATCATCGGATGCTGGCGGACGCGTTCGCGCGCAGCCAGTTTTTCGGCCTCTGCCTGCTCGACCAGCGTGGGCGCGCTCGCATCGGGGCGTGCGTCATCGGTCCGGCTGACTTCCCAGCGCTGGCCGAAGACCTCGAACAGCGCGGATCGCAGATCGGAGGCGACGTCGTCCGTCGACCCGGCAGGCTGGGTAAAAGTGAGGCTGCCCGCCTCGAGCGCGATAACGCGCACCTGCATCCGCAAGCGCGACGCGAGCGACATGGCGTTGGAGAGGTGCGAGCTTTCGATTCGATCGACCACTTGCTCCCACGTCAATCGTGCCGCAGCCGCTCCTCCGCCGGTGGCCGCGCCCGCCGTCCCGCCGACTGTTCCCGAGCCCACGCCGCTGGCGGCCAGGTCCTTCAGTTCCCGTGCCAGCTTGCCAGGATCGGGCATGTCGACCGCGTGCAGCGCGCGCAGCAGCGCCATCTGCGCCGAGATCAGCGGATCGGGCGCGGTGCGCACCTCGTCATGGCCCTTCAGCAGAAGCTGCCACAAACGGTGGACCTGCGCTGCGGACATGCGCCCGGCCCACTCGCCCAGCGCCGCGCGTTCTTCCTGCGTCGGTGCATCGGCCTCGCCCCCGCCGACCTGCGTCAGCGCGATGCGGTGGGTGAATTCCATCAGCGAGCGCATCAGGGCCAAGGGCTCCACGCCGAGCGCATATTGCGCATCCATCGCCGCCAGCAGTTTCTGCGCCTCGCCTTCCAGCAGGTGCGCGAACAGTGTGCGCTGGGCCCCGCGATCGGCAAGGCCGAGCATGTCGCGCACCTTTTCGGCGCGCACCATGGTTTCGCCGGCAACGCCGTCGGCACCCGAATCCATGTCCGCATGGGCGATCGCCTGGTCCAGGATGGAGAGACCGTCGCGCACCGATCCCTCGGCAGCGGCGGCCACTATCGCCAGCGCCTCGTCCTCCGCCTGGACGCCCTCGGCGCGGCAGATGGCGGCGAAGTGCTGTTGCAGCAGGTCGGTAGGGATTCGCCGCAGGTCGAACCGCTGGGTCCGGCTGAGCACGGTGACCGGCAGCTTGTCCACCTCGGTCGTGGCGAACAGGAACTTCACGTGCGGCGGCGGCTCTTCCAGCGTCTTCAGCAGCCCGTTGAAGGCCGCCTTGGACAGCATGTGCACCTCGTCGATGATGTAGATCTTGAACCGCGCCGAGACGGTGGCGTAGCGTACCGATTCGATGATCTCGCGGATGTCGTCGATGCCGGTATGGCTGGCGGCGTCCATCTCGATCACGTCGATGTGCCGCCCCTCGGCAATGGCGATGCACGGCTCGCACACACCGCACGGATCGATGGTCGGCCCGCCCTGCCCGTCCGGCCCGATGCAGTTGAGCGCCTTGGCGATCAGCCGCGCGGTGGAGGTCTTGCCCACCCCGCGCACGCCGGTCATCAGGAAGGCATGGGCCAGCCGGTCGCGCGCGATAGCATTGCCCAGCGTGCGGACCATGGGCTCCTGCCCGATGAGCTGGCTGAAGGTTTGCGGGCGGTACTTGCGCGCCAGCACACGATAAGGCTGCGCCGGGTCGGCGGGCTTGCTGGCGGCCGGCATGCTGGCGGCGGGCTTGCTGGCGGCGGGCACGGATACCGCAGGGACCACCGGCACGGGCCCATCATCGCTGAACATGGAGTTCTGACCCGCCGCTTCCAGCTCCACCATACTCGGGCGCGCCTCCTCGGGCTCGTCCACGGCCCAGGGCAGGTCATCCGGCTTCTCGGGTGAATCGGTCATGTCGGCAAAGGTAGGGCCTGGGCCGGCGAATGTCATTGCAACAATGCGGGGGATAAAGGAGCCGAGCGACCCGCTGCCATCTACCTGGGCTGCTTCCTTCCGGATCTGACCCGGTGAGCAGACGCGAACGTCCACCCGACTCCCGGGCGGTCATATGGCGGGCAAGCCATGCTCTTGCAAGTGGCGAAGTGCGCCAGGCGAGCCGGGCCCGCCCGTTACGCCTACCGGAAATTGTCGGCGTAGGCCTGTATCTTCAGCTTCTTGGCCGGAACGGTGTGCACGCGGGCGTCAATGCCGTGCTTTTCGGCATAGGCCTGCGCCGCCTGGCAGGTTGCGAACTTGAGCTGGACCTGGCTTTGCGTATCGCCGCTGCCGGCCCAGCCCATCAGTGGATCGGGTCGCCTGGCCTCAGCGGGGGCGAAATCGAGCACCCACTGGTCGGTCAGGGCCTTGCCCGATTGCATGGCTGTTTTCGGACGCTTGTAGATGCGGGCCTGGGTCATGCACTTGCCAGTAATTCACCCGCCGGCATTTTTGAAGGCGTTTTTGGTCTTGAGGCTCGGCGCCTCGGCCCAGGGCTCCTCGGGCCAGCGATGCTTGGGATAACGGCTCTTGCCTGCCTTGCGCACGTCGGCCCACGATCCGCGCCAGAAGCCAGGCAGGTCGCGGGTCGCCTGCATCGGCTTGCCGCCGGGGTCGGTCAGCCTGAGCAGCAGCGGGGTCGACCCGATCAACGGATGCCGGTCCAGCCCGAACAGCGCCTGAACCCGCAATTCGGCACTTGGCGCCTGGGCGCTGGCATAATCGATGGCGTGGCTGGTGCCCGCAGGGCTGGTGAACTGGCGCGGGGCGCGCGCATCGAGCGCCTGGCGCTCCTCCCACGACAGCAGGCCGAGCGCCGCCTCGGCAAAGCGAGCGGGCGGCAGGTCGAGGTCCCTCCGCTTGTCGAGCAGCGGGACAAGCCAATCCTCCGCGCGGGTGGCCAGCACCGCCTCGTCCAGCGGCACACGAGCGAAGCCGGCGCGTGCAAGGAGGTCGGGCGGAAGGCGTTTTCCCAGGTCCGCCAACGCCTTTTCCACAAGCATGTCCACAATCACCCGGTGATCGGGATCTGGATCGGGGCCGCTCGCCAGCGTGATCGCGCCCAGCCGCCTCTCGCGCCGGGCTTCGACGCGCTGATCGACCTCGTTCCATCGGGCCACGGTGCGCGCTTCGATCAGGTGGCCGCAATGCCGCTCGACCTCGGCCTGCGTCAGCGCGATGGCGGCGGTGATGCGTGCGCCCTTTGTCTGCCCCTGGGCATCGCCGATCGCCAGCCATTCCGCCCTCGCCAGCGGAGATGCCGGGTCGAGACCGTAGCCTCGCCCGCCTGCCGAAACCCAGTTCTCGCCAGAGGCATCGCGCCGCTTCGCCAGCATCTCCGGCCGTCCGGCAGCGAGCAGCAAACCCGCGTTGGATCGCGAGGCGGTTGCAGGCACGAGAGCGGCGGCCCGCCGTGCCCAGCCATCGGCCAGCCGCCGCGCCGAATTTGCCCTGGCCGAACGATCGCCCTCCCACCGCGCCAGCCGCGCTTCCAGATCGTCCGAGCGTCCGCCAAGGCCGCGTTCCTGCAACAGCACCGCCAGCCGTGCTGCCAACGCCGCTTCGCCCGCTTGCGCGCCGGCAAGCAGCATGGCCGCCTGCCACGGCTCCATCGGCAGCGCAGCGATCCGCTCGCCAAGCGGGGTAAGCGAACCTGCCGGACGCAGCGCGCCCATCGCCTCGAGGCGCGAGTGTGCGCTGGCGATGGAGGGTTCCGGCGGCGCGTCGAGCCATTGCAGGCTGGCGGGATTCTGCACGCCCCACCGCGCCAGGCCGAGCACCAGGGGAGCCAGATCGGCGGCGAGCATTTCCGGCACGTCGAATTCGGGTCGTCCGGCGTGGCCGCCCTCCTCCCACAAGCAGAAGGCCGTACCCGGCCCCTGCCGCGCCGCTCGCCCTGCCCGCTGCGCCGCTGCCGCCCGGCTGGCCCTGCGCGTGACGAGGTGCGTGGTGCCCGCCGCGCGGTCGAACTCGGCGTGCCGTGCCACCCCGCTGTCGACGACCACTGAAACGCCGTCCAACGTAAGCGAAGTTTCGGCGATGCTGGTGGCCAGTACGATGCGCCGCCGACCCTCAGGGTCACGGCGGATCGCGGAGCGCTGGGCGGCAGGCTCTACCTGGCCGTGAAGCGGCAGGATGGGGGTGGCAGGGAGACGCTCGACAAGCCGTTCGCGCACCCGTTCGATCTCGCCCACGCCGGCAAGAAAGGCGAGGATGTCGCCCTCCGTCTCCCGCCATGCCGTCAGCACCGCGGATGTCATCGCGTCCTCGATGCGCTTTTCGGGCATGGCACCCAGCCAGCGGATCGCGAGCGGCCACGCCCTGCCCTCGCTTTCGATCACCGGCGCGCGAGCGGCCCCGGCAGAGCGCATCAGGCGGGCGAACCGCGCGCCATCGATCGTGGCGCTCATCACGCAAACCCGCAGGTCGGGCCGCAGCACGCCCTGCGTCTCCAGCGCCAGCGCCAGGCCCAGATCGCTGTCGAGATGGCGTTCGTGCGCCTCGTCGAAAAGCAGCGCGGAGACGCCCGCCAGTTCCTGGTCCTCCATCAACCGGTTGACGAGGATGGCCTCGGTGACGACGGTGATGCGCTTGCCGGGCTTGCTGTCGAGCCGGGTGATGTAGCCCACCGTTTCGCCCGCCGCCTCCCCCAGCATCTCTGCCATGCGTTCCGCCGCGGCGCGTGCCGCTATCCGGCGCGGACTGGTGACGATCACCTGCCCCTTGCACCACGGCTCCGCCAGCAGGGCGGGCGCGACGGCAGTGGTCTTGCCCGCACCGGGCGGAGCGACGAGCACGGCCGAATTGCCCTCGCGCAAAGCAGCGAGCAGATCGGGCAGGACGGCGTGGATCGGAAGGCCGGGCGACACCTGCCGCCTCAATATCCTCGCGACACCGCGAACCTTGCCGCATCCACCATCGCGCGGCGGGCAGCGCTGTCGGGAAACACGCTGAGCGCATCGCAGGCGCGTTCGGCATAGTGGCGGGCACGATCGCGGGTGGCGGTTACGCAATCGTGTCGGCGGATCAGTTCGACCGCCTGGGCAAGATCGGCATCCTCGTTGGCGAAACCGGCGATGGCATCCTGCCAGAAACGCCGTTCCTCGCCATCGCCGCGGGCGTAGGCGAGGATTACGGGCAGCGTCATCTTGCCTTCGCGGAAGTCGTCGCCGCGGTCCTTGCCCATTTCGCTGGTGCCGGAATCGTAGTCGATCGCATCGTCGACCAGTTGAAAGGCGACGCCGAGATTGCGGCCATAATCGTCAAGCGCCTTTTCCTCCGCCTCGGGCCGCTCGGCGACAACGGCGGCGATGCGGCTGGCGGCGGCGAACAGGGCGGCGGTCTTGGCACCGATGATGTTGAGATAGCGCTCCTCGCTGGTCTCGATCCGGCGCTGCGCAGTCAACTGATCGACCTCGCCCTGGGCGATGATCGCGCTGGCGCCAGAAAGAATCTTGAGCACCTTGAGGCTGCCGTCCTCCACCATCAGTTCGAACGCGCGGCTGAACAGGAAGTCGCCAACCAGCACGGTGGCGGGGTTGCCAAACACGATGTTGGCCGTCTCCTTGCCCCGGCGCGTTTCGCTGCCGTCCACCACGTCGTCATGCAGGAGGGTGGCCGTGTGGATGAACTCGACCGCGGCGGCCAGCTTGTGGTGGCGTGTGCCCTGATAACCGACCACCTCCGCCCCGGCCAGCGTCAGCATCGGGCGCATCCGCTTGCCGCCCCCGGCGATCAGGTGCCCGGCCAGCGCGGGGATGAGCGGGATCTCGCTCTGCATCCGGTCGAGTATGATGGCGTTCACCGCGTTCATCGACGTCGCCGTAAGCGAGAGGATGGGCGACAAACTGGGCAGGCCGGCATCGGGCCCGCGCTTGATGGGGACGACGGTGTCGCTCATGCCGCCCGCAATGGGGATGCTGGCGCGGCTTGGCAAGCGTGGATTTCTGCCGCATTGAAGCGGTGATGAGCCAGCCGGATCCCGCCGACGACCCAATTCTTGCAGGCTATCGCAAGAGCATCGACAACATCGACGCCGCGCTGGTCCACATGCTGGCCGAACGCTTTCGCATCACCCAGGCCGTGGGTGCCTACAAGGCGGAAAACCACCTGCCGCCCGCCGATCCCGGGCGTGAAGCCGCGCAGATCGAGCGGTTGCGCAGGCTGGCGGTCGAGGCGGACCTCGACCCCGAGTTCAGCGAAAAGTTCATTCGCTTCGTCATCGAAGAGGTCATCCGGCATCACAACCAGGCGCGCCGCGGCTAGCCGCAGGCGCGCCTGATGTATGGAATGCTATTCCGGCTGACGGTCCGGGCGCGAGGTATCGCCGCGATCCCGACTGGGGCGAGCGCGTTCGGGGCGCGCACGTTCCGGCCGGGGTTCGGCACGCTCGGGACGCGCCTGTTGCGGACGCGCTTGCTGCGGTCGGGCCTGCTGCGGCTGAGCCTGCTGCGGTCGGCCCTGCTGAGGCCGGGCTTGCTGCGGTTGGCCCTGAGGCGGCCGCCCACCGTAGCCACCGCGGCGATCCCCGCCCTCGGGACGACCCGCGTATCGGCCATCTCCCGCATCGCCCCGGCGTCCATCGCGGCCGCGCCAATCGCCGTCTCGGTTACCATCGCGGCGCTGATCTCTTCCCCGCCAGTCACCATCGCGTCCGCCGTCGCGGCGCTGATCCCGTCCACGCCAGTCGCCATCGCGGCGACGATCTCCTCCGCGCTGGTAGTCGCCGTAGCGGGGCATATCGCGATAGCGATGCGGGCCGTTGTAGCCATCCCAGTGGGCGCGATAGTCACGATGGCCGGCGCGCCGCCCTTCCCAGTAGGACCGATGCCGGTCCGACCAGCGATAGCGCGAGCCATAGCGGTCGTAGACGTAGTAGCCGATGCCGGGATAATAGTAGTCGTCGTACCAGCCATAATACGGCGAGCCGTAGCCGTAGCCGGAGCGCGAACCGTATCCGTAACCGGAGCCGATACCGACACCCACGGAAACGCTTGTGGAGGGATAGCCGTAATCGTCGTAGGTGGTGCAGGCTCCAAGCCCCAGCGCTGCCGCCGTGGCGAGGACTACGCCCATGAAGCGCGTCGTCATCATATCTCTCCAGCAATTGCCGTTTGTTGACAGCGTGTTACAAAAGGTAAGCTGCACCACGACTGAACGCGGGCGAAGGGCGCCCTGACGCTGATCTGGCGTCAGCCAGCCGTCGCAGCGCGCGGCAGGATCAGCTTCACCAGCAGGCCTCCCAGGTCCTCGCTCTCGTGCAGCGTCACCGTGCCGCCATAGATTTCCGCCACGTCCCGCACGATGGCAAGGCCGAGGCCCGTGCCGGGCTTGCCGGTGTCCAGCCGCGCGCCGCGCCCGAAAATCGCGTCCCGCTCCTTTTCCGGGATGCCCATGCCATCGTCCTCGATCCACACCACGCACTCGGCCCGTTCCGGCTCTGCGTCGATGGTGACGAACACGCTGCCCCCGCCGTACTTGGCAGCGTTCTCGATGAGGTTGCCGAGCAGTTCGTCGAGGTCCTGTCGCTCCACCGCCACCTCGCTGTTGCGTGATCCGGTGAGGTCGAAGCGGACGTGGTGATAAAGCCGCGATACGGCGCGCTCGACCCCCTCGGCGCTTTCCATCGCGCTGGTGCGCGACAAGCCGGTGGCGCGGCGCCCCACCGCCCGCGCGCGCGCGAGGTGATGATCGACATGGCGCTGCATGGTGTCGGATTCACGCAGCACGGTCTCGTCCAGATCGGGCGCGTGGGCATGGGCGGCGTTGTTGAGCACGGTCAGCGGGGTCTTCAGGGCATGGGCGAGGTTGCCCGCATGGGTGCGCGCCTCTTCCGCCTGTTTTTCCGAATGGGCGAGCAGCGCGTTCAACTCCTCGACCATCGGTTGCACCTCCAGCGGCAGCGGCTCGGTCACGCGATTGGTGCCGGTGGAGCGCATCCGCACGATCGCGCGGCGAATGCGCCTGAGCGGACCGAGCCCGTACCACGTCTGCGCCGCCACCATCAGGAACAGGCCCGCGCCCAGGATGACGAAAGCCCAGACCAAGGTGCCGCGCACCTGTGCGATCTGGTCGTCGAGATCCGAACGCTTCTGCGCCACGACAAATTGCCAACGCACGTCGCTGCCCGGCAGCTGGATGGAACGCTGGACCATCCGTAGCGGCTCGTCCTCGAACTGGTCGCTGTCGTAGAATACGGGCTCCACCGCGTTCACATCGCGCACCATCAGCCGGTCGTCCCACAGGCTGCGGCTCGGCCAGGGTTCATGGCCCTCTCCGCTGATCTGCCAGTAGGAACCGCTGCCGGGTTCGAGATAGCTCTGGTCGCCCAGGATCGAGTTGAAGCGCACCTCTCCGAACGGATCGAGATCGGCAGAGCGCAGCATGGCATTGAGCGGGATCAGCAGGCGGCTGTCGAATTCGCTACGCAACTGGTTGGTCAGCACCCGGTCGAGCGCGATACCGCCGATGGAAAGCAGCAGCACGATCCACACGGCTGCAATCAGCATCATCCGGCGCGAAAGGCTGCCGGTGTGCGGCGCCTTCACGTCACGCGCGGCAACCTCCACCGCGGCTTCCGCCTCGGTGGTGGCGCGTTCCGCATCGGCTGCAGCGCGTTTACTCGCGCGGAGCTTCGTCGGGGTCGTCGAGGCTGTAACCGAGGCCACGGATCGTCGTTATCACATCTGCGCCGAGTTTCTTGCGAATTCGCGTGACGAAAACCTCGATGGTGTTCGAATCACGGTCGAAATCCTGGTCGTAGATATGCTCGATCAGCTCGGTGCGGCTGACGACCTTGCCCTTGTGGTGCATGAGATAGCTCAGCAGCTTGTATTCCTGCGCTGTCAGCTTGACCGGCTCCCCCGCCAGGGTGACGCGGCCCGACCGTGTATCCAGCCGCACGGGGCCGGCGGTCAACTCGCTGCTGGCATTGCCGCTCGCCCGGCGGATCAGCGCGCGCAGACGGGCGATCAGTTCCTCGGTCTGGAACGGCTTGGCGAGGTAATCGTCGGCACCGGCATCCAGCCCCGCCACCTTGTCGCTCCACGAATCGCGCGCGGTCAGCACCAGCACGGGAAAATTGCGCTTTTCCTTGCGCCACATGCCCAGCACCGTCAGCCCGTCGATTTCCGGCAGGCCCAGATCGAGGATGGCGGCATCGTATTCCTCGGTGCTCCCCAGGTAATGCCCGTCCTCGCCGTCGGTGGACAGGTCGACCGCATAGCCGTTCTGCTCCAGCGTCGACTTGAGCTGTTGGCCGAGCGTGGGCTCGTCCTCCACAATCAGAATGCGCATCCAGAAATCCCTGTTGTCGTGTGCGCAGGAAATTGCGCCCGCGACATGAACGCGTCAAGCGACGCGCGGGTTTCCGATGGGGATGGGAAAGGTGTGCGCCCTAGCGCGAGACGCGCAGTACGCGGGCGGATTGCGCGTCGACATCCACCCAGATCATCCGTCCGTTGCGGATGAACTTCAGGCGATAGGCCTGCGCGGTCGAATCGTATTCAAAGCCGATATATTCGTCGCCCGAACGCATCTGCGGGATGATCCGCCGCTCGATATCGCGGATCGGCATGATGCGCCCCGCAGCCATCTCGGCCCGCGCATTGGCCTGGTCACCGCGATCCTGCGCCTGCGCCGGATTGGCGCTGAGCGAGGCGGCAAAGGCCATGGCGGCAAGGAGGGCGACACGCGTGTTCATGATGCCGTTGTGCCTAGGGCCAGGGCATTGAACAAGGAGTGAATAGTGCCGCCCCCTTCCCGTTCAGCTCGATCCCTGGCTTACTGCACCATCTCGTAGGTGAGGTTGACGGTGATGCCGCTTTGCACCTGGCCGGGACGCACCGGCACGGATTCGCTACGGGCGGCAGCCGTGACCTGGACGGCCTGGTCCATCATCGGCATCGGGCGGCCCATCGTGTAGGCCTCGCTCACCCGCAGCAGGCGCACGTCGGAAAAGCCCGCCATGCGCGCATAGTTGAGGGCGCGGGTGCGGCCGGTGGCAAAGGCCGTGGTCCGGGCCTGGTCCTGCGACGGGGCGGGATCGTCCACGCCCCAGCCGATGCCGCCAAGATCGTTCGCGCCCGCACGCACCAGCGCATCGAGCACGCGGCCGGTGCGGGCAATGTCACGCACCACCAGGTTCACCCGGTTGACGACCTGGTAGCCGTTGAAGCGCTGCTGGCGCGTCGGCTCGTCCCATTCGTACTGCGGGTTCACCATGATGCCGCTGGTCTGGATATCGTCCTCGTCGATTCCCAACCGTTCGATCTCGGCGATCAGGCGCTCCATACGCGTGTTGTTTTCCGTCAACGCCGCTTCGGCGGTCATTGCCTGCGTGGTCACGCCGGCCGAGAGGTTGGCGATGTCGGGATCGACCATGACGGTCTCGTTGACCGAAAGCTCGACCACCGGCCCTGTGGCAGTCTGCTCGACCTGCGCGGCGGCGGGCGTGGCCATCATCGCGGCGGCGGCGAGAGGCATGGCGTAACGGATCATATGGTCTGCTCCTGTTGTGTGGACCCTGGCGCGCGATCTGCGCCCGGGCCGATTACGCGCGAGTGAATGCACCCGTTCCTTGCGCTGGCATCTGCCGCCGCCTACCTGCGCCCCCACCATGGCCGAACCGCCCATCCTCAGCCTCGAAGGCATCGGCCTGCAGCAGGGCGGCCGCTGGCTGTTCTCGGACCTCGACCTACACATTGCCCCGCGCGATCGCATCGCCCTCATCGGCCGGAACGGCGCGGGGAAGACCACGCTGTTCCGCACCGTCATGGGCGAGATCGAGCCCGATCGCGGCCTGCGCAAGGTCAAGCCGCATGCCACTATCGTGTTGCTGGACCAGGAGCCGGACTTCACCGGTTTTGCCACCCTGATGGGTTTCGCCCTGGCGGGAACCAGCCCGCCTGCCGAACACGCGGTCGAAGCCATTGCCGGCCAGCTCGGCATCGACATGGCGACCGACGCGGCCACCGCCAGCGGTGGCGAGCGGCGCCGTGCCGCGATCGCCCGCGCGCTGGCGCTGGAGCCTGACCTGCTGCTGATGGACGAGCCGACCAACCATCTGGATCTGGCCGCGATCGACTGGCTGG
Organism: Aurantiacibacter arachoides; assembly: GCF_009827335.1. GTDB lineage: Bacteria > Pseudomonadota > Alphaproteobacteria > Sphingomonadales > Sphingomonadaceae > Alteraurantiacibacter > Alteraurantiacibacter arachoides. Next base: position 927,990 of record NZ_WTYH01000001.1, on the reverse strand, counting down.
AAAGCTGGCTCGACCGCTACAAGGGCGCCTTCATCGTCATCAGCCACGATCGCACGTTCCTGAAACGGCTGACCCGCGCGACGCTGTGGCTCGACCGCGGGGGTCTGAGGCGCAAGGACGTCGGCTTCGGCGGGTACGAGGCGTGGGAAGAACAGGTCTACGCCGAGGAAGCGCGCGCCGCGCAGAAGATGGACGCCAAGCTGAAGATCGAGGCGCACTGGCTCGAACGCGGGGTGACCGCGCGCCGGAAGCGCAACATGGGGCGGCTGGAAAAGCTGTGGGACATGCGCGCCGCCCGCGCGGCCATGATCAACCCCGCCGGGACCGCGAAGCTCAAGCTTGCCAGCGATGATGATTTCAAGTCCAAGTCGGTGATCGTCGCAGAGAATATCTCCAAGACCTACGGCACGCGCGAGGTCATCAAGCCCTTCTCCCTGCGCATCCAGCGCCGCGATCGTATCGGTATCGTCGGCGCGAACGGGGCGGGCAAGACCACCCTGCTCAAGCTGCTGACCAGGGAAATCGCGCCTGACAGCGGCAGCGTGACCCATGCCAATACCCTGTCCGGCGTCAGCATCGACCAGCAACGCGCGCTGCTGGAGCCGGGCAAGACAGTGCGGCAGATCGTGGCGGAGGGCGGCGACTGGGTCGACGTGCGCGGCACCCGCAAGCACGTGCAGGCCTACCTGAAGGATTTCCTGTTCGATCCCGCGCTGGTGGATGCCAAAATCGGCACGTTCTCCGGCGGGGAGCGCAGCCGCCTGCTGCTGGCGCGCGAGTTTGCCCGCGTTTCAAACTTGCTGGTGCTGGACGAGCCGACCAACGACCTCGACCTCGAAACGCTCGACCTGCTGCAGGAAGTGATCGCGGATTACGAAGGCACGGTGCTGATCGTCAGCCACGATCGCGACTTTCTCGATCGCACGGTGACGGTCACGCTGGGCCTCGACGGCAGCGGCAAGGTCGATATCGTCGCCGGCGGTTACGAGGAATGGGAAACCCAGCGGCGGGAACAGCGCGCCCCTGCGCGTTCGCCTGCGACTGACGGTGCGCCGGCCACCGCCAGTCCTCCACCGCCTCCCCCGCCCTCGACCAAGCTCTCCTACAGGGACCAGCGCGATTACGAGCTGTTGCCTGCGCGCATCGCCGAGCTGGACGAACTGATCGCCAAGGGGGAAGCGGCACTGGCGGATCCCGACCTCTATCGCACCGACAAGGCCCGGTTCGATCGCATCTCGAAGTCTCTCGATCTGGCCCGCGAGGAAAAGGATGCCGCCGAGGAACGCTGGCTAGAGCTTGCCGAGCGCGTCGAGGGCTGAGAGCGCGCCAGGCAGTCACGCGTCCACAGGTTACCGCGCCATTTACCACGTTTGCACACGGCGTTTGCACCAAACGCGGTCACAGATGCTCGCCATGGCGCCTGCCTCCTCCTCTGCCCTGCGTGACGACAGCGCCCCCGACCCCTTCGGCTACGGCAGCCTGTCGGGCCTTGGCGGCCCCCGGAAGCTGAAGAAAAAGCCGGTGCTGGTCCTCGACGCCGAGGAACTGGAGGCCGCGCACGCCCTGTTTCACGAAGACGCCGCCCTGCTGGTAAGCGACGAGACCGAACGGGCGCCCCGCTCCGCCATGGTGCTCGGCCTCGCCCCGATGCTGGACGACGACGAGCCCGAGGACCTGGGCGCGCCCGACGGACAGGACGCCGAGGACGACGATCCGATCGTGGACGCCGAAGCCGTGCTGTCGCTGACGCGCCGCAAGAGCACCGCGATGCCGATCGAGGAATATTTCGGCGAGGACCTGGCACGGGACTTCGCCGCGGAATTCGGGTCGGATTTCGGGCCGGAGTTTACCGACGAAGCGAGTTTTGGTGCCCATGCACCCGGCGATGGTGTTTTCGGCGCTCCCCTGCCGTCGGAAGCGATCGACGATGGGCTCGATCTCACGAAGCGCATCTTTCCCAAGCTGCCCATGCTGCCCGAAGCCGACCTGGCCGACGAGCGCGACGACGCTGCTTTCGATTACGCGAGCGAACCGGTCGAACCCTTCGTGGAAGAAGCCCGTGCCGAGCCCGAGCCCGAGAGCGCACCCGAGCCCGAACTCGCGCCGATTGCGTTTGTCGCGCCCGAGCCGGAAACCCTTGCCGAACCCGCATTCGAGAACGCGCCCCTGCCCACGTCCGAGCGCAGGCCCAAGGCGCCGTTCCCGCTTGACGCGCGGCTGCTCGACTTTCGCGATGTTCCTACCTCTCCGGAGGCCGATGCACCGGTTGACCCCGTGGCTGAGCTGCGGGAGCCTCAACCTGCCGAAACCGACGCCGATGAACCCAGACCGGCACGGTTCGACGAACTCAATCCCGACCGCCCCAGGGATGACGAGGAGGCATTCGATCTCGACGCCTGGCTGTCGGAAGAACAGGCCGAGCCGACCATTACCCGCGACCCGCCGATGTTTGGTGCTGAACCGATCTTCAATGCGGCGGTAGGCGAAGCGGCGACCACTGCCCCGGCCCCGGCCCCGGCCCCGGCCCCGGCCCCGGCCGATACGCCCAGTGTCACGCAGTTCGATGATGACAAGGTCGATGGTCACGCTTTCATGCGCTCCGACCCGCGCTCCCGGCCGATGCCCGTCGCCAGCCAGCCTGCGGGCCAGCGAAACCCGCTACGCGCCAGGTTGGCACAGGATACCGTCAAGCCCACACCGCTGCCTGTTGCCGAACCTTCGCACACGCGGCCTGCCAGTCGGTTTGTCGCGTGGCTGCGTTCGCTGTTCAGGTGATCCGGTAGAAATCGGCCACCCGGTCGAGCGCAAGTCGCAGGACCAGCTTGCCGCTGCGTGCCGGCCAGGCCAGCGCCTTCTCCGCCACCGGCAGGGTCTCGCCACCGCAGACCACGCGCCACAGGACATCTTCCAGCCCGCGGCCGGCCTGCTTCATTGCCCCGTCGAAGCGCTGGCGCGCCCCAAGCTGGCGTTCGTTGGGGTTAAGCCCTTGCTCGCCCGTGCCCTTGATGCGCACCGGATCCCAGCGCATCGTGACGCTCCGTGGCAGTTGCGCGCGCTCATAGTCGGCGCGGAGCCGTTCGCCCGCGTCGTAGAGCCGCGCGTCGAGATGGCCATGCGCGTGCAACCAGCCGAGCGGGCTCTCCGCCAGGTTCACCGTGACACTGCGCCCCCGCTTCGCCACTCCGCCGCTGCGCCTGGGCCCCTCGGGGGTGAGTTGGCGTTCGACGAGTTCGCGGTGCTGCATGAAATGGCCTCGGCTGCTGTTGACGATGGCCGGCCCCTTGCAAAATCGAATCGGTTGTAGGAAAGCAGTTTCTGCAACCAATAAGGTTAATCGAGACCGAGCATGATCAACCGCATCCGCGATATCCGCAAGCAGAAGGGCATGACCTTGTCCGAGGTCGCCGCCGCTTGTTCACCGCCCACGACCGCACAGACGATCGGGCGGCTCGAGACCGGGATGCGCAATCTTTCGCTGGTATGGATGAACCGGATCGGCGCGGCGCTGGGTGTCGATCCGCAAATGCTGGTAAAGCCGGTGGACGCACCGCAGACGCAGGTCATCGCCCGCCTCACGGATACAGGCGCGGAAAGCCTCGCTTCCCCGCGTGACGCCATTCTCCCGACCGACCTGCTCGAAGGCGGCACGCTGGTCTGTCTCGCGATCGAAACCGGGCAAGGCGAATACCGCAGCGGAGACCAGTTGTGGATGCGGCAGGTCGCGCCGGACCGGGCCGCCGCCCTGGTCAATCGCGACGTACTCGCCCCGCGCTCGGGCGGACGTTTCGCTTTCGGACGGCTGATCAACCGACAGGGCAATCTGGTCGCCCTGCTTCCGCCCGGTATCGGACAGCGCCAGATCGTGATCGACAACCCGGCATGGCTGGCGGTCGCGGAAATGCTGGTGCGAAGGCTCTAGGCCACCCCGATGCCCCGCGTTCTCTCGCTCGCCACGCTCTATCCCAACGCCCACCTGCCGCGCTTCGGCACCTTCGTCGCGCGGCAGATGGAGGCGCTTGCAGCGCGCGGCGACTGGGAGGTGACGGTCATCAATCCCATCGGCGTCCCGCCCTTCGCGACGGGGCGGTACCGGGCCTTGGCCGCTTCGGCGGTGGACGGCGTGGAAGGCGGCGTAACAGTGCTGCGGCCGCGCTTCACGCTGATCCCCAGACTAGGTGGCCCGCTCAACCCGTGGCTGATCGCTCGCAAGGTGCTGCCACTGGCGCGGGGTCTCCATGCGGAGCGGAGTTTCGACCTCGTCGATGCGCAGTTCTTCTATCCCGATGGCCCTGCAGCGGCGCGTATCGCCACGGCGCTTGGCCTGCCGCTCAGCATCAAGGCACGCGGGGCGGACATTTCGCATTGGGGCCAGCGGGTATCATCGCGGCGGCAAATGGTAGCGGCGGGCCAGCGTGCCACCGGCCTGCTCGCGGTCAGCGAGGCGTTGACGCGTGACATGACGGCCATCGGCCTGCCGGGCGACAAGATCACCGTGCATTACACCGGGCTGGACCGCACACAGTTCCATCCGCGCGATCGGGACGTGATGCGTGCCGAATTGGCGCAGCGGTTCGGCATCCGGCTCGCCCAGGGCGAAAGCCTGATCGCCAGCGTGGGCGCACTCATCCCGCGCAAGGGGCAGGCGCTGCTAATTCGTCTTGTCGCCGGATTGCCGGGATCGCACCTGGTGCTGGTCGGAGAGGGGCCGGATCGCGCGATGCTAGAAGGCGAGGTCATGCGGCTGGGCTTGGCCGCGCGCGTGCATTTTCTCGGCAACATCGATCACGCCGCCCTACCCGTCGTGCTCGCCGCCAGCGATGTAATGGCGCTCAATTCGGCGAGCGAGGGGCTGGCCAATGCCTGGGTCGAATCGCTCGCCTGCGGCACGCCCGTCGTGATCAGCGATGTCGGGGGCGCGCGGGAATTGCTGCGTAGCGAGATGGCAGGGCGCGTCGTCCCCTACGACCCCGGCCACGATCCAGCTGCCTTCTACAAAGCCATCCGCGACGTGCTGGCCGCGCGCTACGCGCCGGAGCAGGTCGCGGCCAACGTCGCGCAATTCAGCTGGGAAGCGAACGCGGCGGCGCTGGCGAGCTACTACCAGCACCTGATCGCCTAGACCTCGCCGCGCGCTTTGCGCTCCTGCCGGTCAGCCACACTTTCCTGCGGCACGAAGCTGTCACCCGTCACGCCCAGCCAGATCAGGATCGGCGCGGCCATGTAGATGGAGCTGTAGGTACCGACGAAAATGCCCAGCGTAATCGCCGCGGTCAGGCCGAACAGGCTCGCCGGGCCAAAGAGCAGCAGCGGGACGAGCGCGATCAGCAGCGTCAGGCTGGTCATCACGGTGCGCGCCAGCGTCTCGTTCACCGACAGGTCGAGCAGTTCGGGCACGGGCATCTTGCGATATTTCTTCATGTTCTCGCGGATGCGATCGTAGATGACGATGGTATCGTTCAGCGAGTACCCGATGATCGCTAGGATCGCGGCGATGATCTGCAGGCTGAATTCCATCTGGAACAGCGCGAACATCCCCATCGTCAGGCTGACATCGTGGAACAACGCGAACAGAGCGCCTACGCCGAACTGCCATTCGAACCGCACCCAGATGTAGATCGAGATGCCGAGCATTGCAGCGAGAAGCGCCAGCAGCGCCTTTTCGCGGAACTCGCCCGATACCTTGCCGGAGACGGTGTTGTTCGAATCGACACGGAAGTCGGGATGTTCGGCGGCGATGCTGGCAATGATCCGTTCGCCGATCGCCGTGGCGGCGCCGGGTTCGTTCTCCACTTCTTCGGGCAGGCCCACGCGCACGGACACCTGGTTGGCATCGCCGAACCGCTGGATCACCGGCTCGCCCAGGTCGAGTTGGCCCAGCGTGTCGCGCAGTTCGGCGACGGGGGCCTCGGCCTCTTGCGTAAAGGTGCCCGTGACTTCCTGGCCGCCGGCGAAATCCACGCCGTAATTCAACCCGTTGGTCATGACGGCGAACCAGCTCAGCGCGATGAGCACAAGGCTGACGACGTAGAACGGCACCCGCCACTTGAGGAAATGGATGTTGGTGTCGTCGGGGACGAGTTTGAGAAGTTTCATCGTCCGTATCCTAGATATGCAGATCTTGCGGGCGGGTGCGCTTCAGCCAGCCGGCAACCCACATGCGGGTGAGCGTCACGGCAGTGAACACGCTGGTGACGAGGCCGATGATCAGCACCACGGCAAAGCCGCGCACCGGGCCGGAGCCGAAGATCAGCAGCAGCGCGCCGGCGATGAAGTTGGTGATGTTGGCATCGAAGATGGCGCGACTGGCTTCCTTGTAGCCGTTCTCGACCGCGGCGACCACGCGCCGCCCCCGCTTTCGTTCCTCGCGTATGCGTTCGTTGATCAGCACGTTGGCATCCACCGCCGCACCGATGGTGAGCACGAAGCCGGCGATGCCGGGCAGCGTCAGCGTGGACTTGATCAGCGCCATGAAGCCCAGGATCATCAGCACGTTCAGCACCAGTGCCGCCGTCGCATAGATGCCGAAGCGCCCGTAGGTCACGATCATCAGCAGGATCACCAGACCCGTGCCGACACCCATGGCGAGCGCGCCCTTGATGATCGAATCGCGGCCCAGATCGGGGCCGACGGTGCGTTCCTCGATGACCGAGAGCTGCACCGGCAAGGCGCCCGAATTCAGCTGGATCGCCAGCTGCTGCGCGGTCTCGCTGGTGAAGCCGCCGGAAATCTGCGCGCTGCCGGCGCAGATCGGCTCGTTGATGTTCGGTGCGGAAAGCACCTCGTTATCGAGGATGATCGCGAACGGCCGGTTCACGTTCTGCGTGGTCAACTGGCAGAACCGCGCACCGCCCTGCGGATCGAAACGGATGTTGACGATATCCTCGTTGGTCTGCGGATTCTTGCTCGGCTGGGCGGAGGCCAGGCTTTCGCCGCGAATACCCCCCAGACGCCGCACGGCAATGGTCTGCCCCTCGTAATCCGAACCCGGCGCACCGATCAGGATCTCGCTGCCCGGATTGGCGATGCCCTGTGCCACGTCCGTCGGCAAGGCGTTGGGATCGACCAGCTTGAATTCCAGGTTGGCGGTCTGGCCGAGAAGATCCTTCAGCGCCTGCGGATCGTCGAGGCCGGGGACCTGCACCACGATGCGGGTGTCGCCCTGGCGGATGATGGTCGGTTCCCGCGTGCCCAGCCCGTCGATGCGGCGACGGACCACTTCGGTCGCGGCGTCCATCGCGTTGGTGATGGCGACGTCCAGCCCCTGCTCGGTGGGGGAGAGGATCATGCGGTTGCCGTCCTCCATCGTCAGATCCCACTCGCGCACGGTGCCGCCGCCATTGATCAGGGGCAGCAATTCCTCGCGCGCGCGATCCAGGTCCGCCGGGTTCTCGATCATGAACGAAAGCCGCCCGCCCGCCGTGGAGACATCGCCGATCACGATGCGGGGATCGGCGGTGCCGAGTGCGTCACGCGCGGCTTCCTCCAGCGTTTCAAGACGCTGCGCGGCGACTTCGGAACTGTCCGCTTCGAGCAGGATATGGCTGCCGCCGGCAAGGTCGAGGCCGAGATTGATCTCGGACACGCCAAGCCCGTCGAGCGCGTCCGATCCGCTGATCGAGAAGATGGAAGGAAGCGCAGTAAGGGCCAGCAGGAGCGTGACGCCCCACAGCATGATCCGGCGCCAGAGCGGGAAATCGAGCATTATCGGATAGCCCCTGCCGTCAGTCGTTGGCCGGCGCGTTGCCGGGCGCAATGACATCGCCGATGGTGCTCTTGACCGCCTTCACGCGAACGCCCTTGGCAAGCTCGAGTTCGACATAGGCATCGTCAACCGCCACGATCTTGCCAACCAGGCCACCGGCGGTGACCACCTTGTCGTTACGCTTGAGGCCGGAGATCTTTACCTGATGCTCCTTCGCGCGCTTCATCTGCGGGCGGAACAGGAAGAACCAGAAGATAACGATCATGCCGACGATGGGCAGATAGCTGATCCAGGCCGGAGGGGCATCCGTTCCGGCGGCGGCAAGCATGTCGAGCATCGAATATCGTCCGTGACAAAGAGCAGTTGCAAAGCAATGGGGAGGCGCGGCCGCGGTTCAACCGCAAACCGTCCTCCAAGCGCGCCGAGCGCCTAGCACTGTTGCATAATGGGTGCAATCGAGGTGCTTGTCATTACGCCCGCGCCTGCATATAGGCGCCCCACCACTGGTTTCGGGACGTAGCGCAGTCTGGTAGCGCACCATACTGGGGGTGTGGGGGTCGCTGGTTCGAATCCAGTCGTCCCGACCAGTGGTCCAGTTTTGCAACGATTGACGCCGACGGGCCCTCGCCGGCGTCATACGCGCTCCACCACCATCACCTGAGAGACCTTTCGTTTGCCGCCTTCGCGCGCGAGCTGAACGAACACATCGACGCTCTCTCGCACGTAATGGCGAACATCATCCCGCCCCAACCGCGATCCGGCCTGCAACACCAGCAACACCAGCTGTTCGATCGCTCGCGCGGGCGTGTCGGCGTGAATGGTGGTCATCGAGCCGGGATGCCCGGTATTCACCGCGCGAAGAAAGGTGAACGCTTCGCTGCCACGCAGTTCGCCCAAAATGATCCGGTCGGGCCGAAGGCGCAGCGCAGCGATCAACAGGTCTTCGGCACTTACCTGCGCCTCGCTTTCCTGCCCCCGCGCGGCGATCAGACCGATGGCGTTTTCGTGCCGCAAACGCAGCTCCTCGGTATCCTCGATCAGCACCAGGCGTTCATGGGGGGGGATTTCGGCCAGCAGTGCATTCAGGAACGTTGTCTTGCCGCTGGAGGTGCCGCCGGCGACGAGAATGTTGCGCCGGCCCCTGACCGCCTCGCGCAACACATGTGGCGCTTCGTCCGGTCCCACCAGCCGGTCGGTGATGACATGATCCAATCGGGCCTCGCCCGCCGCCAAACCTTCGAACGCGCCGTCCTCGCTCCATTGTGCAAGCGAAAGTTCGGGTGCCACGTGCTTGCGAATGGCGACGATGTGCCCCCCGCGCGTCGCGGGCGGCGCGACGACCTGAACGCGCGAACCGTCGGGCAAGGTCGCTGCCAGCAGTGGCTGTGCCCGGCCGATACCTTGCGAGGAATGCGCCGCGAGTTGGCGCGCCAGGCGACCCAAAGTGGCCTCGTCCAACGCAGCGACCCGTTCGTGCGCAATGACTCCGCCAGTCGTTTCAAACCAGAGTTCGCCCTCGCGGTTGATCCAGATGTCGGTGATGTCATCGCGCGACAGCCACGGCGCCAGCGGTGCAAGGAAATTGTCGAGGTAATAGCCCGCCTGCGGCATTCCCCGCCCCTCAGCGATCGACGGACGAGAAATCGAGATCCCGCGCCACATGGACAGCGACACTGGCACCGGGATCGATCACCAGCACTGGGCGAACCTGCGCGGCGTCACCTGTGATGTTCTGCGTACTTCCCGGCATGGCCACGATGACCCCGTCGGAGGACGACCGGGTGGCCACGCCCACCCCGATGTCGAGCACAGATTGCAACAGTGCGCTGCCGAAACGGGCGAGGAAACGCGAATTAACGTCACCTTCCACACCCGCGCGACCAAGCTGATCGGCAGCTGGCGAATCGAGAGCGACCGTGACCCCGTCGGGTCGGATAAGCCGCGTCCAGGTGATTTGCGCGCGCCGCTCTCCGGGATTTATGCCCGCCTGGTACTCGCCATATAGCCGGCTGCCGCGCGGTATCAGGACGCGCGTGCCGTCAAAGCCGTAGACGTTACGCTGGACCAGCGCCCGCGCCCGCCCCTGCCGCGTCGAATTGAAACCAGTCTCCAGGACGGCAGGGATCAGCGTGCCCTGTGGCACGGTAAACGAAGGGTTTGCGAGTCGCGCGGCCAGTACCCGGTTTCCGCTTTGGTCCGCGACGGGGGGCGGATCTGGTTGCCGGGCACCGCCGCGCTCCATGCCCGTGGGGGGCGTAGGGGTGTCGGTGTAGATGATCGGCGGTTCGACCGGAGGTTGATAAGGCGGGCTATAGGGTGCCACGGGGGGCTGCGACTCAGACCGGGCAAGGCGCGGCGCGGCGCCGGAAGATGGTGGAACCTGCCGCAGCAGCACCGGCCCTTCGGGCCCCAGATCCAGTGGGAGGCGTCGCCCATCGGGCGGCAATGCGAGCGGCGGCGGCGAGGCGATGCGTGGCCCGGCGGCACCGGTAGCAAAGGCGCGTGGAGCGTCGGAGGCCTCGCGCGCGGAATTCAGCGTGGCGAACAGCCAGGCACCACCCAGTAGCAGCACGGCAACGAACGCCCACATGCCATAGTTGCTGCTGGCGACGGTGCGCACCACAGGACGCTGGTCGCGCACCGAGTCGCTATCGGTCCGGGCCATGCGATCAGTCATGGCGCCGGGTCGGGTTCGGCGTTGCGGGTGGCGGTAGCGCGCTCGTCGTCAAGGCGAAACACCAGCGTACCATAGACGCGATCGATGACGTAGACATCGCCTCGCATGTAGCCGTTTACCAGTTCCTCCTCGCCCGTCTGGCCGACTGCGAGGACGGCAGGCAAGGCCTGTTCGGGGCCGTAGGTGATATAGGTGCGCCGCGCGTCATCACGGATTGCCAATGGGCGTACAACCGTGTCTCCGCGCGTCCGGTACGACCAGGTTGGGCCTTCCGGCACTGCCGCCGCGACCGTGCGCAGGCTTGGCGTGGGCACCCGGTCGTAGGCGAAGCGCACGAGGTAGGCAGCAGTCAATCCGGTGCCCGTGCGCACGGTGAAGGGATAGGTCCGACGATCGGTGAAAACCTGCATCTGCGCGGTCGCATCCGCATCGAGCGGCAGGATCAGCAAGGTATCGCTTTCCTCCGAAATGCGGACCTGGAACGCGCCTTCGTCGCTCAGCGTCACGCGTTGAATGTTCTCGCCGCGTTCCAGCATGACGGTCAGTCCGGTGTTCGGCATGACTGTCAGCAGGACCTCCTGCCCTTCGGTCCAGTTCATCGTCTGCAACCGCGGATTGTCGAGCTCAATGTCGGGCACGACCTGCGCGCTTGCGGGCGGGGCGAGCGCGAGCAGCACGAGGGCCAGGGCGCGTCTCATCGCGCTGTCCGGTCCGGCAAGGGCACGACAGCTGTGGCCGGATCTTGAACAGGGATCGCGGCGGGCACCACCTCTGGCAGCGTCTCGGCATCGCGACGGTAGCGCGTTACCTGGAAGCCAAGGGGATTGAGATAACGATCTTCCTCGCTCATCTGCGCGTCGCTAAAACGGTAGTCGATCACCGCCGCCCAGTGCTGAGCCGCGCCGGTAGGGCCGCCGCGGTCGCTGCGTACGGTGGAAAAGCGCACGAGCGCGCGATTCTGGTCCAGCGAGGAAACGCTGCGTACCGTCGTCTCCACTTGCGAGCCGGTACCATATATACTGAGCGGGCTGCCGGGCAGGCCGGCGCGCATCAGGTCCTCGTAGCGCTGGCGGGCCTCATCCGCACTCCACAGGGCAACCTTGCGATAATCCTGCTGCAGATCGTCGTAATCGTAACTTTCGCGCGCAACGACATATTGCACGAGGAAGCTGCGGGTCAGCGCAGCATTGGGCGCCACCAAGCCGGCGTCCAACGGGGCGAGCGCTTGGACGGCGCCAGTCTGTCGATCGACCAGCAGGGTATAGGGCTCGACCGTCTTGAGCGGCATCAGGATGACAAGGCAAATCGCCAACAGCAGCGCGATGGCGGCAGAAACCGTGGCCACGATCCACGCGACGCGGCGCGATCGTTCGAGCTCGTCGGTCACGCTGATAGACCAGCTTTCAGCCCAGCGATCTTCCGAATCGAAATCGCTCTCGTCGATCGGCCCCTGCGCGGTCACCCGTCTCTCCTGCGGCTCGATAGCGAGCGTGATTGGCGGCTGCGGCGATAGGAGCTTCCGAGCCGTTCGGGAAGCTGCACGCGCGCCTCGCCGCGTGGCTCCGCCCCTCTGCCCCCGGTCGGCACGCCACCTGCCTCAGCTGCGGTGGCATGGGAAGCGGTGGGCAACCTGGCGATCCGGCTCTGCTCAATACGCATCCGGTTCTCCATCTGCTGTGCGATGCGGTCAGCGCGATTGGGCACCGGAGCGGGCTCACGCGCCGGGCGCCAGGCCGGCGCCAGCGCGAGGGCCTGCGGCACGGCAAAATTAGGCAGCCGCATGGTGTCACTCCATCCCCACATGAAGGCGACCTTGGCAAGCAGCCAGATCGTGAGCAGTTGCACGATGGCAAAGCCCGTCATCATGGCGAACAATTCTATCGGCGCGCTCGGCGCGGCAAACCCGCTGGAGCGAACGTAGAACGCATCGCGCAAATAGGGTTCGAGCACCGCCAGCTCCACCGCGAGAACGACGGTCACCCCAACCGATCCCAACAGGGTCAGCACCAACGCGCGCAGCCAGCCGGCGAAAATCCCGCGCGTCGCCTCGAATAGCAGCAGACCCGCCGCCAGCGGTGCGAGCGCAAGCAGCAAGCCTGCCAGCAGGCGCAACAGCCCCAGCGAACCGATAAGGCCCGCCAAGTAGATGAGGCGGGCCCAGCCCAGCGCAGCATCGTCCTGCAATGCGCTGCCGGCAAAGCTGGCGTTGCCCGATTGCCCCTCCAGCAACTGGTTGGTCCAGCGGCCGGTCCCGGTGTCGATCAAGGCCAGGATGGCCTGGTCGACGTTCTGCAGGCGATCGACGAAATTGCCGGAAGTCGTGGCGATGCCCGGGTTGGCGAGCGCACTGGCGATCTGCGCCGGTCCATCCAGCGTCAGGTCGTGCACGACCGTGCGAAACGCCGGCCAGGAAAAGGCGAGGGTCAGCACGATGCCGAGCTTGAGCAGGCCACCCGCCAGATCACGCCCGGCGGGCAGCGACGGATTAAACAGCAGGCGGAAACCCCAGACAGCGACAAACAGCGTAAGCAAGCCGGACATCGCCACCGCCGCGAACGATCCCGGCTGGCCCAGCGCCTCGTACCCATAACTACCGAGGTAGCGCGACTGGCAATCGATGTGCGTCAGCAGCCGCCCGACGAACTCGCCGCCCGTGAAGATTTGCGGGCAGCTCATCAAGCAGCGCGCTCAAGCAGCCTGGCCATCCACCGAGCCGGGTCCGGCCCGGTCTGCTCGACCAGTTCGTCGAACAACCGGACCGTGCTTTCACGCCCGGACAGGATGGTGAGCAGGTCGCGCTCTCCCGACAGGTCAAGCCGGGCGACAACGCTATCGTTCCCGTGCTTGATAAGGAAGCAGTGCGAGTTATCGGGCATAGTTCGCACCAGGTCGAACTCGTGGCGGGTGAGGCCAAAACCGTTGATATAGTCATCGGCCCGGGCCTTGGGATTGATCATGAAGATCTGTGTCGCGGCCTGCTCAATGATTGCGCTGGCAATGCGGCTCTCCAGTGCGTCCTGCGCACTCTGCGTGGCGAAGCCGACGATGCCGTTGCGTTTCCGGATCGTCTTTTCCCAGTCCTTGATCCGGCGCACGAAGACCTCGTCGTCGAGCGCCTTCCATCCCTCGTCCACCACCACGATCGCTGGCGTGCCGTCCAACCGCTGTTCGACGCGGTGGAAGAAATACATCAAGGCCGGCGTGCGGGCGACAGGATCGTCGAGGATCGCGGTCATGTCGAAACCCACGGCCCTGGCATCCAAGTCCGTCGTGTCGCGAATGTTGTCGAACAACCAGGCGCGCTCACCCTCGCCCCACCATGGCCGCAGCCTGGCATGCAAATCGCGTGCATGAGGCCGTGCCGCGCCCCGGAACAGTTCGACGAGATGGCGCAGGCGACGACGCTCGGGCGGCTGAGCGAAGCTCGTATCCACGGCATCGCGGATCTGGCCTAGTTCTGCCTCGTCCGCCCCGCCTGCCAGCAGCGCCAGCCAGTCGATCAGGAACTGCCGGTTGCCGGGCGTGTCGGCAAGCTGCAGGGGATTGAGCCCCGATGGCCGATCGGACGAAAGCCGATCGTACTGGCCGCCGATTGCGCGGATAAACAGTTCCGCCCCGCGGTCCTTGTCGAAAAAAATGATCCTCGGATCGAACCGCCGCGCCTGTGCGAGGAGGAAGTTCATCACCACAGTCTTGCCGCTGCCCGAGGGCCCGATGACGGTGAAGTTGCCTAGATCGCGCTGGTGAAAATTGAAGTAATAGGGCCCGGCCGCCGTCGTCTCAAACAGCGTGACCGCATCGCCCCAGTGGTTGCCCCGCGCTTTGCCGGTGGGAAAGTTGTGCAGGCTCGCCAGCCCGGCAAAATTGGTCGTGGACACCAGCCCGCGCCGGGCGATGTACTTGAAGTTGCCGGGAAAGCGCGCCCAGAATGCGGGCTCCAGAGCCAGGTCTTCGCGCACCGCCACGATGCCGAGATCAGCGAGCAGAGCGATGACCTCTGCCACTTGTCCATCAAGCCGCCGGATGTCTTCGGCGTGGATGGCGATGGTAGTGTGATGCTCCCCGAACCCGGCCCGCCCGGCGGACACCTCGTCCTTGGCGATAGCAAGCTCATCTCGCAGACTGAGTGCCTCGTCCTCGGCCGAACGCATGCGCCGCAGCGCCAGGTTCATACGCCCAAGCGCCGCCCCCCGCTCGACGAAGGCAAAGCTTTGGGTCACGTCCATTTCAAACGGAAGACGATAGAGATCGTCGAACATGCCCGGCATGGTGCGCCCCGGGTAATCCTTGATGGAAACCAATGCCATGAACCGGCGCTGCAAAGGCCCCGCCGGGGCCAGTTCCACGGTATCGGCGCCAAAGCTCACCCGGCGCGCAGGGAGATGCCGGCCGATGTCACCATGCGGCAATGCCATCGGGCGCATGTCGGCATTGTAGAGATAGGCGAGGAATTCGAGCGGCTCGGACCGCGTGCCCTGCGGCGTCTCATACGTCGTCAGCAGGTGCGGATCGTATTGTCGGAGCGCGGAAACGAGCGCCTCGCGCGCATTGTCGAGCCCGTGTATCTCCGCCGCGACAAGCGCCGCATTGCGGTTGGAGCGACGCGTGAACCAGTTAGCTGCCCGCTCTGCCATGCCGATGCGGCCCTGCAGCGGTCGCCGCACGATGGTGACGAACAGGTCGTTCACAAAAAGGTTCTTGGCCGCCAGTCGCTGTTTCCAACGGATATCAAGATTACGTGAGAATTGGTCGCGATATTCGCCATCTACCGCGACGTCGGCACGACGGCGCACCACGTGATGGTAGACCGCAAAGCGCGAATTGCCGAGCGCCCGCAGCATGGCGTCTCGCAGCTCGGCACGGTAATTTAACTCCTCGCTATCCGCGGTTTCGAAATGGAACCCGCCGATACGGATCGTCTGCATCAGCAGCCCATCACGCGTTTCAATCGTGGCTGCATCGCGGTGGCGGGCATAGGGCAGATGCGCGCCAGCGGGCGCTTCGCGCCGTGCTAAATCGGCGCGGCTACGTGTCACGGGCGATAGGAATTGCATTGCCAGTGATCGTGGTTCTTCACGCGCGGGCAATGCCGCACGCGCGTCAGCCATAAGTCAACAATGCGCGGTTCGCGCAGCGATACGACCATGCCGAACAGATGGATGACAAGCGCCGCCAGCAGTACCCAGAAGCTTTTGAAAACCAGGAACAGCTCGACCGCAACGACTGCGTTGATGACGAAATAACTATACGTTACGCCGGCGAACATTTGTGGGCGCGTCAAGGCCACGAACAGGGTGTCGCTGCGTAAGTGTTCGGCCATCAACTTTCACCGATAATGTTGGTCCCGCAGATGGGGCCCAGGCCACACTTTCCCGCACCGTGCCATGGCGATTGGCAGGCGATCAACTTGTCGACGTGTTGTATCCGACGCCACCATCCGATATGGGGTCATAGCCGTTTTGAATACTGTCGGGCGAGCGGTCCAGATCCGTCAGAACTGGCGTCTGCCAAATCGCCTTAGCGCTTCGGTCGAGATCTTGCATTTCACTTCCTTCGATAGTGACGCCAGCGGCGCCCTTTATAGTCGAGTTGCTCCAAACGCGTTAATTGCGTGACGGAAAAACACCCTGCAACGCGATGCAGTAGCGCATCGCGAGGTACGGGGGCATGTTGTTATGCGGTAGCGACGAGCCGGCGGGATCGATCTGCAACGAGTTGGGACCCATGTTATTGGCCGGTGCCGTTGTGCTAGCCGTATACGGCAAAGTGCTTTGCCCAGCGATCCCGAGATAGTTTCCGACCGGATTCGTCGTATCCGCGGCAACCGGAGCCGCGCGTAACGTGCCATCATGGGTGTGCGCCGCTATTTGCGTTGCTAGGAGGCTGACACTTTCTACCCCCCCTTGCTGACCTAACTGGTAATTCGAACCTCCGGGCAAAGTCCCTGAATGGATCGGCGCGCGACCACGCAAGTCCGGAAGCTGGAACGTGGTCTGCCCGTTACCGCCGTAGGTTGTGCCAAGAAGCGCGAACAGGGCTTGGTTGCTGCTAATGGGTAGCGTCTGTCCCGCCACTTCGGTCCAGCCGCGGGGGCAGTAAGTGTTTCCGAACAGCTGGAGCTGACCCAGCAACGGGTCGATGGCTTGAGCCTGGACGGGAGATCCTGCACCAAGAGTAGCGGCTAGCGCAATCAAGGATGTGGATGCCAATTTGCGAATGTTCATATCCTGTCCCCCGATACCGTGAAAATCTAAACCTGCAGCGAACCGCCTAGTTTCGAGACGGAAAGATCCCGTTCACTGCCACGCACCAGTTCAGAGTGGTATAGGGTGATCGGTTCTCGTGCGCTTGGTTTCCACCGGCGTCGGCCAGACGGAGCGAGCCAGGGCCCATGTTGTTTTGGGGCGGCGCGTCGACCTGAACGTAAGTAGCCCGGCCGGCTGCCCCTTGCGCAAAGTAATTGCGAACCGCCTGACCGGACGTGCCCTCGGCCTCGAACGCGCGCACTGACCCTGTGTGGTTATGCGACGGTATTGTCGCTTGTGTGAGGGTAACCGTCTCGACACCGCTGGACTGTCCCTGCTGGTAGACGGAAAGACCCGGGCCCTGGCCCTGATTGATTGCCGTACGGCCCCTCAGATCAGGAAGAGCGAACGTGGTTTGCCCATTGCCGCCATACATCGTGCCGTAAAGCGAAAACAACGCAGTGTTTTGCGCAATGGGTATCAGTTGACCGTCCGCCCGTGCGAAACCGCGCGGGCAAAAGTTGTACGGCACAAGCACCAACTGCCCAATCGTAGGCTCGGCCTGGGCGCGGGCCGGTGAGGTCGACGCAAGGGCAATGGCCGTCACGGCCGCCGTGGTTGAAAGATAGCCGAGAAATTTCATGTCAGTCCCCCCTGGAAATGGCGGTCACGCAGTACGATGGCATCAATTACGCGAAGGGAAGATCCCTTCGAGTGCCACACACCAGTTCATGGCCAGATAGGGTGGCCGGTTCTCATGCGGTTGCGAACCGCCGGTATTGGCCACGCGCAGCGCATCTGCCCCCATCAGCGTGCTCGGCGGTGTGGTGCTGGACGTGTAATTGTTGGAACCGTCCGCGCTCCTGGCGATGTAGTTGCGAACGGGTCTCGGCGCATCGCCATAGGTTGGAAAAGCACGAACCGTGCCCGCATGGCTGTGCGCGCCAAGTTCGGGCACAGTCAGGGTATGCGTCTCCGTGCCCGCAATCTGGCCTAGAGAGTAGAATGGAAGACCTGGACCCTGCCCTTGCCCAACCGCGCGACGGCCGCGAAGATCAGGGAGGGCAAAGGTCGTTGTGCCGTTGCCGCCATATGTCGTTCCGAAAAGCGAGAAAAGCGCCGTATTCTGGCTGATGGCCAGGATCTGGCCGCTGGCAGAGGCGTAACCGCGCGGACAGAAATTGGAACCAAACAGGCTCAATTGCCCGATGAAGGGATCTTGCGCCTTGGCCGGGACAGACAGTCCGGCGCTGGCGACACACGCCAACAGCGCTGCGGTGAATGCGGAAGAAGCCCTCATTTTACCCCCCATTAACGATTCGGGCGAACGATGCGCCAGATGCCATCATTTGTAAATACGCAGGGTTCCAGTCGCCGGCCCTTGGCTTTGCAAGTAACGGTCGTAGGACGTTCAAAAAAACGCGGTCAGGATGATGGCATGGCGCCCAGACCACCGTCGATGCCCGCCAGCATGTTGTGAAAGTCGGTGGCGCCGCTCACGAAATTGGAAAATTCGGACAACAGATTGCCCTGCGCGATTCCGTAATCGGCGATAACGTAACGAGAAAAGTACGGAGTTCCGTCGTCAAACTGGCCCGCGTTGGCGAGCGGATGGTCGATAAGAAACCCGCGTACGGCCGCCGCGATCTGCGCCTGGACCTCGGGTTCCGCAGCGGTCCACACCGACACGATCGACATGCCCAGGCAACCTGTTTGCCCACCCTCGTCGCACGAGGTAAAACTGATCTGCATGACCAGCCCATTCATTGCAGTCGCGCTGATGAAGGGTGTGCCATCAGGGCGTGCCTCCACAAGCTGGTTAGCAGTAGCGACGGCCAGTGCTGGCATGACGGCGTCGGGTCCAAGCGAGCTGATGATTGCGGTACCATCAATCGAGTTGGCCGGCCGCTGCTGGGCCAACGCGGGCTGAGCAAACAGACAACAGGCCGCTGCAATAGCTACCATTCCGAAACGACCCGCCATCAAATTCCCCTCAAGCACATGAAAACGTACAGGCGATATTCGCACCCGGGGCGCTTGGCAATTGCCGGCGGCGAGCGAGACCACGCCTGCAATCAGGGAACAGGCTCTTGCCCCTCGGGCGGAGCGACAGCGGTCGGGCCGAGGTACGGGCTGTAATCCGCAGGCACGAGTTCGCCGCGCGGTCGGGCTTCGAAGACAACTGTTTGCGCACCTTGCGCCTCATCACGCCAGTCAGGATCCCACAACCCGATCATGCCATCGGCAATGGCAGGCGCGCCAAGCAGCACAAAACAACCCAGCACGACCTGTGCCCCGCGCCGAATCGCCAACCGGCCCGTCAGCATAGAATAGCCGACAAAGGCGATGGCGATGACGCACAAAGTCGCCGCCAGTTCGCCCAGCAGTATTCCGGTAATCCAGCTCATCGCCGCATCGATCGGTTGGGCACTGGCAAAGGTGTCGAACATCATCACGATCTACCGCCTGCGCCTGACCTTGGCCAGCGCGGAGTCGAACGGCACAGAGCGCAGGGTTGGTGCAAAAAGCCATGGCAATGTCACACGGCTTTGCTAGCGGGAGCCATGCTGAAACCCATCCTTTCCGTCGCAACGCTCGCCATCGCATTTACCGCCATGCCCGCGCAGGCGTGGGGGCCGCACGGGCACCGCATTACCGCCACCATCGCACAGGACAACGTCTCGGGGCGCACCCGTGCGGAAATCGCAGAGATACTGGGCGCAGAGACGCTGGCCGAGGCGAGCACCTTTCCGGACGAGGAACGGTCGAACCCCGATCCCTTCTGGCAGGAAACCGCGTCCCCGTTCCATTACGTTACCCTGCCCGACGGCACCCGCGTCATCGACATGGCGCACCCGCCCGAAGGCGACGCCCTGACTGCGCTGGAGCGTTTCACCGCCGTTCTGCGTGATGCGAATGCACCGGCGGAGGAGCGGCAACTGGCGCTGCGCTTCGTCGTGCACATCGTGTCCGACCTGCATATGCCGCTCCACGCCGGACGACCCGGCGATCGCGGCGGAAACGACGTGCGGGTCGACTGGTTCGGGCAGCAGACCAACCTGCACTGGGTGTGGGACGAGGGCATGATCCAGCGACAGCAGCTCAGCTTCAGCGAATATGCCGAGCGGCTGGAAGGGCGCATGACGCCAGGCAAGGTGATTGCCTGGTGGGATGCCGATCCCGCCACGTGGATCGGCGAAAGCGTTGCGCTGCGCGAACGTATCTATCCTGCGACCGGACCCGAAGCTGGCCTGGGCACGTTGGAGGCTCCCGTCCGGCTGGGTTACGATTACAACTGGCAATGGTCACCCGATGTCGAACATCGCCTGATGCAGTCGGGCATCCGGCTGGCCGCCTATCTCGACAAGGTTTTTGCCGAGAGCTGAGCGAAAAGGCCATCTGCGCCCTCCCCTCGCCAGCGTTGAAAACATCCGCTAGAACATCGCATGACCACGACCGCTTCCGATATCGATGCCATCCTCGACCAGCTCGAGCAGACCTATGACCGTTCACGCCAGAACCTTGTTGCTGCGCTGCGGCGCTTTGCCGACGACCGCACGCCGCCGGGCGTCGATACCCGATCCGGCCGCGCGTTCGCCTATCCTTCGCTGACGCTGCACTATTCCGACGAAAGCGCGGCGAACCATCCGGCGCGTGCCTACGCGCGGCTGAACCAGCAGGGCACCTACAGCATCTCCATCGCCGATCCGGCCCTGTTCCGCAGTTACCTGAAGGAACAGCTGACCCACCTGGTGGACGATTACATGGTCAATATCGAGGTCGGGCAATCCTCGGCGGAAATACCTTACCAGTATGTGCTCGATGGATCGGGCGTGGACCTGCGGGGGCTTTCCAGCGCCGAACTGGTGCGGCATTTTCCCTCGACCGATCTCGCCAACATCGGGGACGAGGTGGCCGACGGCACCTGGACGCACAGCTTTGGCAGCAAGCGCCCGCTCGCCCTGTTCGATGCGCCGCGCACCGATTACAGCCTTGCCCGCCTGCGCCATTACACGGGCACGCCGGCGGGCCACTTCCAGCGCTACGTGCTGTTCACCAACTATATCCGCTACGTCGAGGAGTTCATCGACTTTGCGCTGGACGCACTGGGCGACAAGGACAGCGGGTTTGCCCGGTTCTCCGCGCCCGGCATCGTGCTGGAACGCGGCGACCGTGAACAATCACGCGCGCAGGTCGCCGCCGGGACCTGGCGCAAGCACCAGATGCCCGCCTATCACCTGATGGGCGAGAACGGCGGCGGAATCACGCTGGTCAACATCGGCGTCGGCCCCTCCAACGCAAAGACCATCTGCGACCACATCGCCGTGCTGCGCCCAGAGGTGTGGCTGATGATCGGCCACTGCGGCGGGCTGCGGCCCAGCCAGACGATCGGCGACTACGTGCTGGCCCACGCCTACCTGCGCGACGACAACGTGCTCGACAGTGCGATCCCGCCGGAAATTCCCATTCCGGCGATCGCGGAAGTGCAGACCGCGATGTACCAGGCGGCTCGCCAAGTGACCGGAGAACCGGACGACGTGCTGAAACGTCGGCTGCGGACTGGCACCGTCGTCACCACGGACGATCGCAACTGGGAACTGCATTACACCCGCTCCGCCCTGCGTTTCAACCAGAGCCGGGCGGTGGCTATCGACATGGAATCGGCGACGGTCGCGGCGCAGGGGTATCGCTTCCGCGTGCCCTACGGCACCCTGCTGTGCGTATCGGACAAGCCGCTGCACGGCGAGATCAAGTTGCCGGGCCAGGCCAACGCCTTCTACGAAAAATCGGTCAGCCAGCACCTGCGCATCGGGATCGAGACGCTGGGCCTGCTGAGCAAGCAGGGCGACAGCCTGCACAGCCGCAAGCTGCGCAGTTTCGACGAGCCGCCGCTGCGCTGATCCGGGCGGTCAGTCGGCAGCGGCGACGTTGCGCACGCGGCCGCACACCGGCACCATCAGATTGCCTTGCGCGACGTAGGCCTCCAGCCCGTCGATATCGAACCCCGCATTGGCCACCACCGGCACCTGCGCGAAGAGCGCAAAACCGTCACCACCACCGACCAGGAAGCTGTTGGTCGCCACGCGGTAGCGGCGGTCGGGGTCCAGCGGCTCGCCGTCCAGGGTGAGGGCGGTGATGCGCTGGCCAGCCTCGCGCGACGTATCGGCGGTGTAGGCGACCCCTGCCGAGGGGATCAGCACCGAATCGCACACCTCCACCGTGCCGCCTTCTTCGCAGAACTGCTGTTCCAGCACCGCGCGGATCTGCGCACCGGTCATGTCGAGCACGATCACCCCGTTGCCGAACGGTGCCATCGCGGCGAGCTCGCCAAAGGTCAGGACCCCGTCCGCCGCGCCGTCGAACCCGGTACGCACGCCGCCCGAGTTGACGAAGGCCATATCGACCGTGCCCTGCCCCGTTGCCGCCAGCGCCGCGCGCCCTTGCATCAGGTAGGCGTCGGCGACGAAATCCTGCGCCGGGCGATCGCCGCAATCCTCCCCACGTTCGCCGGTGTCGGTGATCGTGCCGACCTGCCGGTTGGCGACCGGACCCGCCGCCTCGACATAGCGGCGCACGATCGCCTCTGCCGCCGGGTGGGAGCCGTCGCGGCCATCAACCGGCACGTTGGTTGCCGATGCAAAGGTTACGCGGTCGCTTGCCGGATCGACGTTCATCGCGATCTCGGTCACGAAGGTGCCGTAACGGCCAGCGGAGGTAAGCAGCACGCTGGAGCCGTCGGCGCGGGTGTAGGTGCACACGTAGGCCTGGTGGGTGTGCCCGGATACGACGAGCGCGATCGAGGGATCCAGGCGTTCGATGATCGGCACCACTGCGCCGCCGATGTTCGGGCAGCCATCGAGGTTGTAGGACGGATCGACGCTCGCCCCTTCGTGCAGCAGCACCACCAGCGCGTCTGCCCCCTGCCCGCGCAATTCGCCGGCCAGGCGGTTGGCGGTGTCGGCTTCGTCCAGGAATGTGTAGCCGGCGGTGGCCTGCGCGGCGACGTAGTTGGGCGTGCCCTCCAGCGTCATGCCGATGAAGCCGATCTTCGCGCCGGCGACCTCGCGCATGGCGGTGGCGGGAAACAGCGTGGCGCCCGCATCATCCACGACGTTCGCCGCGAGGTAGCGGAAATCCGCGCCGGCAAACGGTTCGAGCGCGCAGGGCTGGCGGCGGGTGTTTGCCTCGCATCCGCCGTCCTGCATCCGGCGCAGTTCGGCGATACCGCGGTCGAATTCGTGGTTGCCGACGGCGGCGATGTCCAGCCCCATCGCGGAGAGCGCGCGGATGCTGGGCTCGTCCAGGAACAGCGAGCTGGATAGCGGGCTGGCGCCGATCAGGTCGCCCGCCGCAACGATCAGGGTGTCGGGCGTATCCAGCCGTTGCAAGGTCGCCGCCAGCTGCGCCGCCCCGCCCAGCCGCGCGCTGCGCTCCTGGCCGTTCTCGGTGAAGCGGTATTCGCCCGAGGGCATTTCCAAGTTGCCGTGGAAATCATTGATCGCGACGATCCGCACGGCCACCGGCGCGGGGTCGGTGGCGACGCTGGCGCAGGCGGTAAGGCCGGTGGCTGCAAGCAGGAGCGGGATGAGCTTGGCGGGCATGGGCAAATGGCTTTCCCTCGGGATGCAAAACGAAAGGGGCGGCCCCACCATCCGGTGACGCCGCCCCTTCCCTAACGTATTTGGCCGCGATCAGAAATCGTAGCTGATGCCGACCTTCAGACGCCACACCGACGAGGTCACGTTGATCGTGTTGTCATCCTCGAACTGCTCAGCACCGTTGAAGCCGGTGATGATGTAGCGGCCCTGGCTATCGACGCCGCTGACGCTGGCGATGTCCTGCAGACCGGAGAAGTTCCGGCGACGCTGCACGTTCCAGTCTTCGCTCAGGAAGTTCAGGAAGTTGTCCATCGTGGCGTAGAGGCGCAGACGGTCGTCCCGACCGAACAGGCGACCCGGGCCGGGGATTTCCTGCGAGATCGACAGGTCCATGTCGTAATACCAGTCGTTCGAGCAGGTGTTACGCTCGACAGAGCGGCCAAGGTAGTCCTTGGCGCAGTTGAGACCGGCGGCGAAGCTCGCGAGATCCGCAACCGCACCGGCGTTGGACAACGGCGACACGTTCGGATCGTTCGGCCCCGAAGGGATGTACGCCAGCGCGTTGTCGTTACCCGACACGCTGTCGTTGAACACGCCACCGCCCGAGAACGTCAGGCTGTACGGACGGCCCGAGCGTGCCACGAAGCTCATCGAGAACCGGCTCGCCAGATCGTCGAAGAACTCCTCGCGGAAGGCGATGTAGGCGCTGATGTTGTGCTTCGAGCTGAAGAAGCTGCGCGAGGCATCGGGGTTCTGGCGGTCGAACGCCGCGGACAGGTCGTAATTCGACCCGGCCGTGGAGTTGTACATATTCCGCCGGTCCTGCGTGTCGGTGTAGGCGTAGCCGATGTTGAAATCGATGCCGCCGTCCGAGGTGAAGATACCGCCGTCGAACGAATTCGCCAGGATGATCGAGGCCACGTGCCCATCATAGCTGCCAGCATTGGTGAGCTGCAGTTCGTCATCGCGGCTGGTGTTGAAGCAGGCTGCGTTGACGTTCTGATACACCGGAGCGGGGTTCAGATCGACGAGGCTG
Organism: Aurantiacibacter arachoides; assembly: GCF_009827335.1. GTDB lineage: Bacteria > Pseudomonadota > Alphaproteobacteria > Sphingomonadales > Sphingomonadaceae > Alteraurantiacibacter > Alteraurantiacibacter arachoides. The sequence goes on along the minus strand of NZ_WTYH01000001.1, from coordinate 903,731 downwards.
GCGGTACAGCCGGCCACCGTCGAGTCGATCGAGCGATAGATCGGGCGCCCGTCGATGGTGAAGCCGTTCACGCCCAGGCGGGGGTCAACAGTCTGCGCCAGATCGACGATCGTGAACGGGTTGCGATACTTGCTGTAGATGTAGTCCAGCGTCAGGTTCCAGCCGCTGAAGAAGCCCGACGGAGCAAAGTCGAGCCCGGTCTGCAGGCCGACGTTGGCACGCAATACCGAAGGCTGCTCGATGTTCGGGCTGATCGACTGGGTGTCACCACGGCCGGCAGCCGCCTGAGCGGAAGCGGACTGCTGGAAGCAGGCCGGAACGCCGGTGAAGGTGCCGTTGGTGACCACGTCGATCCGTGCGGTGCCGCAGGCGGCATCCTGGGTGGTGCCCTGGGCGAACCCGCGACCATCGTTCTGGAAGGCGTTGCCGAACCACACCAGCGGATCGCCACCGGAGAACACGCCCACGCCGCCGCGCACGCTCATCCGCGAGAACACGGAGAAGTCTTCGACGTCGTAGGTCAGCGCCAGGCGCGGCATCACCAGCGGGTCCAGCGTGCTGAAGCTGGCGGTGTTGCCGAAGCCGTAGCGCGCGGCGAACAGCGGGTTGCGCGACGGACGGCCACCGTCATACCAGTCGACGCGCAGGCCGAGCACGGCACTCAGGTTGTCGGTCACCTGCCATTCGTCCTGCCCGAAGATCGAATAGATCGTGCGGGTGAACTCGGCAGCGGCATCGGTTACGTCGCCGGTGGCGGAGAAGTTGCCGAAGGCACCTTCGGTCTGACCGCTGATGACGTTGTTGGGACGGGTATCGGTCTGGTTGTTGCCAAGACCCGGCGACAGCAGGCCTTCGCGCAGGTCGGCGATGTTGCGGAAGACCAGCGTGCCGGTGGCGTTCTGCACGAACAGGTTGAACAGGTCAGCGTGGTTGACCTCGGCGCCGGCCTTGAAGGTGTGATCACCAACATTGACGGTAGTCAGGAAGCGGTACTGGTCGATCTCGGAGCGCAGGTCGTTGGCCGAACGCGAGTTGCCGGGGCCGGCCAGCACGGTGCCGTCGATGCCGGTGGCGTTGTCGATACCCACGATGATGCGCGGGATCGGGTTGTCCGATTGCGCTTCACCGCCACCGATCGGGTTCTGCACGTCCTGCACTTCCGAGCGGGAATAGCGGAATTCGGTCGAGAGGTTGTCGTTCCACTGCGAGTAGAGGCGGGCGGAGTAGTAATCCGATTCCGTGCCGCTGAGCAGGAAGGTGTTGCGGCCCACGGCCTGCGGCGAGGTGCCGGTGAACAGGTCGTCAGGGCGGGTCGAGGCTTCCTCGAGGCGCTGGTAGGTCGCCTCCAGACGGTGATCGTCGGTGATCTGGAAGTCCAGGCGACCGAAGTAGCGATCGTTCTCGAACGGGCGGCTGGTGACGAGATCGCCGGTTTCGATGCCGTAGACGCTGCTGAGCACGTCCGAAATCTCATTGAACTGGTCAACGGTGATGCCGACCTGCTCGTTGGCGAAACCGGCGCCGACCGGGCCGTCATCCTGCGACTGGCCGGCATCCTGGTGCTCGTAGGCACCGAAGAAGAACAGGCGGTCGCGCCAGATCGGCCCGCCGAGATACACGCCATAGCGGTTTTCGGCCTGGATCGGGGCGACCGGCTGGCCGGCGACGCTGTCACCGCGCAGCGAGTTGTCCGAATACTCGAAGAAACCGCCGAAACGGAAATCATTGGTGCCCGACTTGGTCACCACGTTGATCGCGCAGCCGGTGAAGTTGCCATATTCCACATCGAACGGGGCGAACTGCACCTGCGTTTCGCGCAGCGCGTCGTAGGGAACCGGGGTGGACGAACGCGACGAGAAGCCGGTGTCGTTCAGGCCGTACACGTCGCCCTGGCTGATGCCGTCAACGGTAAAGGCGTTGCCGCGGTCGTTGCCGCCAAGGCAGCTGATGCGGTCCTGCCCGGAACCGCCATCGTCACGGTCGAGGCTGACGCGCGGGTCAAGGCGGATGATGTCGCGCACGTCGCGGTTGAAGGTGGGGGCGTTCTCCAGCGTCTCGGCACCGAAGCTGATGCCCGGGCCAACGGCCAGCTGGGTGAGCTGCACGCGCGCCGCGCTGACGACGATTACGCCGCCGCCGCTGGACAGGCTGAAGGTCAGGCTGGTGTTGCCCTGCAGCGTGGTGGTGACGTTCTCGATCGTCTGGCCTTCGAGGCCATCGGCCTCTGCCGTGACGGTGTAGGGGCCGCCGGTGGTGAGGCCGGTCGCCGCGAAATTGCCACTCGCGCCGGTGGTAAAGGTGCGCGAGGCACCGGTGCGGGTGTCGGTGACGATGACGGTGGCGTTGCTGACCGGGTTGCCCACCTCGTCGGTAACGGTGCCTTCGATACCGGTGGTGATCTGCTGGGCGACTGCGACAGCAGGCAGCATGCTGGCGGTGGCAACGGTGCCAAGGCTGGCGGCGAGGAGGTAACGCAATTTCATGTCAGGACGATCCCTTGTCTTGAGACGAATTATGAAGAGGCAGCGGACGCGCGACGGCGTTGCCGCCCCCTAAGACCCGGAGCATGACGATTCCAAGACTCGCACCGCGTGCGAGGGGAATTTTCAGAGGAAACCAGGCGCCCGCGTGCGATTCAGGAACACGCTGTTGCTGCAACGCAACACAAACAGCTGCGTCCGAGTTGTGACCGCCGCGAACTCAGCGAATCAGGCCAGCCCGATCTCGCGCAGGCGCTGCTGGAGAAAGTCGTGAGCGGTGATCGGCGGGGCGACCTCTGCGTCGTCTTCCACGCAGCTTTCCAGCGCCTGGATCGTGAAATCCGGGCGGAAGTGGAGGAAGAACGGCATGGAATAGCGCGCGCGCCGCGCCGCCTCCCCGCCGGGATTTACGACGCGGTGGGTCGTGGAGCGCAGCCGCCCGTTGGTCAGGCGTTCCAGCATGTCGCCCACGTTCACGGCCAGCGCACCGGGCGGCGGGCTGACGGCCACCCATTCACCCTTCTTGCTGAGCAGTTCCAGCCCCGCTTCCTCGGCGCCGAGCAGCAGCGTGATGGTATTGATGTCGCCATGCGCCGCGGCGCGGATCGCCTTGTCTGGCACATCATCGCCCAGCGGCGGATAATGCAGCAGCCGCATTACCGAATTGCCGTCCTCCACGGTGGCGACGAAGTAGTTCTCGGGCAGGCCAAGATGCAATGCGATGGCAGCAAGGATGCGCTCCCCCGCCTGCTCGAAGGCAGCGTAGAGTTCGTCGAACGTCTCGCGAAAGCCCTCGACCTCGCTGGGCCATACATTGGGCGCCATCACTGCGCTCAGGGCATGGCCTTCGGGCAGGCTGCGTCCGACGTGCCAGAATTCCTTGAGGTCGTGTACCTCGGCATCCTTGGCGATTTCCTTGCCGAACGGCGTGTAACCGCGTGCACCGCCGCCGCCGGGAATGTGGTAGGCCTGCTTGGCCTCTGCCGGCAGTGCGAAGAACGCCCTGGCCTTGGCTTCGGCACGTTCGATCAGATCCTGCGGGATGCCGTGATCGCGCACGATGGCGAAACCGAATTCGGCAAAGCTGCGACCGAGGTCGTCGGAAAATTCCGCCAGCGGACGGGCGAGCGAAATGGAGGCGATTTCGGACATCGGCAAACCTTAATACGGCAGGAGCAACCCGGCCAGCGCCGCGCTCATGAGGTTGGAGAGGGAGCCCGCGGCAAGCGCCTTCAGGCCCAGGCGTGCGATCACCGGGCGCTGATTGGGCGCAAGTCCGCCGGTGACCGCCATCTGGATGGCGATGGAGCTGAAATTGGCGAAACCGCACAGCGCAAAGGTGATGATCGCCCGCGCCCGCTCGCCCAGCACCGCACCATCGATCGCGCCAAGGTCGATGAAGGCCACGAATTCGTTGAGCACGATCTTCGTGCCGAACAGGCCACCGGCCACCTGCGCCTCGTCCCAGGGGATGCCCAGCAGGAACATGATCGGCGCGAAGAGGAAGCCGAGCAGCGACTGGAAAGTCAGGTCGGGCTGGCCGAACCAGCCGCCGATCCCGCCCAAGATGCCGTTGGCGAGCGCGATCAGCGCAACGAAGGTCAGCACCATCGCGCCCACGGCGACAGCCAGCTTCAGCCCGGTCTGCGCGCCTTGCGCTGCGGCCTCGATGATGTTGGCGGCGCGGCCGTTCTCGTCGAAATGTTCGGCCACCATCACTTCGTGCGGTTTTTCGCCGCCCTCGACGATGGCAGCGGGCCCTTCGGCGCTGATGCGTCCGCGCGGCAGGACGATCTCGCCCTCGGCAGCCAGCGAGGGTTCGTCGGTGTCGGGCATCATGATCTTGGCCATCAGGATGCCGCCCGGCGCGGACATGAAGGCGGCGGCGAGCAGGATGGGCAGGTAGCTCGGCCCGAGCAGCCCCGCGTAGGCCGCCAGGATCGTGCCGGCGACGCCTGCCATGCCGACGGTCATCAGCGTGAACAGCCGGCTGGGAGAAAGCGCGGCAAGATAGGGACGCACCACCAGCGGGCTTTCCGACTGGCCGACGAAGATGTTGGCCGCCGCGCCCAGCGATTCGACCTTTGAAATTCCGGTGATCCAGCCGATGGCGCCGCCGACCCAGCGCACTACCTTTTGCATGATGCCCAGGTGGTAGAGGATCGACACGAGCGAGGCGAAGAACACGATCACCGGCAGTGCGCCCAGCGCAAAGGTTCCGGACAGCGGGTTGTTCTCGCTCGCCCCGAACAGGAATTCGGTGCCCGCGGTGGCGTAGCTGAGCAATTGCTCCACCCCGTTTGCCATGCCCTGGATCGCCGCCGCACCCCACGTCGTGCGCAGGACGAGCACCGCGATGCCCGCCTGAAGCAGGAACGCCGCCCCCACCACGCGCAGGTTGATCGCCCGTTTCGCGCTGGACAGCAGAAAGGCGATCATCAGGATCACGGCGATCCCGGCGAGTGATATGAGATATGGCGGCAAGGAACGATTCCCCCGGAACTGGATAGGCCAGTGCCTTTTGCGCAAACTGGTCGCAGGTTCAAACGAATCCCGTGCGTTTCCCCCCGTGCACTCTTGCCAACAGGGCGCGGGCGGACTTAGCGAGCGGGCATGACCGACTATCAATCGACGAACCGCCCTGCGTCCGGCCCTGCGTCCGGCCCTGCATCCGCCGCCGCGCCTGTCACGCCGTTTGCCGCACCGGGGATGCCGCGTTCGCTGTTCGTGCTGACCATGCTGTATGGCGGGATGACGGTGATCGCCGGCGTCCTTGCCTACAAGCAGTTCGCCATCGGGCCCATCGTGGTGGAAAGCGGCATCCTGGCCTTCCTGCTGCTGGTCGTGATTTCCAGCACGCTGGCGCAATTGTTCGGCAAGGCGGTGGCGAACCGCGTGGTGCTGTGGGGCTTCATGCCGCTCGCCATTTCCATCGTGCTGCTGGGCATCGTGCTGGCCCTGCCCCCCTCGCCCGACATGCCGCCGGAAAATCTCGCCGCGTTTCGTCAGGTCCACGGGCAGACGCCGAGGATAATGGCGGCGGGCCCGGTGGCCTATGGCGTATCGCTGCTGCTGAACGTGTGGATCTTCGACAAGCTGCGCGGCCGCGGGCCGGACGGCGGCGGCGGCGGCCTGTGGCTGATGGCGCGCGGGGCCATCGCCTCGGCTATCAGCCAGGCGGTCGACACGCTGATCTTCATCACGCTGGCATTCTACGGCGAATTTCCAATCGGCCCGCTGCTGGTCGGCCAGGCAATCGCCAAGATCGTGCTCTCGCTGGTGCTGGTGCCGTTCCTGATTGCTGGCGCCCTGGCACTGGCGCGGCGGCTCGACCGATGAGCGGGGATGCGCTGGTAAAGGCCGCGCTCGCCGCGCGGGACCGGGCCCATGCCCCCTATTCACGCTTCCACGTCGGCTGCGCGGTGGAAAGCTTGAACGGCGAAGTGGCGGTCGGCGCAAACATGGAGAACGCCTGCTACCGCCTCGGCATATGCGCCGAACAGAGCGCACTGGCGGCAGCCCAGCAGGCGTTCGGGCTTGAGAACGTGGCCCGGCTTGTCGTGGTGGGCGGCTTTGCCGACGCGGGCGAGGACATCGGCGAGGCCGTGATGCCGTGCGGCGGGTGCCGCCAGGCCATTGCAGAGGCGGCCCAGCTTTCGGGCCGCAACATCACGGTCACCTGCCACGATCACCGGGGCCGCAACGCCGTATCCACCGATATCGCCAGCCTGCTGCCCGCCGCCTTCAGCCTCTAGCTGCCGCGAAAATTCCCTTTCCTACGCGAAGCGCGGCGGCCCATTGGCCGGCGCTATGCAAACCGGAACGGGAGTTATCTGTGCATGGCCATTCTTGAATCGCTCATCGGCCCCATCGCCTCCATCATCGATAAGGTCATCCCCGACAAGGAAGCGCGCGAACGCGCCAAGCTGGAACTGCTGGCGCTGCAGGGCACGCAGGAGATGCAGCGCATCGAAACCCAGCTTTCGGCCATCATCGCCGAGGCGAACAGCCAGGATCCGTGGACCAGCCGCGCCCGGCCCAGTTTCCTTTACGTGATGTACGCGATCATGCTGTTCTGCATCCCGATGGGGATCATCTCGGCATTCTCTGCCGAGGCCGCGAGCCAGATCGGCGGCGGCATCACCGCCTACCTTCGCGGCCTGCCCGACGAACTCTACGCCCTCTTCGGCACCGGCTACCTCGGCTACACCGCGGCGCGCCAGTGGGGCAAGGTCAAGGGCGTGGAACAGTAAGCGCAGCCAGCCTGGACCCGAGCGCGGCACGGTTGAACAGTCCGTCCGCGTCGCGCTCGATCCAGCCGTTGAGTGCGGGCCAGCGGCTTCAACGCGGCACTCCACGAAAGTGCGGTAGGCATCGATATCCGCGTCGGTCATCGCCTGCCCATATCGACCGGTGCCCCTGCTTGGCAATGCGCGGCGGCGCGCCTATCGAGAGCGCATGACAGACACCGTCTTCGTCCTCAACGGCCCCAACCTCAATCTGCTCGGCATGCGTGAGCCGGAGATCTACGGATCCGATACGCTGGACGACATCGCCAGCCGGCTGGAAGATCGCGGTCGCGCGCTCGGGCTGACGATCGACCTGCGCCAGTCCAACCACGAAGGCCACCTGATCGACTGGCTGCACGAAGCGCAGGCCGACGGGGCCAGGGCGGTGATCCTCAACGCGGGCGCGCTGACCCATACCAGCATCGCGCTTCACGACGCCATCCGATCCATCCGCACGCCGGTAATAGAGGTTCACCTCTCCAACCCCGCCGGGCGCGAGGAATTCCGGCATCACAGCTATGTCGGCATGGCGGCGAAGGGTTCGATCGCGGGCTTGGGGACGCTGGGCTACGAACTGGCGCTGGAGGCCGCGGCAAAACTTTGAACAACCTGCGGGCGTCAGCCGCACTTGCCACGCCCGCCAGACGGTTCTAGCGCCACGCGTCATCAGAACGTCACAGGAATGGGGACTTCATGCCCGAAAAGAAGGCACCAGCCACCGCCCGCGGCGGCATGAGCGTCGATAGCGACCTCGTCCGCGAACTGGCAGAGATGCTGGCCGAAACCGGCCTTACCGAAATCGAAGTGGAAGACGGCGACCGCCGTATCCGCGTCTCGCGCGGGGGTCTGCCCGCTGCCGCACCCGCCCAGGCGCTCTACGCCGCGGCGCCGGCCGTGGCGCCCGCGCCCGCCGCGCCGGCTGCCCCCGCAGCCGCCGGCGCAGCCGAGAATGTCCCGGCCGCCGACAACGCCAACACGGTCAAGTCACCGATGGTCGGCACCTGCTATCTCGCGCCGGAACCCAGCGCGGGCAATTTCGTGGCCGTCGGCGACTCCGTGAAGAAGGGCGATACCCTGCTGATCGTCGAGGCGATGAAGGTGATGAACCCAATCGTCTCCCCGCGTGACGGCACGGTGCAGCAACTGCTGGTCGACAACGGCGATCCGGTGGAATTCGATCAGCCGCTCGCTGTCGTTTCCTGATGGGCATCTCGCGCATCCTGATCGCCAATCGCGGCGAGATCGCGCTGCGCATCCACCGCGCGGCGCACGAAATGGGCATAGAGACGGTCGCGGTGCATTCCACCGCCGATGCCGACGCCATGCATGTTCGCCTGGCCGATCACGCGGTATGCATTGGCCCGCCGGCGGCTGCCGACAGCTATCTCAACACCGCCGCGATCATCTCGGCCGCCGAGATCACCGGCGCCGACGCGATCCATCCCGGCTACGGCTTCCTTTCCGAAAACGCCCGCTTTGCCGAGATCGTGGAAGCGCACGACATCGCCTGGATCGGGCCCAAGCCCGAACATATCCGCACCATGGGCGACAAGGTGCAGGCCAAGATCACCGCCGGCGCACTGGGCCTGCCGCTGGTGCCGGGAAGCCCCGGCGCGGTCAGTGATTTTGACGAGATGCGCGCCATCGCGGCGGAGATCGGCTATCCGGTGCTGGCAAAGGCCGCGGCGGGCGGCGGCGGGCGCGGCATGAAGGTCGTGCCGAGCGAGGACCAGCTCGAAACCCTGGTCAAGCAGGCCATGAACGAAGCCAAGGCGGCGTTCGGCGACGACACCATGTATCTTGAAAAATACCTTGGCGACCCGCGGCATATCGAATTCCAGGTCTTTGGTGACGGCAAGGGCAACGCGATCCATCTGGGGGAGCGCGACTGCTCGCTGCAACGCCGCCACCAGAAGGTGTTCGAGGAAGCGCCCTCCCCCGTCATCACGTCCGAAGAGCGGGAGCGGATGGGCGGCATCGTGGCCAATGCCATGGCCGACATGGGCTATCGCGGCGCGGGCACGATCGAATTCCTGTGGGAAAACGGCAATTTCTACTTCATCGAGATGAACACCCGCCTGCAGGTGGAGCATCCCGTGACCGAAGCGATCACGGGCCTCGATCTGGTGCGCGAGCAGATCCGCATTGCCGACGGCAAGCCGCTGTCGTGCAAGCAGGAAGACATCACGTTCACCGGCCATGCGATCGAGTGCCGCATCAACGCCGAAGACCCGTTCACCTTTGCGCCCAGCCCCGGCAAGATCACCTACTATCACGCGGCGGGCGGGATGCACGTGCGGGTCGATAGCGGGCTCTATGCCGGCTACACGGTGCCGCCCTACTACGACAGCATGATCGCCAAGCTGATCGTCTACGGTCGCAGCCGCGAACGGTGCATGATGCGCCTGCGCCGCGCGCTGGAGGAAATGGTCGTCGAAGGGGTGAAGACGAACATTCCGCTGCACCGCGAACTGCTTCACCAGCCCGACGTGATAAGTGGCGACTACACGATCAAGTGGCTGGAGGAATGGCTCGCCAAGCGCGAGGCGTGAACGCCGACCGGCCCATGGTCATCGGCGTGGTGACCTGGAGCTATCCGCCGGAGAAGAGCGGGCTGGCCGTTGCCGCGCGCGAGATCGCGCAATCGCTGGCGGCGCTGGGCCATGACGTGCGCGTGCTGACGCTGGATCGCGGCGGGCGCGGCCGTGACGGTGCGGTTGAGATCGTTGGCGCAGCCGACGGCCTCTCGCCCCTGCTGCGCGGCTTGCGCAAACTTGCGGTGGTTGGCCACCTCGCCGCCCCGCTCGCCTTTGCCCGCGTGGCCCGCCGCGAACACGCGATACGGCCGTTCGACGTGATCGAGGGCACGAACTGGTATGCCCCGCTGGCCGCGCTCGCCCGCTCCGCCATCCCGGTCGTCACGCGTTGCAGCAGCCCGGTGGCCGAGACGGTCGAACAGCGCGCAACCCTGCGCAACCGCCTCGATGCGGCCATGGCCCGCTGGCTTGAGGCGGCTGGCGCCCGCGCCTCTGCGGGCATCATATCCAACAGCCGCGCGCATGGGCGCAAGATCGCCGCGCTCTATGGCGTGGCCGCGCCATCTTCGCCACTTCATGCCGTCGTGGGCCTCAGCCTGTCTCCCGCATTCCTGGGGAGCGCCAGCGTCGCGCGGTTCCCCGACCCATTAACCGGTCCGGTGCGCGTGCTTTTCGTTGGACGGCCGGAACGGCGCAAGGGCTTCGATGCGGTGATCGAAGCGATTGCCCTGCTGGCGGATGCGCCGGTCGACTTCACGCTCGTCGGGATTGCACCGGCGGATCTGGGATCTGTGCCGCTGGCGAACGTCACCTGCCATCACCGGCTGGACCAGGCCGACCTGCTGTCTGAATTTGAACGGGCGCACGTCGTCCTGTGCCCGTCGCGCTACGAAAGCTTCGGACTGGTCTATCAGGAAGCCATGGCGTTCGGGCGCGTGGTGCTGGCCTGCAAGGAGGACCCGTCCGCGCGCGAATTCGTAGGGGAGCCCGGCGGGGGAATTCTGGCTGCACGATGCGACGGGCCGGCCATCGCCGAGGTGCTGCGCGACTTGCTGGAGGATCGAAGGACATTGTCAGACTGGCGAGAGCGTGCCCTGGCCACGGCGGGCCGCTTCGATCGCGGCTCGCTCGGCACGGAGACCGAGACCTTTTACAGAAACTGCCTCCAGCGCGCCGGCATGGGCTGAAGCAACGCAGTTTCGTCCTCCGGCCGCGCGGCATCCGCCGCCATTGCCCCGTATTGCGCGGTTCGGGCCACCACGCGCGCCCGCGAAAGAGCATGATCGATAGGGCAGGCAAGCGCCAGGGCGGTTCGGGCAAAGGGAACCACCGGCCTCTCGTGGACCCTGCCTGCAAAGCGAATGTCGCGGTGCAAGAGGCGATACTGGATATCGGGGTAGAGGCTGGACAGCACGCCATCGACGCGGTTGCGCCGTGGCAGGCCGAGCGCGGCCAGGCCGAGCCGCTCCGCCTCGCTCACCAGCGCGACCAAGGTGCGCGCGCTTTCGCCCGTCAGGCTTTCGTCGGTATCCAGTTGCAGCACCCAGTCGGTGTGGATTTCTGCCATCAGCCTGTTGCGCTGTGCTGCAAAATCGCCGTCGAATGGCTTGGCCAGCACGCGCACCCTGTTCCTGGCGACAGGCGGCGGCTGCTCGGCATCCACCAGCACCACCCGCTCGGCGAACAGGCCGGCGACAGGTTCGGTCGCGTGAAGGAATTGCGCGAGCTCAGCAGTGCGTGCGATTGCTGCCAGTGTCACCGGCACGTGGCCGGCAGCATCACGGGCCAATGCAAAGGCGAGGTTGCGGCGTGCTGCCGCATTCAGGGCAAGACCCTCGGCCAGCGCCGCCCCCTTCGCGTGGGCAAGCAGGGCTGCGCGTGCGGCCTCTGGTTGCCCCGTCCACTCGGGAGCAAAGGCCACCTCGCAGTGGGTGCATTCCTTGAAAGCGTGAGGCCGGGCGTGAAACCTGGGGTTGAGGCAGAGCGGGCAGCGCTGGTCGCCTGCCGCCCCTTCGGCGGTCATTCCAGCGGCACGCCCGGTTCGTGCTTCGCCGTGCGGATCGTCAGACTGGTCTTGACGCTCGCCACATTGGGCGCGGGGGTGAGCTTGCTGGTGAGAAATTCCTGGAAACTTTGCAGGTCACGGCTGACGATCTTGAGAATGAAATCGATCTCGCCGTTCAGCATGTGACATTCGCGCACTTCGGGCAGGCCCTTGATGTGGTTCTCGAAGCCGCGCAGGTCTTCCTCCGCCTGACTGCGCAGGCTGACCATGGCGAAGACGGTGATGGCAAATCCCAGTTTCGAGGCGTCAAGATCGGCATGATACCCGCGGATCACGCCCTCTTCCTCCAGCGCGCGCACCCGGCGCAGGCACGGCGGGGCGGTCAGGCCGACCCGGCGGGCAAGGTCGACATTGGTGACCCGCCCCTCCGACTGCAGTTCGGACAGGAGTTTGCGATCGATCGAATCGAGCGTGGCCATGGTGCTTGCCCCCAGAAGAAATCCACAAACAGCATCGGCGCCGGGTGAAATTTTCGAGACGTAATGCTGCGCGTCGCGGAACGATTATTCCTTATGCACGCAACTGTCCCCTTTTGCAACGCAGCCGGCAGCACGCGCGCGGGCAGTCGCGTGTGGCTGTAAGGGCGTTTTCGAAACCTTAACCATCGCCCGCCCGCCGGCGCGCGCATCGGGAGCCGCCATGCTGTTCGACGACCGCCTCGCCACCGTGCTGCAGATGCGCAGCGGGAGCGACGCGGTGCTGCGCACGCAGTTCCGGCAACTGCTCGACCTGCTCGGCAGTCAAGGCGCCCGGGCGACGGGCGAATTGCGAGAGGCGGGTTTTGCGCGGCTGGGCGAGCTCATGAAGCAACTGCCGCAAGAGGACCAGTCGCGCATCCTGCGTCAGCCCGGCCTGCGCCTGCGCAACCGTGATCTCGTTGCCTTTCTGGCAAGCGGAGAGGCCAAGTTGGCCGCGGCGGCCATGGCGACGGCCCAGTTGGGGCAGGACGACTGGCTGACCCTTATTCCACGTCTGCCCGTCGCCGCCCGCGGGTTTTTGCGCCACCGCCGCGACCTGCCCGAACGCGTGAGACGCCAGCTTGCCGAACTGGGCGTTGTCGACATGGTCCTGCCCCATCTCGATTCAGAGAGGCGGCGACAAGATTCCGCGCTGCGCCCCGAAACGACCGACGCGGCGCCCACCCAGGCGCCGCCGCCGTCAGCAGGGATCAGCGCGCTGCTCCGCCGGATCGAGACCTTTCGCCAGACCAGGCAGGGCACTGCTCCTGCCCCTGGCCCTGCCCAGCGCCTGCCGCTTCCCACCGGGCCGAAGAACGATCGCGAGGCGGAGCCGCTGACGGCCATCGAGTTCGCCTCCGACGCGCGCGGTACGGTCGTCTGGGCCAGCGAGCGGAGTGCATCCATGCTGGTCGGCCTCGACCTTGCGGCGCCGCGCGCCGGCACTCTGCTAACGCGCAGCGCGCGTGCCAGTGCGCGGCTGGCGGCTCACTTGCCGCTGTCGGCGGAACGCATCGCCATCGACGCCGCTCCCGCCGTCAGCGGAGCGTGGGTCTGCGATGCGGCACCGCTGTTTGACGAGGCATCCGGCGCCTTTACCGGCTATCGCGGCCGCCTTTGTCGCAGCCCGGCCGGGACCGTCACCGCAGTCAACGACGATGGCGAGGGCGATGCGATGCGCCAGGTGCTGCATGAACTGCGCACGCCCGTCGGCGCGATCCAGGGCTTTGCCGAAATCATCCAGCAACAGCTGTTCGGCCCTGCCCCTCATGAATACCGCGCCCATGCCGCCGGCATCGCTGTCGACGCGGCAAAGCTGCTGGCAGGGTTCGACGAAATGGACCGGCTGGTGAAACTGGAGGCCGGCGCGGTCACCCTTGAACCTGGCACGAGTGATTTCCACGTGGCGATCGGCGATACCGTGAAGCGGTTGCAGAACGTCTTGCATTCGCGGGGCGCGGACTTCGTGCTGGAAGTGATGGAGGGGCCTTTCCTGGTGCCGCTCGCACCCGGAGATGCCCTGTCACTCGCCTGGCGCCTGCTCGCCACCACTGCAAGCGCGATGGCCCCGGGTGAGACAATCACAATACGCCTAGACCGGCAGGATGCGACAGTCCAGCTGCGGATCGATTGTCCTTCCGGACTGGTAGATAGCACTGCGGCGGATCGCGGACCCTCGCGCCGGGGCGCCGTAAGTGCCGGGATGTTCGGGCCGAAATTCGCCTTCCGGCTCGCCCGGGCAGAGGCGGCCGCGATTGGCGGCGCTCTCCAGTGCGACAAAGATCAAGTTACCCTTGTCGTTCCATCCTTGACCGGGCAGGAACAGAGCTTAAGCGCGGGAAACGACCGAGCGCGAAACTGACCGGAAACACACACGCCCGGTTCGGTTTCGATCCATCGCAAAGAGGAGACCGGGTTTGGCGTCGCGGAGCATTCTTGATCCGCCACCGCGCGAAAGCCTCGCCCGGTTCCGTGACCGGATCCCGCGCTATGTGCTGACCGTCGATACTGAGGAGGAGTTCGACTGGGACAAGCCGCTGACCCGTGACACCCACGGCATCGAGCACGTCGGCAGGCTTTCCAAGTTCCAGGAATTCTGCGAGCACGAAGGCGTGGTGCCGGTCTATCTCGTCGACTGGCCGATCGCCAACGCCCGGCTGGCGGCAGACATCCTGCGCGAACCCCTGGCAGACGGCCGCGCGGAGATCGGCGTCCAGCTGCACCCATGGGTGAATCCGCCGTTCGAGGAAGAGGTCAACCAAGCCAATTCCTTTGCCGGCAACCTGCCTCCCGCGCTGGAAGAGCGCAAGATCGAGGCGCTGCGCACGACGATCGAGGAAAGGTTCGGCATGGCCCCGCTGATCTACCGTGCCGGCCGGTACGGTGCCGGTCAGAACACCGCCGACATCCTGCGCAGACAGGGCATCGCGGTGGACAGTTCGGTGCGGCCCAAGTTCGATTACTCGAGCGCGGGCGGCCCCAACTATCGCCCGCACCCGGTCGCGCCCTACTGGCTGGATGACGAGCGCACCTTGCTCGAACTGCCGCTTACCACCGCCTTCTGGGGGATGCTGCGGCGGCAGGGGGACTGGCTTTATCCCGCGCTGTGGCGCGTGCCCGCGCTTCGCGGTCTGCTGGCACGAGTCGGCCTGCTCGAACGTGTGCCGCTGACGCCAGAGGGCGTCAGCGTGGAGGAGGCGATCCGCGGGATCGACATGGCGCTGGACGATGGCGCGCCCTTGCTAATGTTCTCGTTCCACAGCCCGTCCCTGCGCCCCGGTGACACGCCTTATGTGCGGACAGAGGACGATCTCGACACACTGTACGACTGGTGGCGACGAATCTTCACTTATCTGCAGCAGCGCGGCGTCAAACCGTCGAGTGTGACGGACGTCATGAACGCAGTGGAACGCTGAGGCAGCGGGGTCGTCCTACGCGACGTTCAAACCGCTTACGGACAACGCGGATCGCGCTGTGCCGGGCCACTGCCGCGCTGCACCCAGCTTCCGTTGGGGGCCTGATACATTTCTCCGGGTGAAGTGCGCTGGATGGCGAGGCAGCCTGCGGTGAAGGCGTATTCTTCCAGCGTGGCATTGTTGGCCTGTGCCTGCTGCGCATAGACGGCGCGGCGGCGGATGTTGATATCGTCCACCATGGCGCGCAGCGCCGGGGTCGCTGCGCCGACGATGCCGAGGTAGCCGTCCATCTTCTCACCCACCTGCCCAGCGGACCGCGCGGCGGCATAGGCCGGGTTACGCTGCGCCAGCGCAGGGGTCGCCACCATGCCGAGCGTCCCGATGCCCAGCGCCAGCGCGCTCAGCAGTAGTTTCGTGGTCGTTCTCATCGCTTCCAAACTCCTGTCGCCGGATCAGAAAATCTCGGCATTCTCGTCGATCGTCGTGCCGGCATCTTCCGCCAGACGATAGATCACTTCCTGCGTGATGCTGATGTTAAGTTCGATCACGATGGGCTCGTCAGGCGCTTCCAAGGTAATGCACCCGGCGAGCGGTGCAACCGTCGCCATCACCATCACGGCCCTTATCCGCTTCGCCGCGTTCATCGCGGCAATATGCGCGCTTCGGGCACGGTACGTCAAACTGGCGTCATTCATGGCATGGGTTCGCTTTCCTGAGGCTGAATAGCGGCTTCGTCTAACTCTGCGCAGGCTTCCCCGCCAAGCAGGTCACATTCGGCCTGGCGCTCGGCTTCTTCGTCGAGTTCGTCGACGGCATCCTGGTCGACAACCTCGCGCAGCACCTCGCCATCCGCGCCGACCAGCCCGAGCGAACGCGGGCTGCGCACGGCCGTGGGATCGTAGAGCGACCGGACGGAATTGAGCAGCCGGTAGAAGGGCGCGCGGATGTTGACCCGCAGTTCGATGGGCAGATCGCCGATGATCCGGCTGACGATGTTGCGTTCCGCTGCCGGACCCTGCCTGATGCCGGTAAAGTTGACCCGGGTCACCAGTTCGCCGGTCAGCGAGCCGTTGAGCAGCACCTCCATGCGATCATATTGCAGGTCGCGCAGCGTCCGAAACGCATAATTGGCGAAGAACGAGAGGTCTTCGTAGCTGAGTTCGCCGACGTAGGAGACATTGCCCCCCGGCGGGCGCGACACCAGACGGCCCCCGATCAGCTGGCCATTGCCGTCGGCATCGAACACGAGCGGGATGACGCCGTCGAACGTGCCGCTTGCCGCGAGGTTGCCGATCTCCATCCGCTCGACGAACTGCGCCGCCTCCAACCCGTCGATTTCGAGCACGTAGTTGCGCGTTTCGTCCACGCCGAGGTTGATGGTGACCGGGCGCAGGGTGAGCATGCCGCCCATGAACGGCCATCGCCCACCGCTCAACGCAATACGTTCGCCATCGATGAGCTGGAAGGCAACTTCGCCGTCGAAGACCTCGATGCCCGGATTGACGCTGACAACCTGGATGCGTTGGTCGGGAGCGGTCGTCAGGCCGAGCAGGTCGGTGAAGACCACGGTGCCGCTGGCACCCTTCACCGGCCCGAACGCAGCGGCAAGGTCAAGCGCGTCGCTCGAGAACCGGCCCGTGGACGTCACCCCCGCGCTGCTCCAGTCGATACGGCCCGTGCCGCGCACAGTGCCCTCGACATTCGCCACCACGCCCAGCGCCAGGCGGGTCAGGTCGGTCGGCTGGAAGGCACCATCGACAAAGGCGAGCCCGGGAACATCGAGGTCGGCAAAGCCGGTGCCGCTGGACAGATCGTGCTCGATATGCGCCGCGGTCACCACCTGTCCGCTGCCCGGATGCCGCAGCAGCGCATCGGCGGTTATCCGGTTGGCGAACAACGTCAGGCTGGCCCCTTCGGCGGATAGCGGTTCGAAGCGGTCGGCATCCTGCCGGTCCTCCAGCCCGAAGCTTGCGCCCTCCAGCGTCAACCGGTTGCCGGCATATCGCCAGTTGCCGCTCGCGCCGAGCACGTCGAGCGGGACGCTGGCTAGGAACACGTCGGCACCAGCGAAATCGCCGCCAATACCCCCGGCAGATAGATCAGCGCGTAGATCGGTTATCTGGAAACGCTGGGCTCGCTCGGCGGGGCCAAGCGCAACGTCGAGATCGCGCGCCACCAGCGCGCCCGGCCAGGCCACCCCGACCGGCCCACTGCGCACGCGGATGGGCGTCTGCGCCAGCCGACCGGAGAGATCGAGCGCGGTCGCGCCCGCAGCCAGTCGCAATCCGCCGCGGTCGTAGGCCAGGATCGAGCGTCCACCCGGCGGGCACAGGATAAGCGACTGACGGTTCAGTTCCAGGTTGGAGAACGCCAGCCGTTCGAAGCGCACCTGCCGGCAACCGGTCCACAACGCCAGCGAACCGTCAGGCGCGATGGTGCCGTCGACGGGCAGGTCCAGCCCTTGCGCAAACCCGCCAGGCAAGGGTCCGCTGGCGAGCACCCGCCCGTCCAGCGCCACCCGCCCGTCCGCGCCTTGCAGCACGCTCATCACCGGGATGGCGAGGCGGGAATTGCCCGAGGCGTATTCGCGCATGGCCAATCGCATCGCCAGCGCGCCACCCGCGGATTGCTCCATGCGCCCGGTGATCTGCGGCAATCCCTCGCCGCCGGTGGTGAAATTGCCGGCGAAGCGCGGCAGGCCCGATGCGCCAAGCGTGACCTGCCCGCGCGATAGCGAGGCGATAGTGCTCCCACCGCTGCCACGCACCCGCGCCTCGGGAATGGTGATGCTGGTCAGGTCGCGTGTGGACCGCGCATCGAAGGTGGCGGCAAGGCTGCTCGAACGCAGCTCTCTCGCCAGGTTCAGGGCGAGGCGGCTCAGCAGCGGTTCGAGCAGTGTTCCGCGAGCGTTGTCCGCCGCGCCGGCAATGGTTGCGTCGAGGTCGGGGCCAAGGGCCAGGCCCCGGCCGGCGACCTCGCCTTCTACATCGATGCGGGCGAGATCGTCCGCTGTCCGCACCCGCCCCTCGAGGGTCAGGCCGCCCGCTCGCGCGGAAGAGGTGGTCACATCCGCCGCCGCAAGGTCATAAAGCGCGGCAAGATCGCCGTCGCGCCACGACAAGCGCCCCTCCCCGGCAAGTGACGAGGCAGTTACGCCAGCCAACGCAGTATCGCCCAGCGCTAGGCGGTAGTCGCCCTCCACGTCCTCCAGATTGCGATCGACCTGCACGCCCAGCACGACGGTGCCGTCGGCGATCGCCACTCGGCTATCGGGGCAGGCAAGGCTGCCGAAGCGTGCCGGGCCATCGAAGCGTGGCCGCTCCGCATCGATGGACACGGTGCCGTAAAGCGTGGGCCGCTCGATACCGCAGGCACCCAGATCGATCGTTTCGGAAATCGCCGCAAGCTCGGCGGTGAACCCGCCGCGCAGGTGACCTCCCCCCGCCAGCTTGAAACCCACCCGGCCAAAATCCGTCAGCAGCAGCCCGCGCCCGTCTTCGACAAACAGGTCCAGCGCGGGAAATTCGAACGGCTGGCCGGTCTCCTCCGGGAAAATCAGCGGATCGAGATCGCCGAAACTCAGCCTGCCACCGCGATAGCTGCCGTAGATGCGCGGGCCCACCAGCCGCAGCGCGGTCACGTCGGGCAGGCCCCAGCGCAGCCGCGTGGCTATCTCCACCCGCTCCACGGTGAGGTCCGGCCTGGCCGGATCGCCGATGACGAGATTGGTGATGACTTGCTCGTCAGGTCCGATGATTTCGGTCGTCCAGGTCGCGCGAATATCGTTTTCGGCCATGAACTGTTCGATGGCATCGTCGGCGAAAGTGACGCGCTGGTTCCAGGCCCAGGCTACCGCCACCACCAGCGCGATAAGCAGCACGATGCCCAGACGCTGTGCGAACAACCGCTTGCGACCGCGCGGGCGAGCCTCGTCTGTCAGAGCTTCATCCTGCGCCATCGCATCCCGACACTTGCGCGACCCGGGCCGCAAAGGCAATGCGGGATGGTACACGGGGGATGAACTTCGCATGGCGGAACAGGCCGATAAATCGCCACAGCCGCCCTCTGGCGCGGGCCATCGTGCGCGGTTGCGGGAGAAACTGCTGTCGGGCGCTGCAGAGGCGCTGGCCGATTATGAAGTGCTGGAATACCTGCTGTTCGGCGCGCTGGCGCGGGGTGACACGAAGCCGATGGCCAAGGCCCTGCTTGCCCGGTTCGGCACCCTGTCAGGCGTCCTCAACGCAGAGCCGGGCGCGCTCGGCCAGGTAAAGGGCGTGTCGGACGCCAGCATCGCCCAGCTCAAGATCGCCGCGCTGGTCGCCCGGCGCATGGCGAAAAGCGAACTGACCAACAAGCCGGTGCTGGGCAGCTGGCAGTCGCTGCTGGATTACCTCGCCATCGACATGGCCCACCTGACGATCGAGCGGGTGCGGGTGCTCTACCTCGATACCAGGAACCGCCTGGTGCTGGATCACCACGTGGGCGATGGCACGGTGGACGAGGCCGCGATCCATCCGCGCGAGGTGATCCGCCGCGGCCTGGACGTGGGCGCGTCGGCGCTGATCCTCGTCCACAATCACCCCAGCGGCAACCCGGAACCCAGCCGCGCCGACATCCGCATCACCCAGGCCATCGCCGAGGCCGGCCGGCACGTCGGCATCACCGTGCACGACCACGTGATCGTGGGGCGCGAGGGGCACGTCAGCCTGCGCGCCAAGGGGGTGATGTAGGCCCCTCCCCCGCCGAATCGCACCGACGCCCCGGCGCGCCAAGTTGACGAAGCTGATACAGACGCGCCCCTGCCGGAGCTGCAAGGACACGGAGCGCGGGCACCGGACGATCTGAAAGAGCGCAGGCGAAGCAGCACGGGCACCGCGCTGTAGGAAAGGGCTTTGGCTTGCGGGGTTGGCGGGGGGCGTTAGGAAGGCGGGCAAAGGGGCAATCTTATGCGACTGGGATGGGACGAGATCGCGCGGCGTGCGCGGGCCTTCAGCGAGGAGTGGAAGGACGCGCATTACGAGAAGGGCGAGACGCAGAGCTTCTACAACGACTTCTTCGAGGTGTTCGGCATCCGTCGCCGGACGGTGGCGGACTACGAGCGGAGGGTCACACTTCTCGACAACAGGCAGGGTTTCGTCGACCTGTTCTGGCCGCGCACCCTGCTTGTCGAACAGAAGAGCAGCAACCTCGACCTGAAGAAGGCGGAGACCCAGGCGCTCGACTACCTTGTTGGCATCCATCCTACCGAGCAACCGCGCTTCATCCTGACCTGCGACTTCCAGAAATGGGTACTGCGTGACCGTGACGGCGGCGGTGATCCGTTGCAGTTCAGCCTGAAAGACCTGCACAAGCACGTACAGGCGTTCGACTTCATGTTGGGCCGCAGGGTCAGCTTCGAGCGGCAGGAATCGGTCACCATAAAGGCCGCCGAGCTGATGGGGCGTATCCATGACGCGCTGGAGGCCAACAACTACACCGGCCACAATCTCGAACGGTTTCTGGTCCGGCTCCTGTTCTGCATGTTCGCGGACGATACCGGCATCTTCCAGCCCAAGGACATCTTCCTCCAGCTGATCGAGAACGATACCGCGCCCGACGGCAGCAACGTAGGCCGGGTCATCAACGAACTTTTCGAGGTGCTAGACACGCCCGAGGATCAGCGACAGGCGAATCTGTCGGGCGAACTCAACCAGTTTCCCTACGTCAACGGCAGGCTGTTCCGCGAGAACCTGCGCACCCCGATCTTTGACGCGAAGATGCGCGAGGACTTGCTGGATGCCTGCCGCCACGATTGGTCGTCTGTCAGTCCGGCGATCTTCGGCAGCCTGTTCCAGTCCGTGATGGACGCCAAGGAGCGGCGAGCGAAAGGCGCGCATTACACCAGCGAGGCGAACATCCTCAAGGTGATCGGCCCGTTGTTCCTGGACGAGCTGCGCGAGGAACTGGAGACGCTGAAGGCGCGCAAGACGGCCAGGGAAAAGTCGCTGCTCGAATTCCAGGCGCGGCTGTCGCGGATGCGGTTCCTCGATCCGGCCTGCGGCTGCGGCAACTTCCTCGTCATCGCCTACCGCGAGGTGCGCCAGCTGGAGCTGGAGTGCCTGCAGGAGCTGTATGGCGACCAGCGCATCGACGCCGCCCTGCTGACCCGCGTCACGGTCGACCAGTTCTACGGCATCGAATACGAGGAATTTCCCGCGATGATCGCCGAGGTGGCGATGTGGATGGCCGACCACATCGCCAACAATGCCATCAACGAGGCCTTCCGGCTCAATTATGCCCGCATCCCGCTGACCGGAGGCGCGACCATCCGCCACGGCGACGCGCTGGAGGTGGACTGGAACACGGTGCTGCCCGCCGAGCAGTGCAGCTTCGTGATGGGCAATCCGCCGTTCGTGGGCGCGAAGTTCCAGACCGCCGACCAGCGCGCGCAGGTCCGCCGCATCGCCGCGCTGGGCGGTAGCGGCGGCACGCTGGACTACGTGGCGGCGTGGTTTTTGAAGGCGGGGCAGTACGTAAATGGCATGATACCCTCACCCCTTCAGGGGAGAGGGGGGAGCCCCGAAGGGGCGGAGGGAGAGGGGGAAGCCGCGCGCCCGTCCCCTCTCCCAACCCTCTCCCCTCAAGGGGCGAGGGCTAATCGGCGCATCCGCATCGCCTTCGTTTCGACCAATTCGATTACGCAGGGTGAGCAGGTGGCGCAGCTCTGGCCCATCCTGTTCGACCGCTACGGGCTGGAAATCGCCTTTGCCCATCGCACCTTCAACTGGTTCAGCGAAGCGCGGGGCAAGGCGCATGTTCATGTGGTAATCGTCGGGCTGACGCATCGGGATTTCGAGCCGGCGGAGAAGCGGCTGTTCTCCTATCCCGATATCAAGAGCGACCCGGTCGAGAGCCGGCATGGGGCGCTGACGGCATATCTCTTCGATGCAAAGGGAGCGGACAGACATCTCGTCGTCGCGAGCGTGTCTCAGCCGATTAACGGCTCGGCAAAGTTAATTACGGGAAGCAAACCCCTTGATGGCGGGTATTTAACTTTAGGACCACAAGAAAGAGCGGCCATCGCCGTCGCAGAACCCGAGATTGTCAGCTTCATCCGTCCATATCTCGGTGCAAGCGAATTCATCAACGACGGTCAGCGTTGGATATTGTCTCTCCAGACCGCCGAACCCGCCAAAATCCGCGCGTCTAAGGAACTTACTTCGCGTCTCGATTTGGTCCGCAGATTTCGACAATCGGAAATTGGTCCGAAAGGAAAGCCGAATGGCACGAAAGCGAAGTCTGGAAGCTCTGCTGCAAGTTTAGCGGCCTCGCCTTTGGAGTATCACGTTACAGTGATACCAGAACGACCTTTCCTAGCCATTCCTCAAGTAAGTTCTGAGCGCAGGGAATATGCTCCAATAGGTTGGCTGCAACCCCCGACTATCCCGAGTGACAAGTTGCGCCTTCTTGTCGATGCAACACTTTGGGATTTCTCGATAGTCACCAGCACGATGCACATGGCCTGGATGCGAGCGATTACAGGACGGATGAAGTCCGATTATATGTATTCGGTCGGAGTAGTTTACAACACCTTCCCCTGGCCCGAAGCCACCCCCACCCAGCGCGAGAAAATTGAATCCCTCGCCCAAGCCGTGCTCGACGCCCGCGCCGCGCACCCGACCTCCAGCCTCGCCGATCTCTATGACCCCGACACCATGCCCGCCAACCTGCGCCGCGCCCACGCCGCGCTCGACGTGGCCGTGGACCGGCTTTACCGCCGCGCGCCGTTCGAGAGCGACCGCGACCGGGTGGAGCACCTGTTCGGGCTCTACGAGAAACTGGTGAACCCGCTGTCCGGCGCGGAAAAGGCCAACCGGCGCACCGCCCGCAAGCGCCAGCGCGAGGGATGAACCGCTCACACTCCTCCCACCCCCACCTTGCCATCCGGCCCCCGGTCGCATAGCCGCCCTACCGCGAAACCCGCCGAAACCTTGCCCCGGAGTCTCCCATGGTCCCCCGTTACGCCCGCCCCGCCATGACCGCGATCTGGGAGCCGGAGGCGAAGTACGAGATCTGGTTCCTGATCGAGGCGCACGCCACGCAGAAGCTGGCGGACCTGGGCGTCGTGCCGCAGGACGCGGCGCGGGCGCTGTGGGCGTGGTGGGAGACCAACCCCGGTATCGACGTGGCCGCCATCGATGCCAAGGAAGCCGTGCTCAAGCACGATGTCATCGCCTTCCTCGACTGGGTGGCCGAACAGGTGGGGCCACAGGCGCGCTTCATGCACCAGGGCATGACCAGCTCCGACGTGCTGGACACGACGCTCAGCCTGCAACTCGCCCGCGCCACCGACCTGCTGTTGGAGGACATGGACGGCCTGCTCGCCGCTATCGAGCGCCGGGCAAAGGAGCACAAGTACACCCCCACCATCGGCCGCAGCCACGGCATCCATGCAGAGCCCACGACCTTCGGGCTCAAGCTGGCACAGGCCTATGCCGAGTTCGACCGGTGCCGCCGCCGGCTGGTGAACGCCCGCGCCGAAATCGCCACCTGCGCCATCAGCGGCGCGGTGGGCACCTTCGGCAACATCGCTCCAGCTGTGGAGGCCTATGTCGCCGAACAGCTCGAGCTGGAGGTGGAGCCGGTCAGCACGCAGGTCATCCCGCGCGACCGGCACGCCATGTATTTTTCCACGCTCGCCGTCATCGCCTCCAGCATCGAGCGGCTGGCCGTGGAAATCCGTCACCTCCAGCGCACCGAGGTGCTGGAGGCAGAGGAATATTTCGCGCCCGGCCAGAAGGGATCGAGCGCCATGCCGCACAAGCGCAACCCGATCCTGACGGAGAACCTGACCGGCCAGGCCCGCATGATCCGCGCCTATGCCCTCCCCGCGCTGGAGAACGTGGCCCTGTGGCATGAACGCGACATCAGCCATTCCAGCGTCGAACGCTTCATCGGCCCGGATGCCACGATCACGCTGGATTTCGCGCTGGCGCGGCTGACGAACGTGATCGACAAGCTGCTGGTCTATCCCGAACGGATGCAGGCCAACCTCGATCGCATGGGCGGCCTCGTCCATTCGCAGCGGGTGCTGCTGGCGCTGACGCAGGCCGGCATCACGCGCGACAACGCCTACCGCCTGGTGCAGCGCAACGCGATGAAGGTGTGGGAAAGCGACGGCAGGCTGTCGCTGCTCGACCTGCTCAAGGCCGATGCGGAGGTCACCGCCGCGCTGAGCGAGGCTGAGCTGGCGGAAAAGTTCGACCTCGATTACCATTTCAAGCACGTCGATACGGTGTTCGACCGCGTCTTCACCTGAGGCGCCGCTGCGCGAGGGGCCCCCTTTTCAAGTCTCGCGCATTTGCCTAGCATCCCGTCCGACAAACGACCCGAAGGAACGCCGCCATGCAAATCGTGAGAACCGTAATATGGGTGCTGCTGCTGGTGGCGCTGCTGCTGTTCTCCATCGCCAACTGGGATCCCACGGTCACCGTCCGCATCTGGCAGGGCATCGTGGTCGATACCAAGATTCCGGCCATCGTGATCGTCAGCTTCCTGATCGGTTTCGTGCCGATGTGGCTGTATTTCCGCGGCAGCAAGTGGCGGTTGCAGCGCAAGGTCGCCAGCCTGGAAAGCGCCGCCCGCACCGCTGCCGTAACGCCAGTCGCGCATGACAGCGATGGCGACGGCGTGCCCGATCGCGCCGATCGCCACCCGCTCACCCCCGATGGCCCCACCCCCTATGGCACCGTCACCAGCACGGCGTCGGCGGACGGGATCGAGGGCACGCACCCACGCACGCCGGTCGACCGCGACGGCGACGGTGTGCGCGACACGGCGGAGCGCAACCCGCCCGCCAGCACTGGGCCAGCCAGCACTGGGCCAGCCATCGGCACCCCCGGCACCTACCGCGCGCCGGGCGAATAGGCAGCGCGATGGCCAACCCCGTCTATCTGGCGCTCGACCTGCCGCAGCTCGATGCGGCCAAGACACTGTGCCAGAAGGTGAAGGGCCACATCGGCGGGGTGAAGCTGGGGCTGGAATTCTTCTGCGCCCACGGCCACCACGGCGTGCACGAGATCGCGCATCTGGGGTTGCCGGTGTTTCTCGACCTCAAACTGCACGACATTCCCAACACCGTGGCCGGCGCGATGCAGGCCATCCACGTGCTCGAACCCGCCATCGTCACCGTCCACGCGAGCGGCGGACGCGCGATGATGGAGGATGCCAAGGCTGCGGCGGGAGAGAACTGCAAGGTGGTCGCCGTGACCGTGCTGACCAGCCTCGATGACGCCGCGCTGGGCCGCACCGGCGTTTCCGGCACCGCGCACGATCAGGTGATGCGGCTGGCCGACCTCGCCGAGGCCAGCGGGCTGGACGGGATCGTGTGCTCCGGCCACGAGGTCAAGGCGGTCCACGACCAGTGGCGCAAGGGTTTCTTCGTCGTCCCCGGCCTGCGCCCCGGCGGCAGGGCAACCGGCGACCAGAAACGCGTCGTCACCCCTCGCCAGGCACGCGATGACGGGGCCTCCGTGCTCGTCATCGGCCGTCCCATCAGCCGCGCGGAGGATCCCCTCGCCGCCGCGCGCGAGATCGAGGGCACGCTCTAGCCGCGCCGGGCTTGCGCCAACGTCGCTTCGGTCTATCTGCACGTCATGCCCGAAACCCTCATCAAGATCTGTGGCCTGACCACGCCCGAAACCGTCGATGCGGCGGTGGAGGCGGGGGCCACCCATATCGGCCTCGTCCATTTCCCCGACAGCCCGCGCCACATCGCCATCAGCGATGCCGCCAAGCTGCGCCAGCGGCTGCCCCGGCACGTCAAGGCGGTGTTGCTGACGGTGAACCTCGATCCCAAGGCCACCGCGCTGGCGCTCCAGGCGATCGAGCCCGACGTGCTGCAACTGCACGGCAGCGAGACGGTGGAGTGGCTGAAACTCATCAAGGACAATTCCAAGCTGGAGGTGTGGAAGGCCGTGGGCCTGAAGGACCGCGGCACGCTGGAACGGGCGGAACGGTTCAAGGATGCCGCGCACCGGGTGATCTACGATGCCCCGTCCCACGCAAGTGCGGGCGCCCTGCCCGGGGGCAACGGCCTGACGCTCGATTGGCGGCTGCTGATGAACTATCGCCACGCGATGGATTGGGGCCTCGCAGGCGGGCTGACGCCGGATAACGTGGCCGACGCCATCCGCTACACCGGCGCGCCGCTGGTCGATGCCTCCAGCGGGCTGGAAAGCGAGCGCGGCGTGAAGGATATCGGGCGGATCAAGGCCTTTTGCCAGGCTGCGCGCGAGGCACAGCCGGCCCAGGTCTAGGCATTCGGTCCTTCCCCCGCTCACCCCGAGCTTGTCGAAGGACCGACTTTCTCTTAGCCACGTCGAAATTGGAAAGCCGGGCTGCACCAACCCGGCCTCAGCGGATAGGCAACATGACAGAAAATACGCCGAACAGCTTCCGCAACCAGCCTGACGAGCGCGGCCACTTCGGCCAGTTCGGCGGACGCTACGTTGCCGAAACGCTGATGCCGCTGATCCTCGACCTGGAGAAGGAGTATCGCCGCGCGCAGGCCGATCCGCTGTTCAAGGACCAGTTCGACGATCTGCTGGAACACTATGTCGGCCGCCCCAGCCCGCTGTATTTCGCGCCGCGCCTGACGGAAGAGCTGGCCAAGGACGCCCCGCAGGGCAAGGGCGCGCAGATCTGGTTCAAGCGCGACGAGCTGAACCACACCGGCGCGCACAAGATCAACAACTGCATCGGCCAGATCCTGCTCGCCATCCGGATGGGCAAGACGCGCATCATCGCGGAAACCGGCGCGGGCCAGCACGGCGTTGCCACCGCTACCGTCTGCGCGCGGTTCGGCCTGCCGTGCGTGGTCTACATGGGTGCAGAGGACGTGCGCCGGCAATCGCCCAACGTGTTCCGCATGAAGCTGCTCGGCGCGGAAGTCCGACCGGTGACGGCGGGGCGCGGCACCCTGAAGGACGCCATGAACGAGGCGCTGCGCGACTGGGTCGCCAACGTCCATGACACCTTCTACATCATCGGCACCGCCGCCGGACCGCACCCCTATCCGGAGATGGTGCGCGATTTCCAGAGCGTAATCGGGACGGAGGCGCGCGCGCAATTGCTCGAACGCACCGGCAAGCTGCCGGACCTGTGCGTGGCGGCCATCGGCGGCGGATCCAACGCCATCGGCCTGTTCCACCCCTTTCTCGACGATGCGGAGGTCAAGCTGCTCGGCGTGGAGGCGGCGGGCAAGGGCCTGCATGGCGAGGAACACGCGGCGAGCCTGGCGGGCGGCTTCCCCGGCGTGCTGCACGGCAACAAGACCTACCTGTTGCAGGACGAGGACGGCCAGATCACCGAGGGCCACTCGATCAGCGCGGGCCTGGACTATCCCGGCATCGGGCCGGAACACGCCTGGCTGAAGGAAACCGGCCGGGTCGAATACACCAGCGCCACCGATCAGGAAGCGTTGCAGGCGTTCCAACTCCTCTGCCGCACCGAGGGTATCATCCCCGCGCTGGAACCCAGCCACGCCATCGCCGCCATCGCCCAGCGCGCGGCGGCGATGGATCAGGACGCGATCATCCTCGCCAACCTGTGCGGACGCGGTGACAAGGACATCTTCACCGTCGCCGAGGCGTTGGGAGTGGAAATGTGAGCCACGGAGCGTCGAGGTGAACTGGTCGCGCAGTAGCAAGCAGCGCATTCAGCCAATGGATGGTTACGAGGAAGGCCTTGTCACCCGATGGTTCGGACGGTTTGTCAGAGGGTGGAGTTTGCGCCGCGCGAAGATTGCCTTTCTCGTCTCAACTCCTCTCTACGCCTGCGCCGTTCTTTACACCCATCTGTTCGAGTGGACCGTCGGATTCAACGAAGGCCTCGCCTTCGTGACGAGTGCTTCTACCCTGACCGCAATCATCGCCTTCTTTTCCAGACGCATACCGGATTTCGACTTTTGACCAATCGTCTCTCCACCACCTTCGCCGGCCCCAACCCCGCCCTCGTCTGCTTCATCACCGCGGGCGACGGCGATACCGCGGCCAATCTCGATGCGCTGGTCGCTGGCGGTGCGGACGTGATCGAGCTGGGGATGCCGTTCACCGATCCGATGGCGGACGGTCCGGCGATCCAGAACGCCAACATCCGCAGCCTTGCGCGCGGCACCACCACCGCCGACGTCTTTGCCCAGGCCACCGCGTTCCGCACACGCCACCCGGACGTGCCGCTGGTGCTGATGGGCTATGCCAACCCGATGATCCGGCGCGGGGCCGACTGGTTCGCGGACCAGTGCGCCAATGCCGGCGTGGACGGGGTGATCTGCGTCGATCTCGCGCCCGAGGAAGACCCGGATCTCGGCCCGGCCCTGCGGACACGTGGCATCGCCCTCATTCGGCTGTCCACCCCCACCACGTCGGACGCGCGGCTGCCCGCCGTGCTCGATGGTTCGGGCGGGTTCCTCTACTATGTCAGCGTCGCGGGCATCACCGGCCTGCAAAGCGCGACGATCGTGGACATCGAGGCCAACGTCAGCCGCATCAAGCGCCATACCGACTTGCCCGTGGCGGTCGGCTTCGGCGTGAAAGAACCCGAACAGGCCGCGCAGATCGCCCGCGTGGCGGATGGCGTGGTGGTAGGCAGCGCGTTGGTGCAGATCGTCGAGCAGCACGGCACCGATGCGCCCCAGCATTTGCAGGAGCTCACGGCGAGGCTTGCCAAGGCCGTGCATTCTGCGCGAAAGGCTGGTGCATGAGCTGGCTCACCAAAGTTCGCGAACGCCTGCCCTTCGCTCCCAAGCGGGAGACGGCGGACAATCTGTGGATCAAGTGTCCGCGCTGTCAGGAGATGATCTTCGTCAAGGAGTACGAGGCGAACTGCAACGTCTGCCCCAAGTGCGAACATCACGGCCGCATCGGCGCGGACCGGCGGCTGGCAATGCTGTTCGACACGGGCTTCCGGCTCCTCTCCGCGCCCGAGGTCACCGAGGATCCGCTCAAGTTCAAGGACACCAAGCCCTACGCCGCGCGCCTCAAGGCTGCCCGCGTCGCCAATCCCCACCGCGATGCCTTCACCGCCGGGATCGGCACGATCGAGGGCCACCAGGCGGTGATCGGCGTGCAAGACTTCATGTTCATGGGCGGCAGCATGGGCATGGCCGTGGGCGATGCCTTTGTCTCGGCCGCCCAGGCCGCGATCGATGCGCGTTGCGGCTTCGTCTGCGTCACCGCCGCGGGCGGCGCGCGGATGCAGGAGGGCATCCTCAGCCTGATGCAGATGCCGCGCGCCACGGTGATGACGCGGCGGCTCAAGGACATGGGCCTGCCTTATATCGTCGTGCTGGCCGACCCGACCACCGGCGGGGTCACCGCCAGCTATGCCATGCTGGGCGATGTCCACGTGGCGGAACCCGGTGCGCTGATCGGGTTTGCCGGGCAGCGGGTGATCCAGGAAACCATTCGCGAACAGCTGCCCGAGGGCTTTCAGCGCGCCGAATACCTGCACAAGCACGGCATGGTGGACATGGTCGTGCATCGGGGCGAATTGAAACAGACGCTGGCCGACCTGCTCGGCTATCTTTCACCGGCACAGGCTGCATAATACCGCGCTGGGGGGCGGCATGAAGGATTTCGCCATCTCCGAGAACCCCGCGGTGCAGCGCCAGCTTGACCGGCTGGGCGCGCTCAGCCTGCCGCAGGGGCGCATCGGGCTGGAAACCATCCGCGAACTGCTCGCCCGGCTGGACAATCCGCAGACCGAACTGCCGCCGGTATTTCACGTCGCCGGCACCAACGGCAAGGGATCCACCTGCGCCTTCCTGCGCGCCATGCTGGAGGCGCAAGGTTACCTTGTCCACGTCGCCACCAAGCCGCACCTCGTGCGTTACAACGAGCGTATCCGGGTGGGCGGCGAACTCATCAGCGATGCCATGCTGGCAAGCCTGCTGGAGGAAGTGCTGGATGCCTCCGCCGGGCTCGACCCCAGTTTCTTCGAGGTGACCACGGCGGCCACGTTCCTCGCCTTTCACCGCGAACCGGCCGATGCCTGCGTGATCGAGGTCGGCCTGGGCGGCCGTTTCGATGCGACCAACGTGCTGGAACGCCCTGCCGCCTGCGGCATCGCCTCGCTCGGCGTGGACCACGAAGCGTTCCTGCTGACGCCGGACCCCGCCGCCCCTTCGCCCGACAAGCCGTTCGTGCGCGTGGCGTTCGAAAAGGCGGGCATCGCCCGGCCCCTCGCCCCGCTGGTCACGCAGGATTACACGCCCGACGTGGAGGCGATGATCGAGCGTTGCGCCGCGCTGGCGGGCGCCCCGCTGCACATGCGCGGCAAGCGCTGGCGGGCGGACGTGCGGGCCGATCGCATAGACTATCGCGACAATCGCGGGCGGCTGGACCTTCCGTTGCCCACCATGCCCGGCGCGCACCAGGCCGACAACGCCGCGCTCGCGGTTGCCATGCTTCGGCACCAGGAGCGGGTGGACGTCTCGCTCGACGCGATGGAGCGGGGCATCGTCGCCTGCGCCTGGCCCGCACGCTTGCAGACGCTGGCCAGGGGCCCGGTGACCGACCTCGTCTCCCCGCGCCGGGTGCTGCTGGACGGGGGCCACAACCCCGACGCGGCGGAGGCCCTGGCGCGCTACCTGCAGGGGGTGAAGAAGCCGGTCGACGCGGTGATCGGGATGATGGCGGCCAAGGACGCGCGCCGCTTCCTTGCCATCGTCGCCCCGCAGCTTGCCAGCGTCACCGCCGTGCCGATCCAGGGCAGCGATCACGTGGCGACGGGGGAACTGACGGCGCTGGCGATGGAAGCAGGCGTGGCGCAGGCCACCAGCGCGCCCGACCTGCAGACCGCGCTTGCCGGCCTGCCGCACCGGGCGGACGGGGGCACAGTGCTGATCGCGGGTTCGCTTTACCTCGCCGGCAAGGTGCTGGCGGCGAACCGCGAGTATCCCGACTAGCTCGCTACTCCGCGGGGACCGGATCACCTGCGTAGGGATCGGGCTGCACCACGCCGCTCCTGCGGCCCGCGCGCGCTTCCCGCGCCCATTCCAGCGCGCACAGCACCACCGCCACCACGCCGATCAGCGCGGTGAAGATGAACACGTAGTGGTAGCCGCGCACCTCGATCATCTCGCCCAGCGCGCCGCGGCCCAGCGTGCCGATCAGCAGCGTAAGCGAGGCGAGCAGCGCGAACTGCACCGCGGCGTATTGCCGGGCGACGATGCTGGAAAGCCAGGCGATGTAGGCCGCCCCGGCGATGCCGATGGCAAGGTTTTCCCAGAAGATCGTAAAGGCCAGCCGGGCCAGCCCCTCGCTGGGCGGTGCAGCCACGAAGAACAGCGGTTGCAGCCAGTTCGCCATGCCATTGACCAGCCAGGTGAACCCGATGGCATCGCTCGCCGCCTGCATCCGGGCACCCCCCAGCGCGAGATCGGCGTAGAGCAGGTTGGTCGCCGCGGCGATGACCGCCCCGAAGGTGAGCATGAACATGCGCCCGAACTTGGTAATCAGCCAGCCGCCCAGCGCCAGGCCCAGCAGGATGGCAATGATGCCGAGGATCTTGGAGGCAAAGGCCACGTCTTCTCCGGTAAAGCCAAGCTCCCCCAGGTAGAACGGATAGGCGAACACGCCCCACACCGAATCGGTTATGCGGTAGGTCAGCACCAGCGCCAGGACCAGCATCAGCGACCAGCCCATGCGGCCCACGAATTCGGTCAGCGGCAGCACCAGCGCGCGGTAGAGGTGATCGGTGAAGGTGACCTTGTGTCCCGCGCCCGCGCCCTCGACCGCGCGCATGACATGCACGCCCTCGCGCTGCTGCTTGACCACCCAAGCGGCGATGAAGGCGGGCAATACGATGGTGGCAAGCACGATCAGCGGGCCGTAGATCGTGGTGAACTCGGTCACGTCAGGGCGGTTTTCCGGCGCGGCGGTCATGCTGCGCACCATGAACACCACCACCGTGCCGATTGCCCAGGCCCACAGCACACCCACGGCGAGCAGCGCCCGGTTGCGCACCTTGGGCGTCACTTCACCCACGTTGTAAAGCTGTGCGACCTCCGCGTCGGCCACCGCGGAATTGGCGGCGCGATCGCCCGAAACGCGCGCGTCGGGCGCAAACAGGGCGGCAAAGCCGATGACCAGCATGAAGCCGCCGAACAGCACGTAGACAAAGGGCCAGCCATAGCGGTCGGCCATGATCAGGCCAAAGGCACCGCCGACCAGGCTGGCGAGGCGGAAGCCCATCTGCGTGATGGTGGACAGGATATCGAGCGTCGCCACCTCGTCCGCCACGTCGATGCGCCAGGCGTTGATGCCGATGTCCTGCGTGGCGCTGGCAAAGGCGCCGATGGCGGCAAGCAGGCTGAACCAGGCCAGCGCGTTCTTCGGATCGAGCCCGGCCATCACCACCAGCGCGATGCCGATGATGAGCTGCATCGGCGCGATCCACTGCTTGCGCTTGCCAAGGCGGCGAAGGCCGGGAATGTCCACCTTGTCGAGCAGCGGCGACCACAGGAACTGGAACGCGTAGGCAAGGCCGACCAGGCTGAAGACGCCCATCGTTTCCAGATCGACCTCAGCCTCGGATAGCCAGGCGTAAAGCGTGCCGAGGAACAGCGCGGGCGGCAGCCCTTGCGCAAAACCGAACAGCAGCATGAACCCGCTCTTGGGACTGCGCAGCGAGCGGATCAGCGTGCCCCAGCCGGGCTTGGCTTTCGCCGTGGCGGTGCTGTCTTCGGCTATGGCTTCGACCATCTGGCAACCCTCATCAAACCTGTTTGCGCCGGTCTAGACCTAATCGGCGCTTTTGGAAGGCTGGATGAACGGGCTTTCAACGCCTATGGCGCGACCATGTCAGACGAAAACAAACCCGCGGGCGACCGCCCCGAAGGCGATCGCATCGCCAAGCTCCTCGCGCGGGCAGGCGTTGCCAGCCGCCGCGAGGTCGAGCGCATGATCGAGGTCGGGCGGGTCAGGATCGGTGACGAGGTGGTCAAGACGCCCGCGACCTTCCTCACCAGCCTGCGCGGCGTCAGCGTGGACGGCAAGCCCGTGGGCAAGCCCGAGCGCACCCGCCTGTTCGCCTTCCACAAGCCCACCGGCCTGTTGACGGCAGAGCGTGATTTTTCGGGTCGACCCACGATCTATGCCGCGCTCGCCAATGCCCTACCCAAGGATACGCCGCGGCTGATGCCGGTCGGCCGGCTCGATCTCAACACCGAGGGTCTGCTGCTGCTGACCAACGACGGCGCCTTCAAGCGTCAGCTGGAACTGCCTTCGTCGGCCATCCCGCGCACCTATCGCGCGCGCACGTTTGGCGAGGTATCGCAGGAACAGCTTGAGGAGCTGATGGAGGGCGTGGAGGTCGAAGGCATGCGTTATGACCGGATCAACGCCAACCTCGAACGCCGGACTGGCCGCAATCAGTGGATCGAGCTGACCCTGACCGAAGGCAAGAACCGCGAGGTGCGCCGCGTGCTGGAACATCTCGGGCTGGAAGTCAGTCGCCTGATCCGCATCGGTTACGGGCCCTTCGCGCTCGATCAGCTGCCGCGCGGCCGCGCGGTGGAGATTCGCAAGGAAGACCTGGAGCGGTTCCGCAGCGGGCTCAAGGCATGAAGACGCCGGGCAAAAAGTCGCCAATCGGCAAGCCACCTTCCGGCAGGCCCGCATCCGGCAAGCCGCCGGGCATGCGCATCATCGCCGGCGAATGGCGCCGCCGCCCGCTGCGCGCGCCCCCGGGCGATGCCACCCGTCCCACCGCCGATCGCACGCGCGAAACGCTGTTCTCCATGCTCGTCAGCCGCCTCGGCAGTTTCGAGGGGTTGAGCGTGGCGGACTTGTTCGCCGGATCCGGCGCGCTCGGTCTGGAAGCGTTGAGCCGGGGAGCGGCCAACTGCCTATTCGTTGACAACGAGGCGGCGGCAGTGCGCGCCATTCGTGAAAACGTGGCGGCGCTGAGGGCGCAGCAGAAGTGCGAGATCATCGCCGGATCGGTCATGGCCCTTGGTGCCGCGAAGATCGCGCGCGACCTGGTGATGCTCGACCCGCCTTACGGCACCGGCGCTGGCTCGGTCGCCCTGCATCGCCTGCTGCGGCTGGGCTGGATCGGCGAGGCGACATGGGTCGCGCTGGAAACCGGCGCAGACGAAAAGGTCGAGATCGCCGGACTCGAGATCGATGCCGAGCGCAAGGTTGGCAGGGCCAAGCTTACCCTGCTGCGTGTCGCCACGGCATAGGAAAAGGGCGGCGAAGCCGAAGCTGCGCCGCCCTGTTTTTCCTGAGCTCGTCGCCGATCAGTTGCGGTTGGCGGTGCCGCGCTGGGGCGTGCTGGCGTCCATCTGGCTGGCCGGCTGACCCGGCCAGTAATCGAGCGGACGGTTACCGTAGTTCAGGCCCGCCTCGCGCGGATTGACGCAATTGTCCTGCACGGTTCCACGGCAGGGGGGATATTCGCCGGAGTGGGCCGCAGGGGTTTGTTGCACCATCCCGCCACTGCGCATGGCCGGCATCGCGCTGGCATTGGTCGTGCGCGAAGGCGTGGTCGTGGTGGTCATGCTGGCATTCGTGCTGGGCATGGCTGCGTGCATTTCCATGTGCTGCTGCCAGGCGGCATCACGCTCGTTCATCGGCATTTCGTAGATACGGATGCGGTCGGCGTCGTCCATCATCCAGTACATGTTCTGGCGATCACGATCGAGCGTCCAGTAATAGGTCCGCACACCGTCCGGCCAGCCTTCGTACATCGTGCGGCGTTCCATCGGCCAGGCGTTGTACATCGCCTGCTGCTGCGCCGTCATGCCCGCGCTGGCATCCTGCGCCATTGCGCCGGCGGGAAGGGAAAGCGAGGCCAGGGCAAAGGCACCGGCAAGCAAAAGATTTTTCATGGAGGATCTCCGGTTGACTTATATTGAATCCGGAACGGACAGCGATTGTGTGCGGTTCCGTCAGCTCGGCGCGGTTTTGAGCCGTTCCCCCGAAATCCCGGCAACAGACTGCGGTCGCGCCCCGCCCTTTGCGCGGCTTGCACATTGGCCGCGTGTTCCCTAGCTGTTCGCCGTGTCTGAAAACCCCGTAACCGCCGAAACCCTGCCCGATGCTCCGGTTCCGGACTGGCTGAGGCAGCTCAACCCGCCGCAGCAACAGGCCGTAATGACCACCGAGGGTCCGGTTCTGATGCTGGCGGGGGCGGGAACCGGCAAGACCGCCGCCCTTACCCATCGGCTGGCCCACATCGTGCGCGAACGGCGGGCCTGGCCCAGCGAGATTCTCTGCGTCACCTTTACCAACCGCGCGGCGCGCGAAATGCGCGAGCGGGTGGGCAAGCTGACCGGCGGCGCGCTGGAGGGTATGCCGTGGCTCGGCACCTTCCACTCCATCGGCGCCAAGATGCTGCGCCGCCATGCAGAGCTGGTCGGGCTGCAATCGAACTACACCATCATCGATACCGACGATCAGCTGCGGCTGCTGAAGGCGCTGATCCAAGACAACGACATCGACGACAAACGGTGGCCCGCCCGCCAGCTGGCTGGCCTGATCGACCGCTGGAAGAACCGCGGGTTCAATCCACCGGATCTCGATGCGGTGGAGAACGAAAGCTACGCCAACGGTCGCGGGCAGGAGATGTACCGGCTGTATCAGGAGCGGCTGAAAGCGCTGAACGCCTGCGACTTCGGCGATCTGCTGCTGCACATGCTGAACATCCTGAAGGCTCACCGCGACGTGCTGGAAAGCTACCAGGCGCGTTTCAAGTATATCCTGGTGGACGAGTATCAGGACACCAACGCCGTCCAGTATCTGTGGCTGCGGTTGCTGGCGCAGCAGCGCAAGAACATCTGCGTTGTGGGGGACGACGACCAGTCGATCTATTCGTGGCGCGGGGCGGAGGTCGCCAACATCCTGCGCTTCGAGAAGGACTTTCCCGGTGCCAGGATCGTCAAGCTGGAACAGAACTATCGCTCGACTCCGCAGATCCTCGCTGCCGCCAGCGGCCTGATCGCGGCCAATAGCCAGCGGCTGGGCAAAACGCTGTGGACCGACCTGCCGACAGGCGAAAAGGTGCGCGTCATCGGCGTGTGGGATGCGCCCGAGGAAGCGCGCCGCGTGGGCGAGGAGATCGAGCGACTGGAGCGCGAGGGCGCGAGCCTGGAACAGGTCGCCATCCTCGTGCGGGCGCAGTATCAAACACGCGAGTTCGAGGACCGCTTCATCCAGATCGGCCTTGCCTACCGCATCGTCGGCGGTTTCCGATTCTACGAACGTGCCGAGATCCGCGACGCCATGGCCTACCTGCGCGTCGTCGCCCAGCCGGCGGACGACCTGGCGTTCGAGCGGATCTACAACCAGCCCAAGCGCGGGCTTGGCGCCAAGACGTTGGAAAAGATGCACCAGCACGCGCGCCGCACGGGCCAGCCGCTCGCCGCCGCGGCACTGGAACTAGCGGGCAGCGACGAGCTGCCGCCGCGCGCGCGCGCCACCATTGCCGAGCTGATGCGCGGGTTCCTGCGCTGGCGCGAGATGAGCGAGGCGGTAACCCCGTCCGAACTGCTGCGCACCGTGCTGGAGGAAAGCGGCTACGACGCCATGCTGAAAGCGGACCGCTCGACAGAAAGCGCGGGCCGTGCGGAAAACCTCGTCGAACTGCAACGGGCGATGGAGGAATATCCCACGCTCGGCGACTTCCTCGAACACGTCGCGCTGGTGATGGACAACGATGCGCGTGACGACGAGGAAAAGGTCACCATCATGACCATGCACGCCGCCAAGGGACTGGAATTCGACCATGTCTTCCTGCCCGGCTGGGAGGAAGGCGTGTTTCCCAGCCAGCGGTCACTGGACGAAGGCGGCCTCGCCAGCCTGGAGGAAGAGCGCCGCCTGGCCTATGTCGCGATCACCCGCGCGCGGCGACGCTGCACCATCATGCACGCCGCCAACCGCCGCATCTTCGGCACCTGGCAGTCGAGCATTCCCAGCCGCTTCGTGGACGAATTGCCCGAAGAGCATACCGAGAGCGAGACGACCATGACCGGCGGCCGCAGCCTGTGGCAGGCCAACTGGAGCGAGAGCGAAGACCCCTTCGCCCATGTCTCGCAAAGCCGCCCCGACCGCTCCAGCGCCCGCGGCCCCGGCTGGCAGCGCGCGCTGGCCACGGGATACGACACCCGGCAGGCCCGCATCCCGGAAAACAAGCGCAGCGCCGCCAGCTTCGCCGCCAAGCCGCGCAGCGACGTGGAGATCGGCGTGCGCGTGTTCCACGAGAAGTTCGGTTACGGCGAGGTCATGGGCCAGGAAGGCAACAAGCTGGAAATCGAATTCGAAAAGGCCGGCACCAAGCGGGTGATCGACAGCTTCGTCACCTTGGCATGAGTTTGCCCACGCGCTAGTCAGGGCCTTCGCAAGGGAGAAGGCAATGGGGGTTTTCACGTTTCGCACGCGGCTGGCGGTGCTTGGATTGCTGGCGCTCCCGATCCCCGCAATGGCGCAGCAGGCGCAGGAGCATGGGCAGCAGCCGGCCCAGCCGCAGATACCGCTGACGATCGACGCGATCTTCGATGAACGTGCCTTCCAGACCGAGCGGACGGTTCCGATCCGCTGGGTCGACGATGCCGGCTCCGGTTTCTACACCACGGTCGATACCGTGCCGGAGGGCGGACAGAACATCGTGCGCCACGATCCGGCAACCGGTTCGAGCGAGGTGATCGTCACTGCCGGCCAGCTTACGCCAGATGGCGGCACCCCGATCCAGATCAGCGACTACGCCTGGTCGGACAATGGGCGCTACGTGCTCATCCACACCAACACCCGCAGCTTCCGCCGCTACGAGCCGCTGGGCGATTACTGGGTGCTCGACCTTGCCGACGACAGCCTGCGCCAGGTCGGCGCGGACCGTCCAGCCTCCTCGCTGATGTACGCCAAGTTCTCGCCCGACGGCTCCCAAGTCGCCTACCTGTTCGAGAACAACATCTACGTCGAGAGCATCGATGGCGGCGCGACCCGGGCCATGACCACGGACGGCACCGACCTGGTGGTCAACGGCACCGGTGACTGGGTGAACGAGGAGGAATTCTTCCTGCGCGACGGGTTCGCCTGGAGCCCCGATTCCCGCCGCATTGCCTATTGGCAATTCGATACCGAAGGTGTCGGGACGTTCTACATGATGGACAACCTCGCGGGCGTCTATTCCCAGCCCGTGCCGTTGCAGTATCCCAAGGCCGGCACCACCAATTCGGCCGTGCGCGTGGGCGTGGTGGACGTCGCCACGGCACAGACCACCTGGGTCGATCTGGCAGGCGACCCGCGGCAGATCTACGTCCCGGCAATGGAGTGGGCGGCCAGTTCTGACGAACTGCTGCTGCAGCACATGAACCGCCTGCAGAACCGTGACGAGGTGATGCTGGTCGACGTCGCCACCGGTGAACCACGCACGCTGTTCACCGAGACGGACGATGCCTGGGTGGACGTCGATTTCGACGTCACCTTCTTTGCCGACGGCGCGCATTTCACCTGGATGAGCGAGCGCGACGGCTGGCGGCGGCTCTATCGCGTGGACCGCGCGACCGGCGATGCCGAGCCGATTACCCCCGCCGCCACCGATGTGATCGAACTTGTCAGCATCGATACCGCTGGTGGCTGGGCCTACTATCTCGCTTCGCCCGATGACCATGCGACGCGCTACCTCTATCGCTCGCCACTAGAGGGGGATGCGACGGCCGAACGGCTGACACCGGCGGGCCCGGCAGCATCGCACAGCTACAGCATTTCCGCCGATGCCCGCTGGGCGATCCATTCCGTATCCAGCTTCGATACGCCGCCGGTGACCCAGCTGATCTCGCTGCCGGATCACGCGGTCCACCGCACGCTGGTGGAAAACGCCGCGGTCCGCGCCCGTCTCGCCGCCACGCCGCAGGGGGCGAGCGAGTTCTTCAGCGTCACCATCCCCGATGGCACCGAGATCGACGGGTGGGTGATGTTCCCGCCCGATTTCGACCCGGCGCAGCAATATCCGCTGGTGATGTATGTCTACGGCGAGCCGTGGGGGCAGACGGTGCAGAACAACTGGGGCGGCAACAGGTACCTGTATCACCGGTACCTGGCGCAGCAGGGGTACATCGTCGCCAGCGTCGACAACCGCGGCACGCCCGTTCCGCGCGGGCGCGACTGGCGCAAGGTCGTCTACGAACAGATCGGCGTGCTCGCCTCGGCAGACCAGGCGCAAGCGGTGGAGGCAATGCTGGCGGAGCGCCCCTATCTCGATCCCGCGCGGGTCGGCATCTGGGGATGGAGCGGCGGCGGCTCGATGACGCTGAACGCCATGTTCCGCTATCCGGAAGTCTACGCCGCCGGCATCGCTGTGGCCCCCGTGCCCGACATTCGGCTGTACGACACCATCTACCAGGAACGGTACATGGGCCTGCCGCAGGAAAACCCAGGGCAGTATGCGCAAAGCTCCCCCATCACCTTTGCCGAAAACCTGCAGGGCGAGCTGCTGATCGTGCACGGCACGGGGGATGACAACGTGCATTACCAGGGCACCGAACAGCTGATCGACCGCCTTATCGCGGCGGACCGCGACTTTGCGATGATGCTCTATCCTAACCGCAGCCACTCCATATCCGAACGTGAAAACAGCGGTCGCCATCTCTATCGCACGATGGCCGAGTTCCTGCGTGAAAACCTGCCGGTGACCGCAAGCTCATCGGGCGACTGACCAGCCATGCCCGGCGGCAATCGTTCGCGGCCGGGCACCTTTGATCGAGGACACGATATGCGCCACACCCTTCTCGCCGCTGCGGCGACGCTCGCCTTTATCACCCTGCCCGCCCATGCCCAGGATGGCGACGCCCAGGAACCGGCAATGGCACCACCCGCGATGACGGTGCCGGAAGCCGAGGTCGTCACGCCCACGCCCATGTCGGCCGCCGCGCAGGGCAGCGCGCGCACTGGGCCGAACCGTCGTTTCACGGGAGAGGATCTGTTCGATCTTGCCTGGGCCAGCGATCCGCAGATCAGCCCGGACGGTCGCACCATCGCCTACGTCCGTCGCCAGAACGACGTGATGACCGATCGCGCCGTGCCCTCCATCTGGCTGATCGACACCCGCACCGGGGCGGAAATCCCGCTTGGCAACGGTGACGGCGGTGCGTTCTCTCCCGTGTGGTCGCCCGATGGCACGCGGCTCGCCTATACCTCCACGCAAGGTGGGGCTGCGCAATTGTGGGTGCGCTGGATGGACAGCGGCACGCAGGTGCGGCTGACCGGCCTGCCGTCGAGCCCTTCGGGCATCGCCTGGTCGCCCGACGGACGGCAGATCGCCTACACCATGCAGGTGGACGATCCCGCGCCCAGCTTCGGCACCGCACCCGCGAACAAGCCCGAGGGCGCGCAATGGGCCGCGCCATTGGAAGTGACGGACCTGCTCACCTTTCGCGCTGACGGCGCGGGCGTGCTGACGCCGGGCTATTCCAAGATCTTCGTCATTCCCGCCACCGGCGGCGCGCCGCGGCAGCTGACCTTTGGCACCAACCACGATGACGGGCCTCTCAGCTGGACACCCGACGGCCGCCGCATCCTGTTCGGCGCCAACCGCAATGCCGACTGGCAGACCGACCCGGTGGAAGGCGACATCTGGTCGCTCGACGTCGCCAGCGGCGCGCTCACCCGCCTGACGAACCGCGACGGGCCCGATGCTGCTCCCAGCGTTTCTCCCGACGGGCGCATGATCGCCTATCTCGGCAACGATGACGATGGCCGCGCCTACCAGCAGACCGAGTTGTACGTGATGGCGCTCGACGGTAGCGAAAGCCGCCTGCTGACGGGCAACTGGGACTACGATCCCGGCGGCATCACCTGGGATGCGGACGGGCGCGGCATCTACGCCCAGTATGACGACAGCGGCGAGACGTTCGTGGCGCGCATCGGCCTCGACGGCGCGGCGCGCGTGGTTGCCAGCGGGCTGGGCGGCGGCTCGCTCGACCGACCCTACACCGGCGGCAGTTTCTCGGTGGCGGAGGACGATACCATCGCCTTTACCGGCGGCACCGCTCAGCGGCCGGCCGAAGTGCAGGTGGTTCGCGCTGGCGGCGAGGCGCGGATGCTGACCAACCTCAACGCCAGCCTGCTCGCCACCAAATCCCTTGGCGAGGTGCGCCGGATCGCAACCCCTTCCAGCGTGGACGGGCGCGAGGTCGAAGGCTGGCTGACCTTGCCGCCGGGCTACGTCGAGGGCACGCGCGTGCCGCTGATCCTGGAAATCCACGGCGGCCCCTTCGCCGCCTATGGCCCGCATTTCGCGACCGACAACCAGCTTTACGCTGCCGCCGGCTACGCCGTGCTATCGGCCAATCCGCGCGGGTCGACCAGCTATGGGGCAGAGTTCGCCAACTTCATCGACAAGAATTACCCCGGCGACGATTATCACGACCTGATGAGCATCGTCGACGCCGCCATTGCCCAGGGCGTGGCCGATCCCGACCATCTGTTCGTGACCGGCGGATCGGGCGGCGGGGTGCTGACCGCCTGGATCGTGGGCCAGACCGACCGCTTCCAGGCCGCGGTCACCCAGAAGCCCGTCATCAACTGGACCACCCAGGCGCTGACCGCCGATTCGAGCGCGTATTTCGGTCCCTATTGGGTCGGTGGCTATCCGTGGACCAATCAGGAGGCGTTCTGGGCACATTCGCCGCTGTCGCTGGTCGGCAACGTGGAAACCCCCACGATGGTGGTCGTCGGCGCCGAGGATTACCGCACCCCGGTGAGCGAATCGGTGCAGTATTACTCCGCGCTGCGGCTCGTCGGCGTGCCGACCGCGCTGGTGCAGGTGCCGGGCGCCAGCCACGGCGGAATTGCCGCGCGCCCATCGCAGAGCGCCGCCAAGGCCGCGGCGATCCTGGCCTGGTTCGAACGCTACCGCGATGGGTGGGAACGCCCCGCGCAGTAACGAAAAAGGGGCGGACCTTCGCGGCCCGCCCCTTCCTTGCGACCCTGTGGGCCAGGGTTATTCCCTAAATGCCGTCGACCGCCTTGCTGACGAGGATGTTCACCGCCACCCGGCGGTTCTGCGCGCGTCCGGCTTCGGTAGTGTTGTCCGCCGTGGGGTCAGCCTCCGCCATGCCGGTCGGGGTCAACATGCGCCACGGCTCCCAACCGCATTCCTGCTGGAGGTAGTTGACCACGCGGGTGGCGCGCCGTTCGGACAGCTCCTGGTTGAATTCCTGATCGCCCACGTCATCGGTGTAGCCGACGACCAGCAACAGCGCGTTGTCGGTGGCCTGCGCCTGCGCGGCGGCCTGGCACAGGTTGACCTCGTCACTGGTGTCGAGACCGTGGCGGCCCGTATCGAAATAGACGTTGGTGGTGCCGTGGATATTGTACTGGTCGATGTTCGCCACGCGGCCCCGCAGCGCCTCGGTAGCGGCGGTCTGTTCGGCGAAACCCTGGGCCGTGCCGTTGGCGATCATCGCCGCGATCTGCTGGTCGGAGTTGTCGTAGACCACCCGGCTGGCGATCAGGCTGGAACCCCACTGCACGGTATCGACGCGCACGGGCAATCCGTTCAGCAGGGTGTTGGCGGCCCGCTCGCTGCGGGCCAGGCCAAGGAACCCGCCGCGCGAACGCACCTCCGTGGCTTCGGACAGGCGCACGTCGGTGGTGGTGCCGTCCGCGTTGGTGATGCGCAGGGTGGAACCGTTGCGCGCCGCGATCATGCCCTCCACCTCGGGACCGTCTACCATGCCAGAGAGGTCGGAAGGTACATCGGCAGTAACGGTGATGTCGTTCGCCGTGGCGTAACGGTCATCCATGTTCTGCGCGGCGGCCGGTGCGCTGGCCGCCGCGATGACGGCAAGCGCGGTCATCCCGGCGGCGAACCGGCCGGCGTGGTTTGGGGAAGATGTCATCGGTGTTCTCCTTCAAAGACAATTCGCCCCCCGAATTGCCCGTACAGCCCTGTCGCTTGCGCGAACCGCTGTCTGGATGAACCCTGCTGGCAGATGAACGAAATTGGCCGCCCCACCCGCGCCCGGGACGGCTTGCACACGCGATGCGACGAAGCGTTAACGCACGTTGACCCTCCGGTTGAAGAGAATCAGTCGAACCCGACGCCGAGGAAGCCGGGCATGGGACCGTTCCACTCCCCTGGCGGCACAGGCTGATCGTCGGGATTGCGGCGCTGGCGACTGTCGTTGGCCCGATCGTCACGGGGGCGGTCTTCACGGACAGGCCGGTCTTCACGCACAGGCCGGTCTTCACGCACAGGACGGTCCGCGCGCACGCGTTCTTCACGGGCGGGCCGTTCGGCCTTGCGCGGCGCGCGGGCCTCGCCCTGCTCCTCACGCTGGCGGCTTGCCGACCGGCTGCGCGAACGGGTCGGTCGCTCGTCAGCGTGGCGATCTTCGGTTTGATCGGTGCCCGTGTCGTCACGTTCGGCGGCCGGCTTTGCGGCGGGTGCTGGCAGTTCGACGCGCA
The DNA here is from genome assembly GCF_009827335.1 of Aurantiacibacter arachoides. GTDB lineage: Bacteria > Pseudomonadota > Alphaproteobacteria > Sphingomonadales > Sphingomonadaceae > Alteraurantiacibacter > Alteraurantiacibacter arachoides. The sequence goes on along the minus strand of NZ_WTYH01000001.1, from coordinate 860,536 downwards.
CGTCCTTCTTGCCGAACACGGCAACCTTGGCGCCGGTCAGCTTTTCGACGTTGTCGATCGCCTCTGCATCTTCCGGCGCGACGAAGGTGAATGCGCGGCCCTTGTTACCTGCGCGGCCCGTGCGGCCGATGCGGTGGACGTAATCGTCCGGGTGCCATGGCGTATCGTAATTGAAGACATGGGACACGCCCTTGATGTCCAGGCCGCGCGCGGCGACGTCGCTGGCGACGAGGATGTTGATGCCCCCGTCCTTGAAGCGCTGCAATTCCTTGTTGCGCGTCGCCTGGTCGATATCGCCGTGAATCTCGCCGCTGGAGAATCCCGCGCGCTGCAGGCTCTTGTTGAGGTCGCGCACGGTGGTCTTGCGGTTGGCGAAGACGATGGCGGTTTCCACGAGGTCGTTCTTCAGCAGCCAACGCAGGGTCGATTCCTTGTCACGGTTGGCGACGGGCACCTTGAACGCGGTAATGTTTTCGTTGGTGGACGCCGCGCGACTCACCTCGATCCGCTTGGGGTTGGTGAGAAAGGTCTTGGCCAGCTTGGCGATGGGCGGCGGCATGGTGGCCGAAAACAGCATCGTCTGCCGGTTCTCCGGCAGCTTGGAACAGATGAATTCGATATCGGGGATGAAGCCCATGTCAAGCATGCGGTCCGCCTCGTCGATCACCAGCAGTTCGCAGCCGTTGAGCATGATCTTGCCGCGCTCGAACAGGTCCATCAGGCGTCCGGGCGTGGCGATCAGCACGTCGACACCCTCGTTCAGCGCCTTGAGCTGGTCGCCCATCTGCACGCCGCCGATCAGCAGCGCCATCTTCAGGTCGTGGTTCTTGCCGTACTTCTCGAAATTCTCGGCCACCTGCGCCGCCAGTTCGCGCGTGGGCTCCAGGATCAGGCTGCGCGGCATCAGCGCGCGGCGGCGGCCGCTGGCCATGATATCGATCATCGGCAGCACGAAACTGGCCGTCTTGCCGGTGCCCGTCTGGGCGATGCCGATGATGTCCTTCATCATCAGCACGGGCGGGATCGCCTCTGCCTGGATGGGCGTGGGCACGGTGTAACCCGAATCCTCCACGGCCTTGAGCAATTCGGGCGACAGGCCGAGATCGGCAAAAGTGGTCAAATTAATGGTTTTCCGGATATTGGGGCAGCCGGGCGACATGCCCGTTGCGCAAGCTGTGCGCGCCCTATGACGCAAGTGGGCGAAAAGTCAAGATTTACGGATACGCAGCCTTGGGGAAAGCGATCAGTCCGCAGCGGCGACCAGGCGAGTGAACCCGGCGACCTGACAACCGGCCCCCGCACGCGACTGCAGGCGGTCGCGATCGACGCACAGTCGCCCGTCCTGGTTCCGCTCGATATAGAAACCGGCATAAAAGGCCCGCGCACTGCACCCGTTCTCCAGCGCGGCGGCCAGGATCTGCCGCTCGTCGGTGTAGAACAGCAGGCGATTGTCGGGCGTGGGCTGCACGCCGACGACGCTGCCGGGTTCGATGCAGTTCCCGTGTTCGACCTCGGCATAGCGGGCGCGCATTTGCCGGCGCGGCAGTTCGGACATCATGGCATTGCGCGCGGCGGGCGCGGCGGGGCCGATGCGGATCACCACCCGGCGCTCGATCCGCACTTGGTTGCCCCACTGCGGTTCGCGCGCGCGGCCAAGCACGTCGAACGGCGCGCTGGCGGCCGGCTCGAACCCCATCGTCGGCACGCTCTGGCCGGCTGCCTGACCGCCCGGCCGCAGGGGCGAAGCGTCCTGTGCCACCAGCCCGCCCGCCAGGAAGGGGGCAACAAGGGCAGCGGGCGCGAGGAGGATGGCGAGGCGTTTCATATGGTAGGCGGCGATCCCTAGCCTTGCGGATTGAATGATGGCTTAACCCCTTGCAAGCCTTTGCACTGGCGCCCTGGGGCTGGCATCACTGCGCAGATGAGCAGCAAGACCTTCCTCGATGCCGCGCGCGCGCTGCTGGGCGAGCGTGGCCTGACGACCGATCCCGATCTCGTGGGCCCGTGGCTGACCGACTGGCGGGGGCGCTTCACCGGGCGCGCGCTGGCCCTCGCCTCCCCCGTATCGACCGCGCAGGTTGCGGACCTGGTGAAGCTGTGCGGCGAACACGGCGTGCCCATCGTGCCCCAGGGTGGCAACAGCGGCATGTGCGGCGGCGCCACGCCCGACGCAGGCGGCGAGGCGATTTTGCTCTCCCTGCGGCGGATGAACACCGTCCGCTCGCTCGACGCGGGCGCAAAACGCATCGTCTGCGAGGCAGGCGTGATCCTGCAGACATTGCACGATACAGTCGCCGGCACCGGCCTGCGCTTCCCCCTCACGCTGGGCGGCAAGGGATCGGCCACCGTCGGCGGGCTTGTCTCCACCAACGCTGGCGGCACGCAGGTGCTGCGCCACGGCTCCATGCGCGAACAGGTGCTGGGGCTGGAGGCGGTGCTGGCCGACGGGTCGATCTTTACCGCGCTGGTGCCGCTCAAGAAGGACAACCGCGGCTGGGATCTGAAACAGTTGCTGATCGGCTCCGAGGGCACGCTGGGGATCGTCACAGCGGCGACCTTGCGGCTGGTGCCCGAGGTGGCCGAACGCGTGGTGATCTGGGCAGGCGTGCCGTCGCTGGAGGGTGCCCGCGACCTGCTGCTGCATTGCGAGGATGCGGCAGGCCCTGCGCTGGAAGGGTTCGAGGTGATCGCGCAGTCGACGCTGGACGACGTGGTGAAGCACATTCCCGGCGCGCGCGCGCCACTGGCGGGCCGCCACGCCTGGCACACGCTGATCGAACTTGTCGCGGACAACGCCGGCGCTGCCGCCCTGCCGCAAATGGCGCAGGCCATGCTGGAAGACGCGCTGGGCAAGGGCTTGCTTCAGGATGCCGTTGTCGCCGCCAATGAAACGCAGGCGGAGGCCTTCTGGACCCTGCGCGACTCCATCGCCCCTGCCGAGCGGGAGAAGGGGCCGGCGGTGCAACACGACATCTCGGTGGCGGTGGAGGCAATGCCCCGCTTCGTCACCACGGTCGTGCCGGTGATCGAGCGCGACTGGCCCGGCACCGAGGCGGTCGCCTTCGGCCATCTGGGGGACGGCAACGTCCACTTTCACGTGATTGCGCCGCCCGGGGTCGATCCGCTTGCCTGGCACGCCGGCGATGGCAAGGCAATCAGCGCGCAGGTCTATGATCTGGTCAGCCAGTGGGGCGGGTCCATCAGTGCGGAACATGGCATCGGCCAGCTGAAGGTGGGCGAGCTGGGGCGGCTGGGCGACCCGGTTCATCTTGCCCTGCTGCGGCAGGTCAAGCATGCGCTCGACCCGCGCGGCCTGCTGAACCCCGGCAAGCTGGTGCCGCCGGCCGATACGGCCAGCCACATGCTTGCACCCAAAGCCGCCAGCCTCTAAGGGCGGCAACCTGCCTTCAGGCGCGAAGGGATTTCGGGCTCGCCCCGGCTCTGCGCGCCAACCGAACCATCCTTGCCGGAGAGACGACATGGCCAGCGCGCCGAACCCCACCCTGCCCCTGCTCTACAACGATCTCGTGCCGCTCAACAGCAACCAGCACGGTGACTGGAAGGGCCGCACCACGGACAAGGCGCCGTGGATCGCCAAGCAGCACGCCATTCCGCTGACGGTGGAGGAATTCCCCATTGCCCAGCGCGATTTCCCCATCGTGTTCTCCGTTGGCGATCGCCCCGTTCCGCTGGCGCTGATGGGCCTGAACGAAGGCGTGAACGTGTTCTTCAACGATGACGGTTCGCCGATCGGACAGCCCTACATCCCCGCCTACGTGCGCCGCTATCCGTTCCTGCTCGCCCGCCTGCAGCCCGACAGCGACAACCTGTCGCTGTGCTTCGACCCGCAGAGCGAGCTGGTCGGCGCCTTCGACGAGGGCGAGCGCCTGTTCGGCGAGGATCTGCAGCCCAGCACGCACACCCAGAACCTGCTCGCCTTCTGCGAGAAGTTCGAGGAAGCCGGCACTCGCACCCAGCAGTTCATGGACGAGCTGAAGAAGCACGACCTGCTGATGGACGGCGAAATCTCGATCCAGCGCCGCGACGCGCCGGACCAGCCGTTCACCTATCGCGGCTTCTCGATGGTCAACCAAGACAAGCTGCGCGAGCTGCGCGGTGACCAGCTGCGCACGTGGAACCAGAACGGCCTGCTGCCGCTGATCTTCGCGCACCTTTTCTCGCTCAGCCTGATGAGCACGATTTTCGCCAAGCAGGTGGACCTGGGCAAGGGCCCGGTCTCCGCCAACATGGTGAACGGGGCCGCCGGCCAGCCGGCCAGCACCCCGGTCGTCGACGGCCAGTAATCCTGCCGGCGCCTGTTTTCGAAACCGGTCGCCGAACAGCACGGAATTTGCGACAAGGCGCGGCCTCGCAAGGGTCCGCGCCTTGCGTTTGTCTCTTGAACTTTTGCGGCAATATCCCATCTTGGATAGGTCCGATCGGCGCTCCCCTCATGGCCTGATCGGATAGTGTACTTCGGTACACTTCCTCCCTGAACCTTGGCCACCTCGTGCGTAATGCGCGAGGTGGCTTTTTCTTGGGCTCTCGGGATCGGGGCTATTCCGCCGCCTGCTTCCAGTGTGCAGAGCCGCCGGCGATCTCTCCCGCCAGCCGCCGGACCAGCCCCGTGACGAGCGCAACCGTCCCGCCCAGGCCGACCCCCGGTTCACGCATGGCCAGGTCGAGATAGAGGGAGCGACACACCTCCAGTTGCAGCGCGCCGATGCCGCGCGCCGGGTTGCCGTGACGATCGAGGCCGTAGCCGCCGGCGTAGGGCCGGTTGTGCGCCGCGCGCACCCCGTTCGCCGCCAACCAGTCGAGCGCCGCCATGGTGACGCGCCCTTCGCACGATGCGCCGAAGCGATCTCCGATCACGTAGTCGGCGGCGGGGTCGGCCCCCGTCTTGGGCCCCAGCGGCGGCATCGAGTGCAGGTCCAGCAGCAGCGCCGCGCCCCATTTGTCGCGCAAGGCTTCCAGCGTAATCGCCAGCGTCGCATGGTAGGGCTCGTGCACCTGCGCGACCCGTTCCGCCAGTTCGGCGGCGGTAAGCTGCGTGCTCCACAGTTCCCCCAGCCCCGGAAGGCGGCGCGGCACCAGCCCCAGTCCGCTGCGCGATCGGCACCCGGCGGCCATCCGCGCACGTTGATTTGGCTTACCACCCACAACCATGTCCCAGTCCACATCGTCGGGCGAGCGGTTGAGGTCGATCATCGCGCGCGGGGCGTGCGCCACCAGCAGGGCCGCCCCCGTCGTGCGCGACACGGCCTTCGCGACCAGGTCGATGAAGCGATCCTCCAGCCGCAGCGATGCCTCGCGTGGATGGCGCAACCGTCCGGCCAGGGCATCGGGGTAATGCCGGCCTGCGTGGGGGACGGCGATCAGCACCGGAAGCGCCAGCGACTGATGGCGTTGCAGGGAAAATGCCGGGATGGCCGTTGTGCCGGGAATGGTCCCCGGCGCGGTGTGTGCCGAATCACCGCGGGTTGTCTCGATCTGGTCCATGCCGCGTCTGAGGTGGCGACGATTATGCCCTGTGTCAAAGCTGGCCACCCGCCAGAGCGGACAAGACTTTTTCAAACCTTCGACCGTAATGGGGCGACCGGCGTATGGGGCGACCGGGCAACGATGAACGAGAGAGACGACGCATGATCCGTATCCTGCTGGCCGAAGACGACACGGCGATGCGCAGCTACCTGACGCGCGCCTTGGAGAAGGCAGGATATTCGGTGGTCGCGGTCGCCTCGGGCATCGAGGCGCTGCCGATGATCCGCACCGAGATCTACGATCTGCTGCTGTCCGACATCGTGATGCCGGAAATGGACGGGATCGAGCTGGCCCAGCACTGCAACGAGATCAGCCCGCAGACGAAGGTGATGTTCATCACCGGCTTTGCCGCCGTATCGCTGCGCGCGGGCCGCGAGGCGCCCCACGCCAAGATGCTGTCAAAGCCCTTCCATCTCAATGACCTGGTCATGGAAGTGGAGCGCCTGTTCGAAGACGAGATCGCGCTCTCGCTGTAGTCTGTCACCGGCAAGGGGCAAAGCACTTGCAACAGTGAAGTGGCGGCGCTAGATGGCCCGCCTGTCGCCCACCCTGACGGGGCGGGCATGGCACGCGAATGGTGCGGGCGTATAGCTCAGTGGTAGAGCACTATGTTGACATCGTAGGGGTCGCAAGTTCAATCCTTGCTACGCCCACCATTCGCTTCCAGCCTCTTTCGATCTAGCCGCCGCGCCGCTCCAGGTGGTGGCGCGACATGGCCTCGATGCTTTCCAGCTCGGCGATGGTCTGGTCGATGGCATCGCGCTGATGGCGCAGTTCCGACAGGCGGTGACGGGTCGCCTCCAGCATCAGGCTCGCCTGCACCACCTGATCGGGATCCTGATCGTAGAGCGACAGGAATTCACCGATCTCGCGGATGGAGAAGCCCAGCCGCTTGCCCCGCAGGATCAGCTGCATCCGCCCCATCTCGCGCTTGGAATAGGCCCGCATCGTGCCCACTCGCTGCGGCGAGATCAGGCCCTTGTCCTCGTAGAAGCGCAGCGTGCGCTGGGTCACGGCAAGCGCCTCGGCCGCCTCGGCGATGCTTTTCAGAGGCTCCGACCCCTGGGCCTCGTGCATCCTGCTGACACTGTCGGGCATCACGCGCCTGCTCCGCCCGCGGCGGTGGCTTCACGTCTGGCACGTTCCTCGGCGACCAGCGCCTTTTTCTCCAGCTTGCCGACGAGCGTCTTGGGAAGCTCAGCCCGAAACTCGTAGGAATCGGGCATTTCGATCTTGTTGAGCCGCATCCGCAGAAAGGCGTCGAGCGTGCCCGCGTCCAGTTCCTCACCCTCGTGCAGCGCAATGAACAGCTTGGGCGCTTCGCCGCGATAGGGGTCTGGCACGCCGATGGCGACCGCTTCCTTGACCGCCGGATGCTCGTAGGCGGCATCCTCGATCGCGCGGGGGTAGACGTTGTAACCGCTGCACAGGATCAGATCCTTGATGCGGTCGACGATGAACAGGTAACCATCCTTGTCGAGATAGCCGATGTCGCCGGTGCGCAGTGACTTGCCGAAGAAGGTCTTCTCCGTTTCCTCCGGACGATTCCAGTAGCCCTTCATCACCTGCGGCCCGCGTACGCAGATTTCGCCGCGATGATCGGGGCCGATGCCCGTCACGAGATTGCCTTCCTCGTCGCGCAGTTCGACCACCGTGTGCGGAAAGGCCGGGCCGGCGGAATTGTCCTTCACCGGCGTGCGGCCAAGCAGCGGGTTGCTGGTGACGATCGGGCTCGCCTCGGTCAGGCCGTAGCCTTCTGCCACCGGACTGCCGGTGCGCTTCTCATACTGCTGGCGCACTTCCAGCGGCAGCGGTGCCCCGCCCGAAATGCTGGTGCGCACGGTGGAAAGATCGGGCACCTTGTCGTCGGGCAGGCTGCCGAGCGCGTTGTAGATCGTGGGCACGCCGAACATCTGCGTCGGCGGCTTGCGCTTGATGGTTTTCAGCACCTCGTCCATCTCGAAGCGCGGCAGCAGCACCAGTTCGGCGGCGGTCTCGATTCCGAAATTGAGCACGCAGGTCAGCGCGAAAACGTGGAACAGCGGCAGCACGCCCAGCGAGCGTTCCGGCACGTCGCGCTCCTCCCCCAGGTGCAGCAGCATCTGCGCGGCATTGGCGGCAAGGTTGGCATGGGTCAGCATCGCACCCTTGGGCCGACCGGTCGTACCGCCGGTGTATTGCAGCACCGCAACGTCATCGGGCGTCTGGCCCAGTTCGACGGGCGGCGCGGCGTGCGCGGCGAGGTCTCGGTAGGCGATGTAGGCAATGCCGGCGCGCTTCTTCGCCAGCGCGGACCGCTTCAGGGTGCGCAGTCCCACGGATTTCAGGAACGACAGCACGTCGGCCATCGGGCACAGCACGATGCCTTCCAGCGCGCCCTGCCCCCAGGCCGCCGCGACCTTTGCGTGAAGCAGTTCGAGATCGGGCACCGCCACCCACTTCGCCCCCGAATCCACGACAAGGAAGGCAAGTTCGTCCTCGGTGTAGAGCGGATTGATGTTCACCACCGTTCCGCCGGCGCGCAGCACCGCGAAGTAGAGGATGACCGAATAGGGGGTATTGGGCAGGCACAGGCCGAACCGATCGCCCTTGGCCAGCCCGCACGCCTGCAACCCCGCGGCCACCCGGTCGACCAGCTTGCCGACCTCGCCATAGGTCCATTCCCGGCCGAGGAAGTCGATGCAGATGCGTGCGGGAAACTTGCTTACCGCCCGGTCCAGCAGCTCGGTCAGCAGGCGCGGGCGCAGGCTGCCATCGGCCGCCAGGATGCGGCTGGTATCGATCGGATGCGATGCGGCCGTTTCGGCAATCATCGTGGCTCTTCCCTCTTCATTCCGGCACTTGATTTGCTTTCCCCTAACGTATACGTCAGGTAACAGACTTTATCGTAAGCATTCGACGCGAAAGGTCAATCCGCGCGTTCGAATCGCAATAAATGAAAACCGGAAAGGCACACAGCACATGACCGATGTCGTCATCGCGGGTTACGTCCGCTCTCCCTTCCATCCCGCCCATCGCGGCGCTCTCGCCAAGGTGCGGCCCGACGACCTGGCCGCCAACACCATCAAGGGTTTGATCGAGCGAACGGGCGTGAAGGCCGAGGATATCGAGGACCTGGTGCTTGGCTGCGCCTTCCCCGAGGGGGAGCAGGGTTTCAACCTCGCGCGTCTCGTCGTGCTGCTGGCCGACCTTCCGCAGTCCATCGGCGGCATCACCATGAACCGCTTCTGCGGCAGTTCGATGAGCGCGGTCCACTATGCGGTTGGCCAGATCAAGGCGGGCGCTGGCGAGGTGTTCATCGCCGCCGGTGTCGAGGCGATGAGCCGCGTGCCCATGACCGGGTTCAATCCCATGCCCAACCCCAAACTGGCGGGCAAGAGCGCGGCCTACGTCGGCATGGGCGATACGGCAGAGAACCTGGCAAAGAAATACGCCATTGACCGCCCGACGCAGGAAGCATTCGCCGTCGAGAGCCAGCGCAAGGCCGGCGAGGCCGTGCAGGCGGGCAAGTTCAAGGACGAGATCGTCCCCTACACCCTGGATGACGGCACCGTGGTCGATGTCGACGGCACCCCCCGCCCAGACACCACCGCCGAGGGCCTCGCGGGCCTGAAGCTGGCCTTCGATGCCGAGGGCACCGTCACCGCCGGCACCGCCAGCCCGCTGACCGACGGCGCCTCCGCGCTGCTGGTGTGCAGCTCCGACTATGCCGCGCGCAACGGCCTGACCGTTCTCGCCAAGATCAAGAGCATGGCCATCAGCGGCTGCGCGCCCGAGATCATGGGTATCGGCCCGGTCGAGGCGAGCAGGAAGGCGCTGGAACGCGCCGGCCTCACCATCGACGATATCGACGTGGTCGAGCTTAACGAGGCGTTCGGCAGCCAGGCACTCGCCTGCATCGGTGACCTCGGCATCAAGGCCGATCGCATCAACATCGATGGCGGCGCGATTGCCGTGGGCCACCCGCTCGGCGCCACCGGCGCACGGATCGTCGGCAAGACGGCCAGCCTTATGAAGCGCGAAGGCAAGCGCTACGGCCTCGCCACCCAGTGCATCGGCGGCGGCCAAGGCATCGCCACCATCCTGGAGGCCGCGGAATGAGCGCCCCTGACAACAAGGATGGAACCATCAAGAAGGTCTGCGTGATCGGCGCGGGCACCATGGGTGCCGGCATCGCCGCGCAAGTGGCCAACGCAGGCGTTCCCGTGCTGCTGCTCGACATCGTGCCCGAGGGCGCGACCAGTCGCAACGCGGTGGCAGAGGGTGCCGTCGCCAAGATGCTCAAGACCGACCCCGCCCCCTTCATGGGCAAGCGCGCGGCAAAGCTGGTCGAGACCGGCAATATCGAGGATGACCTCGCCAAGGTTGCCGAGTGCGACTGGGTGGTCGAGGCGATTATCGAACGGCTCGACATCAAGCAGGACCTCTATGCAAAGCTGGAGGCGGTCCGCACCCCCGGCACCGCGGTATCGAGCAACACCAGCACCATTCCGCTGGCGCAGCTGACCGACGGCCGCAGCGAGGATTTCAAGCGCGACTTCCTGATCACCCACTTCTTCAATCCGCCGCGCTACATGCGCCTGATCGAGATCGTGGCCGGTCCTGAAAGCGATGCCGAAACCGTCGCGCGGGTGCGCGATTTCGTCGATCGCAAGCTGGGCAAGAGCGTGGTCAATGCCGAGGATTCGCCCGGCTTCATCGCCAATCGCGTGGGCACCTTCTGGATTCAGCAGGCGGTCAATTCCGCCTTCGAACAGGGTATCAGCGTCGAGGAAGCGGACGAGATCGGCGGCAAGCCGATGGGCGTGCCCAAGACAGGCGTGTTCGGCCTGATCGACCTCATCGGTATCGACCTGATGCCGCACCTGATGAAGTCGCTCACCAGCACCTTGCCCACCGACGACCCCTATCAGAAGATCGCCCGCAGCGAGTCCCTGATCGAGGCGATGATCGCCGAGGGCTACACCGGCCGCAAGGGCAAGGGCGGCTTCTACACGATGGAAAAGGGTGCCGACGGGTCGCGCACCAAGATGGCGAAGGACCTGAAGAGCGGTGAATACCGCGCCGCTGCGCGTCCGGGCCTGGTGCGCGGGTCTGCCGCCAAGGGCGACCTCCGGGCGCTGATCTCGCAGGAGGGGAAGGTCGGCGAATACGCCTGGTCCGTGCTCGGCCCGACGCTGGCCTATGCCGCCGCCATCGTGCCCGAAGCCACCGCCACGGTGACCGGCGTCGATGATGCCATGCGGCTCGGCTACAACTGGAAGGCCGGCCCGTTCGAGATGATCGACACCATCGGCGCTGCCCATTTCGTCGAGCGCCTGAAGGCCGACGGCATCGCCGTGCCGCCAATCCTCGAGCAGGTGGGTGACGGCACCTTTTACCGCATCGAAAACGGCAAGCGACAGTATTTCGGCACCGATGGCGCCTACCACGACATCGAGCGTCCCGAGGGCGTGCTGTTGCTGGAGGACATCAAGCGCACCGCAGAGCCGCTGCTGAAGAACGGCAGCGCCGCGCTGTGGGACGTGGGCGATGGTGTCGTCGCGCTGGAATTCACCGGCAAGATGAACGCGCTGGACGAACAGGTCATGAAGCTGATCGGCCAGGCCGTTCCGCTGGTGGCCAAGGACTACAAGGCGCTGGTCGTCTACAACGAGGGCTCCAACTTCTCCGCCGGGGCCAACCTCGGCCTTGCCATGTTCGCGCTCAATATCGCGGCCTGGGGCGAGGTCGAAAAGCTCATCAAGGGTGGGCAGGATGCCTACAAGGCGCTGAAGTACGCCCCCTTCCCCGTCGTCGCCGCGCCCGCGGGCCTCGCGCTGGGCGGTGGCTGCGAGGTGTGTCTCAACGCCGATGCCGTCCAGGCGCACGCGGAAACCTACATCGGCCTCGTCGAGACCGGCGTAGGCCTGATCCCCGGCTGGGGCGGCTGCGGCGAGATGCTGAGCCGCTGGCAGGACGACAAGCGCCAGCCGCGCGGCCCCATGCCCGCCGTCAGCAAGGTGTTCGAGATCGTCTCGACCGCCACGGTCGCCAAGTCCGCTGCCGAGGCAAAGGATTACAAGTTCCTGCGCCAGGACGACGGCGTGACCATGAACCGCGACCGCCTGCTCTACGATGCCAAGAGCCGCGCTCTGGCCATGGTCGATGGCTACACCCCGCCCGAAAAGCCCGAGTATCGCCTGCCCGGCCCCGCCGGCGCGGCCGCGCTCAAGCTGGCAGTGGACAGCTTCCGCAAGCAGGGCATCGCCACCCCGCACGACGGGACGGTTGCGGGCGTGCTCGCGCACATCCTGACCGGGGGCAACACCGACGTGACCGAAGTGACCACCGAGGCCGACCTGCTCAAGCTCGAGCGCGAAGGCTTCATGAAGCTGGTGCGCGATCCCAAGTCGCAAGCCCGGGTCGAGCAAATGCTCGAGACCGGCAAGCCGCTCCGTAACTGATTGACCCCTCGAAAGGACCTGTCCCATGCAAGTCTATGATGCTCCCATCCGCGACATGCGTTTCGTGCTGGAGGAACTCCACACCGACGACGGCTTCGGCGATCTCGAAGGGTTCGAGGATTTCGACGAGGACATGCGCTCCGCCATTCTGGAGGAAGCAAACAAGCTGTGCCGCGACGTGCTCTTGCCGCTCAACTGGCCCGGCGATCAGCAGGGCTGCCGGATCGAGAACGGCGTTGTCCGCACGCCCGACGGTTTCCCCGAAGCCTACAAGGCGTTCTGCGAAGCGGGGTGGGCCGGCCTCGTGGTCAGCCAGGAATGGGGTGGCCAGGGCGCGCCGCACAGCCTTGCCAAGATGGTCGAGGAGATGAGCTGTTCCACGAACCTCAGCTTCGGCCTCTACCCCGGCCTCACCGGCGGGGCGATGGTTGCGCTGGAGGCCTATGGCTCCAACGATCTCAAGAACCTTTACCTGCCCAAGATGGCGAACGGCGAATGGTCGGGCACCATGTGCCTGACGGAAAGCCACTGCGGCACTGATCTTGGCATGTTGCGCACCAAGGCCGTGCCGCAGGACGACGGAAGCTACCTCGTCACCGGCAACAAGATCTTCATCAGCGCCGGCGACCATGACCTGGCGGACAATATCGTCCACCTCGTGCTCGCCCGCCTGCCCGATGCGCCCGCGGGCGTGAAGGGCATCAGCCTGTTCCTCGTGCCTAAGTTCCTGCCCAAGGACGACGGCACGCTGGGTGACCGCAACGGCGCCGGGCCGACCGCCATCGAGCACAAGATGGGCCTCAAGGCATCGGCCACCTGCCAGATGAGCTTCGAGAATTCCAAGGGCTGGATCGTGGGCGAGCCGAACAAGGGTCTGGAAGCCATGTTCGCCATGATGAACACGGAACGCGTGGCCGTTGGCATCCAGGGCCTGGGCGTGGGCGAGATCGCCTACCAGAGCGCCGTTTACTACGCCAAGGATCGCCTGCAGGGCCGCTCGCTCTCGGGCACCAAGAACCCCAATGGCCCGGCCGATCCGATCATCGTCCATCCCGACGTGCGGCGGATGCTGATGACCATGCGCGCCTACAACGAAGGCTGCCGCGCGCTCAGCGCCTGGGTCAGCCGGGCGCTGGATGCAGAGCACGCCGCGAAGGAGCCGGAAGCCCGTGCCCGTGCCAAGGACCTCGTCGCGCTGATGACGCCGGTGGTGAAGGCGCTGTTCACCGATCTCGGCCACGAGAGCGCGCACCTGGCGGTGCAGGTCTACGGCGGCCACGGCTACATCCAGGAAAGCGGCGTGGAACAGTTCGCCCGCGATGCCCGGATCGCCATGATCTACGAAGGCACCAACGGCATTCAGGCACTGGATCTGGTCGGACGCAAGCTGCCCGATCGCATGGGCCGCAACCTGCGCAGCTTCTTCCACCCGGTCAGCCAGTTCATCGAGGACAACGGCGCGGATGCGAACATCGGCAGGCTGGTCGGCGCCTTGCAGCAGAGCTTTGGCGCGCTGCAACTGGCCACCGGGCACATTGCTCAGAAGGGCATGAAAGACCCCGAGGAAGCGGCCGCCGCGGCGACAGACTACCTGCGCCTGCTCGGCTTCGTTGCCATGGGTTTCTGCTTCGCCAAGGCGGCCAAGGTCGCCCATGCGAAGCTGGCAGAGGGCACCGGGGACGAAGCGTTCTACAAGGCCAAGCTGGTCACCGCGCAGTTCTTCTTTGACCGCCTGCTGCCGCCAGCCACCGCCCAGTTCATGGCGATCCGCAGCGGCAAGGCGAGCATGATGGACATGCCGGCGGAAGCGTTCTGATGACCGCCGGGGCGATGAACGGCCTGGTCGAGGCCTTCGCCGCGCGGTTGCGCATCCCGGCGATCGTCGCCCCGATGTTCCTCGTCTCCGGACCGGACATGGTGGTGGAAACGTGCAAGGCGGGCCTGTGCGGCACGTTCCCGGCGCTCAACCAGCGCACCTCGGAAGGGTTCGAGGAATGGCTGGTCGAGATACAGGACCGCCTCGGCCCTGACGATGCGCCCTACGGCGTCAACCTGATCGTCCACCAGTCCAACCCGCGGGTGATGGCGGACCTCGAACTGTGCGTGAAGCACAAGGTGCCGCTGATCATCACCTCGCTCGGCGCGGTGCCCGACCTGGTACAGGCCGTCCATTCCTATGGCGGCATCGTGTTCCACGACGTGATCATGCGACGCCACGCGGAAAAGGCCGCCGAGGCCGGGGTGGATGGCATCATCGCGGTCGCCGCAGGTGCGGGCGGGCACGCGGGCACGTTCAGCCCCTTCGCCCTCACCAGCGAGATCCGCGAGGTGTGGGATGGCGCACTGATCCTCTCGGGATCGATGAGCCACGGCGGCCACGTCCTGGCAGCAGAGGCAATGGGTGCGGATTTTGGCTATTTCGGCAGCCACTTCATCGCCGCGACCGAGAGCATGGCCTCGGCCGAGCAGAAGGCCATGATGATCGGCGCCACCGCCAAGGATATCACCTATACCGACAAGGTGACGGGCGTGGGCGCCAACTTCATGACGCCCAGCCTCGCCTCGGCCTCGCACGAACACGCCGGGCAGATGTCGTTGAACGAGGAAGCCAGGGCGTGGAAGACCGTGTGGTCCGCCGGCCATGGCGTCGGCGCGGTGCGCGATGTGCGGCCCACGGCCGATCTCGCCGCGCAGCTGATCGCCGAGTATGACGCGGCCAAGGCGAAAATCTGCGCGTGACCGGCACGATGCGCCCGGCGCCGCGTTGAATGCACGAATGAATGACGTCACCGAACTGGTCGCCCGGAACGCTGTGGCCCTGCGACCGCAGGGTGTGCCGCGCATCAATGCCCTCGGCACCGCGACGCCAGCGCGTGACGCGCATATCCCCTACACCGAGTATGCCGCGCGCCAGATCACCGATCCGCGCGAGGAAAAGCTGTTCCGCCGGATGACCGACCGCGGCGGCATCGACCACCGTTACTCGGTGCTCGAACCCGCCGACATCGCGATGGAGGCAGGCAGTTTCTACGACGCCGCCCATCCCACAGGCACCGCCGGGCGCATGGCACGCTACGCGGCAGAGGCGCCGGAATTGGCGCTGGCGGCGATCGGCAAGTTGCCCGACCTTGCAGGCGTCACCCACATCGTTGTTGCCAGCTGCACCGGCTTCATGGCCCCAGGTCTGGACCAGGTCATCGCCCGCCGCCTCGGTCTTGCAAGCGACGTCGAGCGCATCTCCATCGGCTTCATGGGCTGCTACGCCGGGATCACCCTGCTGCGCACGGCGGGCCACATCGTGCGCGGCAACCCGGCGGCGCGGGTGCTGGCCGTGTCGGTCGAGTTGTGCACCCTGCACCTGCAGGACGGCGCGACGCTGGAACAGCTGCTGGCCATGGGCCAGTTCGCCGACGGAGCCGCCGCCGCGCTTGTAACCGGCAGCGGGCCGGGGCTGGTTCTGGGCGAAGGCCTTTCCGCCGCGCTCGACGACAGCGGCGACCTCATCACCTGGACCATCGGCGAGACCGGGTTCGTCATGCACCTGTCGGGTGCCGTGCCCGGTCGCCTCGCCGAAGCGCTGGCTGACGAGCACATGGCCGAGAAGCTGCGCGCGGGCGGCGAGCCCGATGCATGGGCGGTCCATCCCGGCGGCAAGTCGATCCTGGACGCTGTCGAGCGCGGCCTTCACCTGCCTGCCGATGCGCTGGACGCCTCTCGCGAAGTTCTGCGCGAAGTGGGCAACATGAGTTCCGCCACCGTCCTGTTCGTTCTTCAGCGGATGATGGAGCAGCGCCCACGCAACGGCCTCGCACTCGCTTTCGGGCCGGGCCTGGCGATGGAAGGCGTGCGCTTTCACTGGGACCAGGAGAGATGAATGCCCGGCTGGCAGAGCGGCTCGACACCGAAGAGCTGATGGACGATCCGGCGCTGCCTGAAGCCACCTATCGCGCGGTGCTGGCCGACCTTGCACGGGTGAACCGCGCGACCCTGGCCTATCGCCCCACCCTCGCCTTTCTCGACCGCGCGCTGGCGGGACGCGACAGCGTTCGCCTGCTCGACGTCGGTTATGGCCAGGGTGATATGCTGCGCCGCATCGCCGCCTGGGCCGAAACGAATGGGAAGAAGGCCGAACTGGTCGGCGTCGATCTCAACCCCAACAGCGCCCTTGTCGCGCGCGAGACGACGCCCGAAGGTGTGCCGATCCGCTACCACACCGGCGACTATGCCGATCTCGTCGGCGGCGGGTGGGACGTGATCGTCTCCAGCCTGGTTGCGCATCACATGGGCCGCGAAGAACTGGTGCTGTTCCTGCGTTTCATGGAAGCCGAAGCGCGCGCCGGGTGGTTCGTGAACGACCTGCACCGTCACGCCGTCAGCTATGCGGGCTATCCGCTGCTCGCCTGGGCGGCGCGTTGGCATCCGATCGTGCGCGCCGACGGCCGCACCTCCATCGCCCGATCATACCGCCCCGCCGAATGGCCCGCCCTGCTTGCCGAGGCCGGCGTTACGGGCGCGCGGATAGAGCGGCATTTTCCCTTCCGCCTGTGCGTATCGCAGACCCGCTAGTTCTCGGCGCAGGCCCGGCGGGGTGCGCGGCGGCGATCCGACTGGGCCAGACGGGCGCGATGCCGTTGCTGATCGACCGCGACGCTGACGTCGGCGATCCCCTGTGCGGCGGATTCCTGAGCTGGCGCACGGCGGAGCAGTTGCAGACGCTGGGCCTCTCTCCCGCAGCACTCGGCGCGCACCGCGTGGCTCGGTTGCGGCTGTTCGACGGCCCGCACCAGGCCGCGCTGGACCTGCCGCACCCCGCATGGGGCCTGTCGCGCCACGCGCTGGATACTGCCATGCGCGCCCGCGCCCTGGCGGTCGGCGCGCGGCTGGATTTCGATACGGTTCGCGCCATCGAGGGCCTCACGGTCGAAGGGCGCGTCGCCAGTTACCGACCGCAGAGCCTGTTTCTCGCCACCGGAAAGCACGACGTGCGCGGACAATCCAGGCCCCGGTCCGCCAACGATACCGCGCTCGGCATCCGCCTGCGCCTGCCGCACACGCCGGAGCGTCAGCGCCTGCTGGGCGGCGCGATCGAGTTGCACCTGTTTCCCGGCGGATACGTCGGCATCGTGCTGCAGGAAGGCGGCAGCGCCAACCTGTGCCTGGCCATGCGAAAGAGCGCGCTGGCCGATGCCGGCGGCTCGCCACAGGCCCTTTTCGCGCAGCTTGCACGCGACCACCCCGCCCTCGCCGCCCGGCTGGGAGATGATTGGCGACAGGTGCGCTGCGACACCATCGGCGCCGTCCCCTACGGCTTCATCGCGAAAGACACGGCGCCCGGCCTGTTCCGGCTGGGCGATCAGGCGGCGGTCATTCCTTCGCTCGCGGGCGAGGGTATTTCCATCGCGCTCGCCAGCGGAGTAACCGCCGCGCAGCACTGGCTGGCGGGGGGAGCCGCCGCAGCGCCCGTCTACCAGCGCGCGTTTGCCCGGCAGGCCCGGTTGCCCGTCGCTCTGGCATCGGCGGCGTGGCACGCGGCGGAAACCCGCATCGGTGCGCGCGCCGCACTGGCCCTGGCGCGCCTTGCCCCCGCCCTGGTCGCCGGATTTGCCGACCGGGCGCGGATTGCCGCCCCTTCCCTTGCGTGACGGTAGGCGTCTGCTAGGACGCGGCCAAATCCGCCTTTTCTACCACGTTTTCTACAGGGACACCCGATGGCCAAGATTCAGGTAAAGAACCCCATCGTCGAAATCGACGGCGATGAAATGACCCGCATCATCTGGGAATGGATACGCGAACGGCTGATCCTGCCCTATCTCGACGTGGACCTGAAGTATTACGATCTGAGCGTGGAAAAGCGTGACGAGACGGACGACCAGATCACCATCGATTCCGCCGAGGCGATCAAGAAATACGGCGTGGGCGTGAAGTGCGCCACCATCACCCCGGACGAAGCGCGGGTGGAGGAATTCAACCTCAAGAGCATGTGGCGTTCGCCAAACGGCACGATCCGCAACATCCTGGGCGGCACGATCTTCCGTGAACCCATCGTGATCGACAACGTGCCGCGCCTGGTGCCTGGCTGGACCGATCCCATCGTCGTTGGCCGCCACGCGTTCGGCGACCAGTACCGCGCCACCGACACGCTGATCCCCGGCGCTGGCAAGCTGCGCCTGGTGTTCGAGGGTGACGATGGCCAGACCATCGACCTCGACGTGCACACGTTCGAGCAGCCCGGCGTCGCCATGGCCATGTACAACCATGACGAGAGCATCCGCGACTTCGCCCGCGCCAGCTTCAACTACGGCCTCGACCGCGGATGGCCGGTGTATCTCTCGACCAAGAACACCATCCTGAAAAAGTACGATGGCCGCTTCAAGGACCTGTTCCAGGAAGTGTTCGACACCGAGGGCTTCAAGGAGAAATTCGCCGAAGCGAAGATCATCTACGAGCATCGCCTGATCGACGACATGGTCGCCGCCGCACTCAAGTGGAGCGGCAAGTTCGTCTGGGCCTGCAAGAACTACGACGGCGACGTGCAGTCCGACGTGGTGGCACAGGGCTTCGGCTCGCTCGGCCTGATGACCAGCGTGCTGATGACGCCCGACGGCAAGACCGTGGAGGCTGAGGCCGCGCACGGCACCGTGACGCGCCATTATCGCCAGCACCAGCAGGGCAAGGCGACGAGCACCAACCCCATCGCCAGCATCTTCGCCTGGACGCGCGGCCTGATGTACCGCGGCCGGTTCGACGGCACGCCCGACGTGGTCAAGTTCGCCGAGACGCTGGAGCGCGTGTGCATCCGATCCGTGGAATCCGGCAAGATGACCAAAGACCTGGCGCTGCTGATCGGCCCGCAACAGCCGTGGATGACGACCGAGCAGTTCTTCGAGGCCATCGTCGAGGGGCTCGAGGTCGAAATGAAGGCACAGGGACTCGGCTGAGCCGATGCCCGTTCGGGCAAGCCGCCGCCGCCACGCTGCAATCCATGCAGCCTGGCGCGGCGGTGACGATGCGCTGTTTATCGGAGTACCTGCGTGACCAAGGCCCGCCTCGAAATCCGTCAGGCGGAAATCGCCGATGTCCGCCGCATCGCCGCACTGGCAAAACGCGTGTACGAGGATTTTGCGCCCTACACCGCCAGCGAGATCCGTGGGCAGATCAACAACTATCCCGAGGGCTGCTTCGTCGCCCTGCTGGATGCTAAGCTGATCGGCTATTGCGCCACCATGCGCATCGGCGGGGACAAGGCCCTGGCCCCGCACACCTGGGACGAGATCACCGGCAACGGATACGGCAGCCGCCACGATCCCTTCGGTGACTGGCTTTACGGTTACGAACTGTGCGTCGATCCCAAGACGCGCGGCACGCGCATCGGGCGGCGCCTGTACGAAGAACGCCGCGCGCTGGCCGAACAGCTTGATCTGAAAGGCATCGTTTTCGCAGGCCGGATGCCGAACTACGGCCGCGCCCAGCGCAAGGTCAGTGGCCCGCAGGACTATCTCGACCAGGTCGTGGCAGGCAAGATCCACGATCCCGTGATCCGCTTCCAGCTTGCCAACGGGTTCGAACCGGTGGGTGTGCTCAAGGGCTATCTGCCCGAAGACAAGCGCAGCCGCGGCAACGCCGTGCACATGATGTGGCGCAACCCCTTCGTCGACCAGGAACCCGGCCCCAAGCCACGGGTTCCGCGCGGCGTCGAGAACGTGCGCGTCGCCACCTGCCAGTTGCAGGCGCGTGCGGTGAAGGACTTCGACGAGTTCATCGGCCAGATCCGCTATTTTGTCGACGTGGCCAGCGATTACGAGGCGGACTTCATCCTCTTTCCAGAGATGTTCACGCTCATGCTGCTGAGCGCGGAGCCGGAAACCCTCTCTCCCATCGAGAGCATCGAGCGCCTGTCCGAATACACGCCCTGCATCAGCGCGGCGCTGTCGGAAATGGCGCTGAAATACAACATCAACATCATCGGCGGCAGCCATCCCACGCGGATGGAAGACGGCGACATCCACAACATCGCCATCGTGTGCCTGCGCGACGGGTCCGTCCACACGCAGGAGAAGATCCACCCCACGCCTAACGAGGCGTACTGGTGGAACATTCGCGGCGGCGATGCGGTGGACGTTATCCAGACCGACTGCGGTCCGGTGGGCGTGCTGATCTGTTACGACAGCGAATTCCCCGAGCTTGCCCGCCGCCTGGTGGACGAGGGGGCGCGGATCATCTTCGTGCCGTTCTGCACGGACAGCCGGCAAGGTTACATGCGGGTGCGTTATTGCTCCGCCGCGCGCGCGATCGAGAACCAGTGCTTCATGGTGCTGTCAGGCAACGTCGGCAACCTGCCCAACGTCGCCAACATGGACATCCAGTATGCGCAGAGCTGCATCCTGACGCCGTGCGACTTCCCCTTCGCCCGTGACGGTATCGCAGCCGAAGCGTCGGAAAACGTGGAGACGCTGACGATCAGCGACGTGAACCTCGCCGATCTCGCTTGGGCGCGTGCAGAGGGCACGGTGCGCAACCTGGCGGACCGGCGGTTCGATCTCTACCGGATCGAGTGGGAACAGAAGGAAAAGGTCGACGGCGAAACCGCGACCGAACCCAGCGGCCCGCCGCCGACGCGGCAGCACGGGCCGGGCGGGGGCTAGCCTTCGTTAGTTGGCGACGCTGCCCGCAGCGTCATCATCATCGCCGTCATCGGCGTTGTCGTTGGCGGTGTCCGCAAGATCGTCCTGCCGCGCCAGCATCTGGCGTTCCGCAAGCTTCTCGCGTTCCACCTTTTCGCGCGATTCGACGACGGAACGGGCCTTTGCAGCCAGCCCGCGCCAGGTCTTCTCCGCGCGTAATTCGCGATCGCGCACGTTGTCGAGTGCGGCATTGCTGGCGGCGAGTGCAGCGGCGTCAGCCCGCTCGCAGCACATTTCGTAACTATCGGCCATGCCTGTCTCCTGCGCGATTGAATAGGAATGACGGGCGCGAGGCCGTGGCCCCGCGCCCGCCGGAAAATCAATCAGCCGAGGAAAGGTTGATCGCGCTTTCCTTGCCGTTGCGGCCGGTCTCGACTTCGTAGTTGAGACGCTGTTCCTTATCGAGCGTCTGCATGCCGGCGGCCTGTACGGCCGAGATATGCACGAAGCTGTCGGCCGAGCCGTCATCGGGCTGGATGAAGCCATAGCCCTTGTCGGAATTGAAGAATTTTACGGTGCCGGTTTTCGACATGAGATGTTCCTTTCGAGAACAGGAGGGACCACGGGCGACATTGCCCATGGAACGTGCGTCAGTTCGTCCGAAGAAAGGAAGTCGTCGTCTGTTTTACGCCGGGGCCTGAGAGGCAATCGGCGGTAGGCAAATCTCGAAGTCCGTCGCAAATTTCGACGTCAGCACGCACTATATGGGCGCTCTGTCGCAAAATAGCGAGGATTCATTGCACCAACCGCGTTTGGGGTGCCGGGCGGGTCATCCGACTGACCCCCCAGATCGCCAGCCAGGCGGCAACGAAACCGGGAATGATCTCGTAAATGCCGGTCGCTTCGCCCAGGCCGGAGAAGATCCATACGATGACCACAGCCGCGCCCGTGACCAGCCCGGCCACGGCGCCGGCGCCGGTCATCCGGTTCCATGTCAGTGCGAGCACGATCAGCGGACCGAAGGCGGCACCGAAGCCCGCCCATGCATTCGATACGAGCGAGAGCACGCCGCTGTCGGAATCGCTGGCAATGACGATTGCCGCCACCGCGACGATGACCGTGCTGATCCGCCCCACCCGCACTGCCTGCGTCTCGGTCGCGTTCCGGTTGAGGAACAGGCGGTAGAAGTCCTCGGTCAGCGAACTGGAGGCGACCAGCAGCTGGCTGGAAATCGTGCTCATCACCGCTGCCAGCAACGCCGCCAGCAGGAAGCCGGTGACGAAGGGATGGAACAACAGGTCGGCCAGCAGGATGAAAATGGTTTCCGGGTCCTCCAGCGCCACCGCCGGGTTGCGCTCGACATAGGCGCGGCCGGCAAGGCCGATGCCGATCGCGCCGATCAGCGCCACCGCCATCCACGTCATGCCGATGTTGCGCGCCATGGGGATCCCGCCCTCACGCACGGCCATGAAGCGCACGATGATGTGCGGCTGGCCGAAATAGCCGAGCCCCCAGGTTACCGCGCTGAGGAAGCCGATGAAGGTCAGGCCGGAAAACAGCGACAGGAACCCCGGATCGACCGCGGCCAGCGTGTCACGCATCTGGGAAATGCCGCCCCCGCCCTGCCCGTAGAGCACCACCAGCGGCATCAGCACCAGGGCGACGACCATGATCAGCCCCTGCACGAAATCGGTCAGGCTCACCGCCAGGAAACCGCCGATCGCCGTGTAGGCCAGCACCACCAGCGCGGTGATGAGAACGCCGGCCAGATAGGGGCTCATGCCCAGGATCTGCCCGCTCAGGAAGATCGTGTCGAACAGCTTGCCCCCCGCCACCAGGCTGGCCGCGCTGTAGACCGCGAAGAACAGCACGATGATGACGGCCGAGATCACCCGCAGCAGCACGGCCTTGTCGGGAAAGCGATTGGCGAGAAACTCGGGGATCGTCAGGGCGTTGCCGTATTCAACCGTCTGCCGCCGCAGGCGGGGCGCCACCACGATCCAGTTGACCAGCGCACCCACGAACAGGCCGATACCGATCCAGGCCTCCACCAGCCCGCTGACATAAAGCGCGCCAGGCAGGCCCAGCAGCAGCCAGCCCGACATGTCGCTCGCCCCCGCCGAAAGCGCCGCGACTGCCGGGTGCAGATTGCGGCTGCCGAGCAGATAGCCCTCGCTATCCGCCGTCGATCGCTTCCACGCGAACACGCCGATGGCGAGCATGAGGATGAAATAAAGGGCGAGCGCGATGATCGTGGACGTTTCCATGGCACGCACGTGTAGCGCCTCGGTTTGCGCTGGCTAGAGGCGGAACGCAGCCTTTGCCCGTTGCCGTGTGACCTTCGCATCTGCAATAGAAGCCCATGCACGGCGCCGAACTGTCTTCCACGATGAGCGATGCGCTCGTGATTCTCGGGGCGACCGGCATCGTCATCCCCTTGTTCGCGCGCTTTCGCGTGACGCCGATCATCGGGTTCATCCTCGTCGGCCTGCTTGTCGGCCCGTTCGGCCTTGGCCGCCTGGTGGATGAGGTCCCGTCGCTCTACTACGTTTCCATCTCCGACCCCGAGGCGCTGGAGCCGTTCGCCGAGTTCGGCATCATCCTGCTGCTGTTCACCATCGGCCTCGAACTCAGCTTCAAGCGCCTGTGGCAGCTGCGCAAGCTGGTGTTCGGCCTCGGCGCGCTTGAAGTGCTGGTGGCCGGCGGCCTCATCGCCGCGGCGCTGTGGGCGATGGGCCAGTACTGGACTGGCGCCCTGGCGCTTGGCCTGGCCCTCGCCTTCAGTTCGACCGCGCTGGTGCTGCCAATCTCGGGCACCACGACGCCGGTGGGACGCGCGGCATTGTCGATGTTGCTGTTCGAAGACATCATGATCGTGCCCATCATCTTCCTCCTCGGCGCGCTGGGACCGACCGCGGGAGAGGATGGCGTCGGCGGCCTTGTCACCGTGCTGTGGCAGGGCGCGCTGGTGGTGGCCGTGATGATGGTGGCCGGACGTTACCTTCTGCCCTACCTTTTCGGCCAGGCCGCGCGCACCAAAAGCCCCGAGCTGTTCCTCGCCGCCAGCCTGCTGGTGGTGATCGGGGCCAGCCTCGCGACCGCGCTCGTCGGCCTGTCGCCCATCGTGGGCGCGCTGGTGGCGGGCCTGCTGATCGCGGAAACCGAATACCATTCGGAGGTCGAGGGCATCATCGAGCCGTTCAAGGGCCTCGCTCTCGGCGTGTTTTTGATGACCGTGGGGATGAGTATCGACCTTGCCGTGGTCTGGGCCAACCTGCCCGCGGTAATTCTGGCGGTGCTGTGCGTGCTGTCGCTCAAGGCCGTGGTGACGGGCTTTCTGCTGCGCATCATGGGCGCGCGCCGCTCCACTGCGATCGAAACGGGCATTCTCATGGCGAGCCCGTCGGAAACCACGCTCATCATCCTGGCCGCCGCCAGTGCGGCACTGCTGATCGATCGGGAGACCGCGCAGTTCTGGCAGATCGTCACCGCCGTCGGCCTGACCGTCACGCCCTTGCTTGCCGGGCTCGGCAAAGTGGTCGCCCGCCGGGTGGAGCCCGCGCCCGCGCTCGACCCGCTTGATGCCGACGCGGACGAACCGCGCGCCATCATCATCGGGCTGGGGCGCGTGGGCAAGCTGGTGGCCCAGATGCTGCGCGTGCATGACAAGCCCTACGTCGCCATCGACTTCGATCCCGACCTGGTCGAGCGGGCCCGGCACGAGGGGTACCATGCGGTCTTCGGCAACGCCCTGCGCAACGATGCGCTGGACAAGCTGGGCATCGCGCGCGCGCCCGCCGTTATCCTGACGATGGATGAGCATGTCCTTGCCGGGCGCCTGACCCGCAAGCTGCGCGCTGCCTGGCCGGACCTGCCAATCATCGCGCGCGCGCGTGACAGCGCCCACGCTGCCGAGCTTTACCGCAGCGGTGCCACCACGGCGGTCCCGGAAACGCTGGAAAGCTCGCTTCAGCTTTCCGAGGCGGCGCTGGTCGATCTTGGCGTGGCGATGGGCCCGGTCATCGCCTCCATCCACGAGAAGCGGGACGAATTTCGTGCCAAGATCCGGGAGGGTGGCGAGATGACCTACACGCCGAAGCTGCGCACGGGCGCGGTGGACAGTTGAGGTTTGTCGGACCGTTGCGCGCCCTCAGGCATTGATACGGGGAAGGAGACTTTCCATGAGCAACGTAGAAGATCCCACCAAGCCCACCCCGAACGCCGAAAAATTCAAGCCCAAGAATGTGGCCGCGGACGATGAGCATGGTCGTGCCGATCGCGACATGAAGAACGTGCCGCGCGGCAGCGAGCCCGATCGCAGGGGCGCTTCCGGCAACCGCATCGGTTGATCGACGTCAGGCGCTGACGCCAGCCAATGCCTGGCGCATGGCTTCGATGGCCTGGGCGGCTTTCTCGCCGTCCGGGCCGCCACCTTGCGCCATGTCGGGCCTGCCTCCCCCACCCTTGCCGCCAACGGCCTCAACGCCGGCGCGCACGAGGTCGACCGCACTGAACTGGCCAATCAGATCGTCGGTCACGCCGACGGCAACTGCTGCCTTTCCGTCATTCACAGTGACTATGGCGGCCACTCCGCTGCCCAGCCTCGTCTTCGCTCCGTCGAGCAGACCGCGCAATTCGCGCGGGTCCATGCCGTGCAGAACCTGGCCCGAAAAGGCGACCCCGCCAACGGTTTCATCCTGCTCCGCCTTGGCGTTTGAGCCACCCCCGAGAGCCAGCTGCTTCTTCGCCTGGGCGAGTTCACGCTCCAGACGCTTGCGTTCATCGACCAGCGCGGCGACGCGCTGCTCGACATCTTCGGGGCCGGTTCGCAGCGTCGCGGCAACCGCTTTCAGGGAGTCCTCGCGGTTCACCATCCACAGCCGCGCGGCTTCACCGGTCAGCGCCTCGATCCTGCGGACGCCGGACGATACCGCGCTTTCGGAAACGATGCGGAAGAGGCCGATGTCACCCGTTGCCCGCACGTGGGTCCCGCCGCAAAGCTCTACCGAGTAATTGCGACCCGATCCGCCGTGATCCGGGCGCCCGATGGAGAGCACGCGCACTTCCTCTCCGTATTTTTCCCCGAACAAGGCCAGCGCGCCCGCCTCGACGGCATCATCCGGGCTCATCAACCTGGTAACGGTTTCGGCATTGGCGCGCACCTCGGCGTTGACCTCGGCCTCCACGGCGGCAATCTGCGACGGCGTAAGCGGCTTGGGGTGCGCAAAATCGAAGCGCAGCTTGTCGCGCGCGACGAGCGACCCTTTCTGCGTGACATGCTCGCCCAGGTGATGCCGCAGCGCGGCGTGGAGCAGGTGAG
The DNA here is from genome assembly GCF_009827335.1 of Aurantiacibacter arachoides. Classification (GTDB taxonomy): domain Bacteria; phylum Pseudomonadota; class Alphaproteobacteria; order Sphingomonadales; family Sphingomonadaceae; genus Alteraurantiacibacter; species Alteraurantiacibacter arachoides. Next base: position 834,605 of record NZ_WTYH01000001.1, on the reverse strand, counting down.
TGGCCGAATGGTTGGCGCGGACTTCGTCACGCCGCTCGGCATCGATGGCGAGGTGGACGGTGTCGCCCACGGCGACCCTGCCCGCCTCGATCCGGCCGCGATGCGCGTGCAGGCGACCAAGCGGCTTGGCGGTGTCGGCAACCGCGATGTGCAGGCGATTGTCGCCCGTGATGATGCCGGCATCGCCCATCTGTCCGCCGCTCTCGCCATAAAACGGGGTCTGGTTGGTGAGTACGATCACGTCCTGCCCGCTTTCGGCAGAGGACACCTCCTTGCCGTCAACCACCAGCGCGACCACCCGGCCCTCACCCTCGGTGGCGCTGTAGCCGGTGAACTCGCTTGCGCCCTCGCGCTCGGCGATGTCGAACCAGATCTCGCTGTCGGCCGCCGCGCCCGAACCCTTCCACGCCGCGCGGGCCGCTGCCTTTTGCTGCGCCATGGCGGCGTCGAACCCTTCGCGCGCCACGGTGATGCCGCGGCTGCGCAGCGCGTCCTCGGTAAGGTCGTAGGGAAAACCGAAGGTGTCGTAGAGGCGGAAGGCGGTCTCGCCGGGAAGGCTGTCCCCCTCCGCAAGGCCCGCGCTTTCCTCGTCGAGCAGGCGCAGCCCCTTGTCGAGGGTCTGGCGGAAGCGGGTCTCCTCGCGTTCGAGCACTTCGGTGATAAGCGCCTGCGCGCGGCCAAGCTCGGGATAGGCCTGCCCCATCTCGCCCACCAGCGCGGGCACCATGCGGTGCATCAGCGGCGTCTCGGCCCCCAGCAGGTGGGCATGGCGCATGGCCCGGCGCATGATGCGGCGCAGGACATAGCCGCGACCTTCGTTGGACGGCAGGACGCCATCTGCGATGAGGAAACTGGTCGAGCGCAGGTGATCGGCGATCACGCGGTGGCTGGCGATGGTCGCCTCGTCCGCCTTGGCCTTTACCAGTTCCTCGCTCGCGGCGATGAACGTGCGGAAGGTATCGGTCTCGAATACGTTGTGCACACCCTGCATCACCGTGGCGATACGTTCCAGGCCCATGCCGGTATCGATGCTGGGGCGCGGCAGGTTGCCGACGATCTCGTCGTTTTCCTGCAGGTGCTGCATGAACACGAGGTTCCAGATCTCGACGAAGCGGTCACCGTCCTCGTCAGGCGAGCCAGGAGGGCCGCCAGCAACCGACGGTCCGTGGTCCCAGAAGATCTCCGAACACGGGCCGCACGGCCCATCCGCGCCCATCGCCCAGAAGTTGTCCTTGGTGGGGATGCGGATGATGCGCTCTTCGGGCAGCCCGGCGATCTTGCGCCACAGGGCAAAGGCTTCGTCGTCGGTGTGGTAGACGGTGGCGGTGAGGCGGTTCGGATCGAGCCCGAACTCCCTTGTCACCAGGTTCCACGCCAGCTCGATCGCGCGTTCCTTGAAATAGTCGCCGAAGCTGAAGTTGCCCAGCATCTCGAAGAAGGTGAGGTGGCGCGCGGTGTATCCGACATTGTCGAGGTCGTTGTGCTTGCCGCCGGCGCGAACGCATTTCTGGCTGCTCGAGGCGCGGGGGCCGGGCGGCGTTTCCATGCCGGTGAACACGTTCTTGAACGGCACCATCCCGGCGTTGACGAACATCAGGGTGGGATCGTTGTACGGGACCAGCGGCGCTGAGGGCACGACCTGGTGGTCGTTGGCCGCAAAGTAGTCGAGGAAGGTCCGGCGAATGTCGTTGGTCGATTGCATGACCGCGAATTAGGCGCTGGACCGCGCGGGGACAAGTATCGTGTTTGCCACCGTCACACCCGCAGGTGGCGGCAGAAGCCGGACGCGAAGAAGCCGGCGGAGGCGGGTGGGGGTCCCGCCGTCGCCGGCTCCGGTTTCGCAAGGTGTTGCACGTCCTGCAGCGCCCGAAACGGACAAGCTGCGGTCACACCTTCTTGAGGATCAGTCTTCGGATTCCGCGTCCGGACCCGTCATCATCTCCTCGGCAACCGCATCGGTTCGACCGCGGATGGCGGCTTCCAGACGGTTGCTGATCTCGGGATTCTCCTTGAGGAACGTCTTGGCGTTTTCCCGTCCCTGGCCGATACGAATGCTGTCGTAGCTGAACCAGGAACCGGACTTCTCGACGATGCCGGCGGTCACGCCGAGATCGAGGATCTCGCCGATCTTGGAAATGCCCTCGCCATACATGATGTCGAATTCGACCTGCTTGAACGGCGGGGCAACCTTGTTCTTGACCACCTTCACGCGGGTCGAGTTGCCGATAACCTCGTCACGGTCCTTGATGGCGCCGGTGCGGCGGATGTCGAGGCGGACCGAGGCGTAGAACTTGAGCGCGTTGCCGCCCGTCGTCGTCTCCGGGTTGCCGTACATCACGCCGATCTTCATGCGCAGCTGGTTGATGAAGATCACCATGCACTTGGATCGGTTGATCGAACCCGTAAGCTTGCGCAGCGACTGCGACATGAGGCGCGCCTGCAGGCCGACGTGGCTGTCGCCCATCTCGCCCTCGATCTCGGCACGGGGAACCAGCGCGGCGACCGAATCGACCACCAGCACGTCGATCGCATTCGAACGCACGAGCGTGTCCACGATTTCCAGGGCCTGTTCGCCGGTATCGGGCTGCGAGACGATCAGTTCGTCGATGTTGACGCCCAGCTTCTTGGCATAGGCCGGATCCAGCGCGTGTTCGGCATCGACGAAGGCGACAGTGCCACCGTTCTTCTGACATTCGGCCAGCACGTGCAGTGCGAGCGTGGTCTTGCCGGAGCTTTCAGGCCCGTAGACCTCGATCACCCGGCCCTTCGGAAGCCCGCCGACACCCAGGGCAATATCAAGGCCTAGACTGCCGGTGGAGATCGTTTCGACCTCCATCGTTTCCTTCTGGCCCAGCTTCATCGCCGAGCCTTTGCCGAACGCGCGATCGATTTGTGCGAGCGCTGCATCGAGCGCCTTCTGACGGTCCACTTTAGCTTCCTTTTCGACGAGCTTCAGATTCGCACTTGCCATGACATCGTCTCCGCCTGTTCGCTAGGGCGCGCCGGGGGTTTTTCACCCGGCTGGCCAGCTGCATTGGACTTGTCATGTACCCACTTTGTTCCATAAGAACAAGAGTCGAACGAAAATTATTTCCTATACGCTCTCGGTCGCCCGCGCCGCCGCCTTGCGCAGCACGCCGCTGACCTTTTCGCCGATTTGCTTCACGCTGAACGGCTTGGCGATGAAATGCATGTGGTCGATGTGAATATCGCCGCGCAGCTGTTCTTCGGCATAGCCGGACATGAACAGGATGGGCAGATTGCCGCGCACCTTGCGTATCTCCTTCGCCATCGCCGGGCCATCCATGCTCGGCATGACGACATCGGTGACCACGAGATCGAACTTGTCCGGGTCCGCGCGGAACAGCTCCAGCCCCTCGTCCCCATCGCTGGCGGCGACGATGGAATAGCCTTCGCGCTCCAGCGCGCGCGTGGCAACGGCGCGTACCATGTCCTCGTCCTCGACCAGCAGGATACACCCCCCGCCCGACCATTCGCGCGCCTGCACCTCCTCGGTCTCGGCCTGGGCCAGCTCTTCCTCGGTGGCGTGGTAGACCGGCAGATAGATGGTGAAACGGGCGCCCTTGATCGACCCGTCGGGCGCCTTGGCGTTGCCGGCAAAGATGAAACCGCCCGATTGCTTGACGATGCCATAGACCGTGGACAGGCCGAGGCCGGTGCCCTTGCCCTGTTCCTTGGTCGTGAAGAAAGGCTCGAACAGCTTGCCGATGATGTCGGCCGGAATGCCGCCGCCGGTATCCTCGGCTATGAGCACGGTGTAGTCGCCCGCCGGGATGATCTCGGACCCCATCCGGCGGATGTCCTTCGCCTCCACCCGGCGCGTGGCAAAGGCGAGCGTGCCGGTGGCGCTCTCGCCGCCGCCGTGGGTCTGGATGGCATCGCGCGCGTTGACCGCGAGGTTGACGATCACCTGTTCCAGCTGCCGCGGATCGGCGCGGACGTAACCAAGATCGCGATCGTGGCGCACCTTGAGGGTGATCTTGGCACCCAGCAGCCGCTTCAGCAGATGCCCCACCTCGGAGATGATGTCCGGCAGCTGGATGACCTCGGGCTGCAGGGTCTGCTGGCGGCTGAAGGCGAGCAATTGCCGCGTGAGGCTGGCAGCGCGGTTGGAATTGGCCTTGATCTGCTGGATGTCGTCGTAATCGCTGTCACCCGGCGTGTGGCGCAGCAGCATGAGGTCGCAATACCCGATGATCGCGGTCAGCACGTTGTTGAAATCGTGCGCCACGCCCCCTGCCAGCTGGCCCACGGCCTGCATCTTGGTCGCCTGTGCCACCTGCCGCTTGAGCCGCACTTCCTCGGTCGTGTCAGCGAGCGAGAGCAGCACGGCCGCCTCCCCCAGCCCGCGCACGCCGGCCATGCCCATGCTGACCGGCTCGTCCGGTTCGGAGCGCAGGCGCACCGCGATGTCGCCGCTGGAGGCCGGGCCTTGTGCATAGCGGCGCACGGCATCGGACAGGGCGGTCTTGTCCCGTGGCACCACGATGTCGCTGGGATAGGGGGGCAGTTGCCCGCTGATGACGCCCGCCGCGCGCTGGAAGGCGGGGTTGGCGAACAGGAACTTGCCGTCGCGGTCGGTCGTGGCAAGGCCCAGGGGCAACTGTTCCAGCAGACCCTGCAATTGCGCGGCCTGCCCCTTGGCCTCTCCGCCCCAGCCGCCCAGGCCGATCCCGGCATCGATCAGCAGCATCAGCGACGGGCTTTCCGCCAGCGTCCTGCCGGGGATACGTTCGCGCGCGGCCTCATCCGGATCGGCGAGCGGGACCTGCACCAGCGTCTGCGGGCTGCCCTTTTTGCCCTCGCGCGCGAAGAATATGCGCTCACGATCGTCGGAGCGCAGCAGTTGCACGAATTCCTGCCCGGCCATGCTGGCGTTCTCGTCCCCCAGCGCGCGGCGGGCGAGCGAGGCGTTGGCCGCGCGCACCATGCCATTGGGCGACACCAGCGCGACGGAGATCCCCGCCGCGCCCAGCACCCGGCCAAACAGCCCGGTGATATGCTTGCCGATGGCGGCGATGGGTTCGACGCGCACGACAGGCGCGAAACGCCAGACGAGGTAGTCATCGGCCCGCCCCGCACGCTCGGCCGTGGCGGTCCAGGCGCGTTGCTCGTCGGCCACGGTGACGCTTTCGCCCTTGCCATCGCGCCAGGCGGTGCGGGCAATGCGCGCCAGCTTGTCGGCACTGGCGCCGTCCACCGGAAGCACCGGGGGGCCGTTGTCCGACCCGAACCACAGCTCGAACGCGGCGTTGGCGCAGACCAGCCGATTGGCGCGATCGGTAATGGCGACGGCAAGGTCGGCCTGCTCGATCGCGGCGACGGTGACGGCCCAATCGGGCGAATCGCCTTCCTTTACGGCGGGTCGCTGCGCAGCGGTTCGACCGGCGACGAATGCGGCAAGGCCCAGCACGACCAGGCCACCGGCAAAAGCCAGCGTTACCACGGCGCTCCCGGTGATGAACTGGATCATCATCACGCTGGCGAGCACCGCCGCGGCCACGCCGAGGCCATCGACGAGGCCCCGCGATTCCTGCAGGTTGGCGAGCTTCATTCGCCGGCGGGTGGCAACCGGCGCCGCCCCGGCCGCCTTTCCCAGCGGCGGGCGACCACCAGCCGCCACAGGAAGCTGGCGACCAGATAGCTGATTGCGGCGCCCACGATCGACAGGACCACGAACCCGAAGGCGGTGACGCCGGCGGTCTGCAGCCACCAGCCGAATTCCGCCCACCAGCCCTGCTCCAGCGCGCTTTTCGCGTTGCCCATCGCGTCGGGATCGATCTTGAGCGTGAACTGGCCGACCTTGTTGGCCACCAGCAGCCAGAACGGCAGGGTGAAGGGGTTGGTGACAAAGGTAATCAGCGCCGCGACCGGCACGTTGGCCCGGGCAGGCAGGGCAAGAAAGGCCGCCAGGAAAATCTGCCCCAGCGGAATGATGAAGCCTGCAAACACGCCCAAGGCCACCCCGCGCGGCACGCTGCGCCGGGTGAAGCGCCACAATTCAGAACGCAGGAATCGGTGGGCGATCGGCGCCAGATACTTGTTCTGGGCCATCTCCTCCCGCTCGGGCATCTTCGGCATTTTCCTGCCGAGCCAGTTGATCGCCTTGTTCACCATGATCCGCCTGCGAGCCCTGCCAGATTCGGCACCCTTTGGTAAGGTGGTGTTAGACGAGAGGTTCGCAATGCCCGCTTAACGGCCAGGCCGATCTTTGCCGCCGCGCCGATCAGCCCTTCTCGCGCATCAACCGGGCCTTGTCGCGCTGCCAGTCACGGTCCTTCGTGGATTGCCGCTTGTCGTGCGCCTGCTTGCCCTTTGCCAGCGCCAGTTCGACCTTGGCCCGGCCCGTGCTGTTGAAATAGACCATCAGCGGCACCAGCGTCATGCCCTTGCGCTCCACCGCGCCTAGCATCCGCTCGACCTCGCGCCGGTGCAGCAGCAACTTGCGCGGACGCTTGGGCTCGTGGTTGAAGCGGTTGGCGTGGCTGAATTCGGGGATCGTGGCGTTGACCAGCCAGACCGCGCCATCCTTCACCTCGGCATAGCTTTCGGCGATGGAGCCCTGCCCGCCTCTCAACCCCTTCACCTCGGTCCCGTGCAGGGCAATGCCCGCCTCGAAGGTGTCCTCGATGAAATAGTTGTATCGCGCCTTGCGGTTCTCGGCGACGATCTTCTGCTTGTCGAACGTGGGCGGTTTGGGGCGGGCCATGGGGGACGCGATGTAGGCGCGCGTCGCGCGGATTGCAAAGCAAGCTTGCCAGCCTGGGCCACGCATCGCACAAGCGGGCGATGGGGCACGCATTCGAGATCGGCGGGATTGCCGTCGCACGGGGGACGCGCCAGCGTATCGCCCTGCCCATCAGCCACACGCTGACCGGGTTGTCCGCCAACCTCATGCTGGAAGTGGTGCACGGCGCAACAGACGGACCCACCGTCTTCGTTTCCGCCGCCATCCACGGTGACGAGATCGCCGGCACCGCGATCATCCAGCGCCTGATCCCGCGCATCGATGCCGCGCAGCTGGCTGGCACCATCATCCTGGCCCCCGCGGTCAACATCTACGGCTTCATCGCGCAGAGCCGGTATTTGCCCGACCGGCGCGATTTGAACCGCAGCTTTCCCGGCAATCCCAACGGCTCGCTGGCGTCGCAGCTGGCGCACTGCTTTTTCGAAAACGTCATCTGCCGCTCCACCCTGGGCATCGATCTGCATTCCGCCGCCGTCCACCGCTACAACCTGCCGCAGGTGCGCATTGCCGCCGGTGACGAGCGGCTGATCGAGCTGGCCACGGTCTTCGGCGCGCCGATCATCATCGAAAGCCCGCTGCGCGAAGGCTCCATGCGCCAGCTGGCGCATGAGCGCGGCACCCCGATGCTGTTGCTGGAGGCGGGCGAGGCGCTGCGCTTCGACCGGTTCAGCACCGAGGTCGGCACGCGCGGTGTGCTGCGGGTGCTGGCCCATATCGGCATGCTGCCGGGCGACGATGCCATGGCGAACGTGCCCGCGCCAAGCCGGTCGAACCGCACCCGCTGGGTGCGCGCGCCCCGCGGCGGCGTGTCGCATCGCCTGCGCAAGTCCGGCGACAGCGTTACCCGGGGCGAGGTGCTGGCGCGCGTTGGCGGCGTGTTCGGCGAGGACTGCCGCGACGTCATCAGCCCCATTGACGGCATCGTGATCGGCCACGCGACGCTGCCGGTCGTCTACCAGGGCGACGCCATGTTCCACATCGCCGAGGTCGAGCATCCCGAGCGCGCCGGCGAGCGCATTGCCTCGCTCGACTTCGCCATCCACGCCAAGGAGCCCGCCGGCCCCGCCAGGCCCCTGATGGACGAGGACGAGGTCGAGGAGATGGAAGCCGACGGCGAGGATACCGACGCAGAGGCCAGCGCAAAGGCCGCGCGAACCCCGCTCTAAGCCAGGCCTAGCGCACCACGATGGAGCCGATCATGCCGCGGATGGAATGGCCGACGTGCGTGCATTCCAGATCGTAGGCCCCGGCCCTGGGCACCAGCCGCAGTTCCACGCTGCCACCCGGCGCAACCTCCACCTGCCCGTCGGCGATGACGGCCGCATCGGACTGGGCGATCTGCGTGGCGGCAAAGAAATCGGGCGCGGCGAAGTTGTGCGCGCGGCCCGTGGTGTTGGTCAGCACCAGCACCACCGGCTGGCCCGCACGCAGGCTGATGGTCTGCGGGTCGAAGGCAAAGTTGCTCAGCGTCACCTCGATCCGCTGGGCCGAGGCGAAGCTGGTGTCGGCAGGCGCGATCTGCGGGGTCAGCGTGGTGGGGATGGCGCAGGCGGACAGTGCCAGAGCGATCGCGGTCAGGGCGAGGCGGAACGTCATGGCAGCAAGTCCTCCGGCAGGGTGGGCGTGTTCAGGATGCGGGTGAAGCGCTCCCAGCGCGTCGCCAGGTCGGCAGGGCGTCCATCTGGCCCCGTCTCCACCGCGTTACCGACGATCTCCTCGCCAAGGCCGTAATTCACGACATAGCTGCGGTAGGTGTCCATGAACCGCAGGTTCTGTTCGGCCCGCTGGCGGCTCATCAGGCGGTAGCGCATCTGCGCTGCGATCGCCTGCTCGCGCGTCATCGTGCCGTCGAGATAGCCCGCGGCGATGGTGTAATAGGCGGGCGCCAGTCCCTGCAGCGCGTCGCGCAGTTCGTAATAGCTGTCCAGATCGCGCGTATCGAGGCCGGCCATGGGCGCAAGCACGTCACGTTCGTAGGCGAGCTGCGTGTCGCCCGGAAAGGCCAGCCGCCGCCCATAGGTTGCGCTGCCTTCGGAGATGATTGCGCGTGGGCTGTAGAGCGGCAGCAGCGTGTACTCGATCTGCCCCAGCGCGTTCACCCGGTCGCGCTCGATCAAGGTCGAATAGACGTGGTGACCGGGATAGGCCTCGTGACAGCCGACATCCACCGCCCGGTCGAGCCGGGTGGGCAGATCGGTGTTGATCTCGATTACCGAGTGGTAATTGCCCTGGTAGTAGTTGAAGCCGCCCCACGGCTTGTCGGTCACGAGGCTGAGCGTGAAGTTCTCGCCCGCCGGGAGCGGGATGTGTGGCAGGGTGCGTGCGCGGCACTCGGCAACGGCGGCGTCGATCACGGCATCAAGCCGGTCGGCGGGGATGATGAACCGATCCTGGAAGGCATTGAGGCGCTCGTTCAGCGGTCCGTCGGCGGGGGTGCCTGGCACCAGTTCCTCGATCCGCGCGATGACCGGGTCGAGCGTGGCGAGGTCGATCAGCTCGGGCCGCACGCCGAACAGCCCCTCGGCCTCGTCCTGGAAAGGTATGCGCTCGCCGCCCAGCATCCTGAGGCGCACCCTGGCGCTGGCAAGCATGGCGCGCAGGTAGCGCACGCGGCTGGCCTCCACGCTGCCGGCTGTTACCGGCAGGGCAGCAAGCGTGGTATCGAGCGCCAGCACGCGGGCCTGCAGTGCGGGGATCGAGGTGGCCGCGTCCTGCGCTTCGGCGGCGGTCGCCAGCTCCTCCGGCCCGTAATAGGCATCGACGTAGCCGGGGTCTTTTTCCCCGATGGCCAGCTGGACGCCGAGATACTGCCGCGCCAGTGCATCGAGCGAGGCGTGCGGCGTGGCGGGCATCGTGGCACACGAGCCCAGCACCAGAGCGGCCGCAGCGAGCCCAGCCTGGCGGATCATGCGCCCACTCCGGCGAAATCCATCGCCTCGTCCACAGCCTGCTTCGCCGCATCCGAGCAGGCCACGATGGGCAGGCGCGTATCCGGCGCGAACCAGTCGAACAGCTTGCTCAGCGCATACTTGGCCGGCGCGGGGCTAGCGTCGGCAAACATGGCCTTGTGGAGCGGGAACAACCGCTCGTTCAGCTCGCGCGCCCGCTCGAAATCGCCGCTCGCCGCCGCGGCGTGAAATTCGGCGCACAGCTTCGGCGCGACGTTGGCGGTGACCGAGATGCAGCCCACCTGGCCCAGCGCATAGCCGGCCAGCACCAGCGGGTCGTCGCCCGACAGCTGGCAGAGCTCGGGCGCGCCCATGCGGTGCTGGACGACGCGGCTCAGATCGCCGCTGGCGTCCTTCAGCGCCACGATCTTGCCGGGAAAGCGGCGGGCAAGTTCGATTACCGTGGCGGGCAGGATGTCCGTCACCGTGCGGCCAGGCACGTTGTACAGCACGATCGGCAGGTCGCTGCGCTCTGCCAGATAGCTGAAATGCGCCAGCAACCCGTCCTGCGACGGGCGGTTGTAGTATGGCGCGACCAGCAGCAGCGCATCGGCCCCCGCGATCTGCGCTTCCTTGATGTGCCACAGCGCGGTCTGCGTATCGTTTGACCCCGCGCCCGCGATCACCGGCACCCGGCCGGCGGACACCTCGGCGCAGACGGCAATGACCTTGTGATGCTCGTCATTGTCGAGCGTGGCGCTCTCCCCCGTGGTGCCGCAGGGCACCAGCGCAGAGGAACCGTTGTCGATCTGCCAGTCGATGAAGCGGCGATAGGCGGCCTCGTCGACCATTTCATCGCGAAAGGGAGTCGCCAGGGCTGGAATCGATCCGGTGAACATTGTCGCGGCTCCCGCGTTGGTGTTGAAAGGATTTGTGTGTGTACGGTTGGCATTTCGTCGGGATCTGACGAGATCGGCCAGTGTGTTCAGCGCCTGATAAGGAGGCCATCCCCATTATGTCCAGCATGGACAAACGTATTCTTCTCTCCGCCCTCATCGTCACCACCGCCCTCGCCGCGCCTGCCGCCGTTCTTGCGCAGGACAGCGCGCAATGGGATCGTAACCGCGCCAGTCTCGTCGCCCAGCAGCCGGGCCAGGTTGCCCGCGAGATCGCCCGGTGGGAGGCGTTGTGGGCCGACAGCCAGGCGCAGTTGCCGTTCACGCAGTATGCCAGCTTCCTGGTCGCCAATCCCGGCTACCCTGACGAGATCACCCTGCGCTCGCGCGCCGAACGGCGGCTGCGCGAGGAATTTGTCGATGGTCAATTGCTGCTCGATTTCTTCCGCGCGTCCCCACCGGTCACCAACTATGCCAAGGCGCACTATGCGCTTGCCCTGATGGGCAGCGATCGCGCCGCGGCCGAACGCTGGGCCCGCGAGGCGTGGCGCGGCGGCGAGATGAGCCCCACCGCCGAAGCCGCCCTGGCCGCCAATTTCGGCAGCGGGTTCACGCAGGAAGACCAGGATCAGCGCATGGACGCGCTATTGTGGCAGCGCGATGCCAACGGTGCGGCCCGGCAGTTGACGCGCGCATCTGCGGACCGCGTCGGCGTGTTTCAGACGCGGCTCAACATCCTCCAAGCCGGGGACGGCTATACCAGCGATCCGGCCGCGCGCACCGACCCCGGCTACCTCTACAATCGCAGTCGCGAACTGCGGCAGGAAGGCCGCGCTGGCGAGGCGGTGCGCCTGATCGTCGACTCCCCGCCGCTGGCCGACCTGCCTTTCGATCGCACGGCCTGGATCGAGGAACTGCTGGCCGTGGGCCGTGCCGCCAGCCGCGCCGATACTCCGCGCGTCGCCGCCCGCGCGGCCGAGGCATTCGCGCCCGGCGAAGATATCTCGGGCATGGAATACAAGCTGCGTGACGATTACACCTCGCTCATGTGGGCGGGCGGCACCAACGCGCTGTGGCACATGGGCAACGGCGCGCAGGCGGCGCCGCTGTTCTACCAATACGGTGCCAGCGCCCGCACGAGCCAGACGCGGTCAAAGGGCTTCTTCTGGGCTGGCGAAGCCATGCGCCAGGCGGGCAATACCGCGGAGGCCAATCGCTATTACGAGATGGCGGCGCAGTACACCGACCGCTTCTACGGCCTGATGGCGCTGCAACGCCTGGGCCGAGACCTGCCCGCCTATGCCGCGGCGCCGACCGGCCAGCCGACCGAGGCCGAGCGGCGCGCCTTCATGGCCGCCCCCATCACGGCCGCGGTTTCCGAGGTGGCTCGCGACGCGCCGTGGTCGACCGGCATCCGGTTCTATCGCGCCATGTCCGACCAGGCGACGACCGTGGGCGAACACGTGCTGGTGGCAGACCTCGCGCGCGAGATCGGTCGCCGTGACCTGGCGGTCAATCTGGCTGATTATGCCGCATCGGATGGCCATTCCGGCTTCACCCGCATCGGGTTCCCCACCCTGCAAACCCCTCCGGGTGCCAACTGGACGCTGGTCCACGCGCTTGCCCGGCAGGAAAGCCAGTTTGCCGAAAATGCCATCAGCCACGCTGGCGCGCGCGGCCTGATGCAGTTCATGCCCGCCACCGCGCAGGAAGAGGCCCGCCGCGCCGGGGTGCCCTATTCCGCGTCCGCGCTGATGGACGATCCACAGTATGCCATGCGGCTGGGTTCCAACCATATCGAGCGGCTGCTGTCCTACTACAACGGCAGCTACCCCCTCGCCATCGCTGCCTACAATGCAGGGCCGGGCAACGTGAACCGCTGGCTGCGCGAGAACGGCGATCCCCGGCAGACCGGCGACTGGCTGCGCTGGATCGAGGAAATCACCTTCTTCGAGACCAAGAACTACGTCCAGCGCGTGGTGGAGAACGCCGTAGTCTACGAGGCGCTCTATCCCGACCGGGCCAGCATGGGCCGCAGCCGCGCGGTGACGGACTTCCTGCGTTAGACAAGCGACGCCTTGCGGAGAGCAGGGCGGTGATGGCAGGGCGACGGCATGGCAGACACCAGCCCCATCACGCCCGCAGGCCTCACCGCCCTCAAGGCGCGCTACGATCACCTGCTCGGCACGGAGCGGCCGGCGATCGTCGAGATTGTCAGCTGGGCGGCGGGCAACGGCGACCGTAGCGAGAACGGGGACTATCTCTACGGTCGCAAGCGGATGCGCGAGATTGACCGCGAGCTGGCCTATCTCGCCAAGGTGATGAAGCACGCGCAGGTTCTCGACCCGGCGCAGCAGCCCGACAAGACCCGCGTGTTCTTCGGCGCCACGGTGGAGATCGCCGACGAGGAGGACGAGCGCCGCACACTCACCATCGTCGGCGACAAGGAACAGGACGCAACGGCCGGCCTGGTCGGCTGGTCGAGCCCGATCGCACGGGCGCTGCGCGGCGCGCAGATCGGCGATTTGCGCACGGTGAGGCTTCCCGGCGGAGAGAAAGAGTGGGAAGTCATGGCGATTTCCTACCCCTGACACCTTTTTTCCGCCGTTCCGCGTAAGACTTGCCGCCGGCGAGCGACTACCCTTGCATGGAACGAGGGAATTTCAGCTTGGACATGGGTTCAAACATGCAGGACGCCGCCTACCGCGCTGCTGCCGCGCACTTTGGCAGCGCGATCGAACGGCTGGCGCGCGGGTACGAAGCCGATCCCGATCTTGCCCGCGACCTGGTCCAGGATATCCACGCCGCCCTGTGGCGCAGCTTCGCCTATTTCGAAGGCCAGTGCTCGGTCCGCAGCTGGGTCTATCGCATCGGGCACAATGTCGGCGTCAGCCATATCCAGGCGAGCCGCCGTGCCCGCCCCGGCGCCCTGGCCGGCCTCGACGAGCTCGAGGCGCTGGCCGCCCCTGACGATCCCGAGCGCACGGTCGGCGAAGCCCGCGCCGCCGCCCGGCTGATGGCCACGATCCATCGCCTGAAACCCGCCGATCGGCAGGTGATGCTGCTCTATCTCGAAGACCTGACGGCAGGCGAGATCGGCGAGGTCACCGGCCTTTCCACCGGCGCCGTGGCCACCCGCATTTCCCGCCTCAAAGCCCTCTTGGCCGAAGCCTTTCAACCCGAGGAGACCGAACGATGACCCCCGACGAATTCGCCCGCGACAGCTGGCACCGCGAAGCTGCCGCTTCACCCGCCCTCCCCAGCGTCGAGGAACTGCGCGCCCGGGCCGACAGATTCCGCCGCACGATCGCCAATCGCAACCTGCGCGAATACCTGGCGGGCGGCTTCGTCGTGGTCGCCTTTGCCGTCATGGCCGTGCAGGCGCCGTTCGTGGCGATGAAGTTGGGCGCTGCCATGGTGGCGGTGGGCGCGGCCTATGTGATGTGGCAACTGCGGCGCCGGGGCACCCCGCTCGATCCGGCGCGCGAGGGCGGCGCGCTCTCACTGCTGGAGTTCCAGCGGCGCGAGCTGGTGCGCCAGCGCGATGCGCTGGACAGCGTATTCAGCTGGTACCTGCTGCCGCTGATCCCCGGGATGGTGGTGTTGATGGCCTCGCCCATGCTGGCAACGCCTGTGGCGGATTGGGCCCTGCCGTCCCCCGGCATGGCGCTGCGCCTTGCCGCCCCGTTCGCGGTTTTCGTGGGGGTCTGGCTGCTGAACAAGTGGGGTGCGCAGCAGTTGCAGAGGCAGGTGGACGAGATCGACGCGCTGCGCGCCTGATCGCTGCAAACGAACGAGGGGCGCGCAAACCGGGTTGCGCGCCCCTTTTGTCGCGGCAGTCGCCTATTCGGCGGCCTGTTGGGTGTCGCCGTCGTCCGTATTTTCGGCGTCATTCTCATCCGGCGCTTGCTGTGCGAACAGGCTCGGCATGGACCGGGTATCGCTGACCTTGCGCGGCGGGTCGAACGCGACATCCGCGCCTGGCGCTTCGGCGCGGGTCGCGCCTTCCACCAGCTTGCCGAGCGAGCTGCCGTCGAGCCCAAGCTCCTTCATCAGCCCGTCCAGCACGGGTGCCTGCGCGCGGTAGGCCAGCGCCGCGGCCACGGCATCGTTCGCCAGATTGCCGCTGCCGGAACCGTTGCCGCCCGAGCCATTGCCCGAACCCGCCGGACCGGTGCGCTGGGTGAGGCCGTCGACCTGCACGATCTTGATGCTGTCGATCGCCTCCATCGGCTTGGCGCTTTCGCGGATGACCTCGGGCAGGACCTTTAGCAGGGCCAGCTTGGTCTGCAGTGAAATCTGATCCATCGAGAGGATGTTTGCCGCCTCGTTCACGGCGCGCTGGCCCGCGGCCTCCACCTCGAAGCGCACGCGCGCGGCCTCGGCACGCAGCTTCTCGGCATCGGCCTCGCCCTGCGCCTCGAACTTGACCGCCTCGGCTCGGTTGGAGGCGGCGTCCTTCTCGGCCTCCGCCTCGACCTTGATCTTGATCGCGTCGCGCTCGGCGATCTTGGCCGCCTCGATCAGCTCGATCTTCTTCTGGCGTTCGGCCACCTCGCTCTCGCGGCTGGTCGCGACCTGCTCCTCGGCGGCAACGGCCAGGGCACGCGCGGCGTCGGCTTCGGCCTTGGCCTGGCTTTCCTCGCGCGACTTGTTCTGCACCGCGATCTGCTGTTCCTGCCGGGCGATCTCGAGCGCGCGCTGCTGGTCAATGCGAGCCTCTTCCACGAGCCGGTCAGCCTCGATCTGCTGGGCGTCGACCTGCTTCTTCGCCTCGATCCGGGCGGCATCGGCCTCGCGGGTGCGCTCGGCCTGTTCGCGGGCGATTTCGGACGATTGCTTGGCGCGGCGCATCTCCACTTCGCGCTCCTGCTCCAGCCGGGCGTATTCGTTGTCGCGCTTGATCTCGAAGCTGCGAGTGTCAGCCTCCAGGTTCTTGGTTTCCATCTGCACGCGCGTGTCCTGCTCGATGTCGTTGCGCAGTTTCTTGCGCGCCTCGATCTGCTCGGTCAGCTTGGTCAGACCCTCGGCGTCGAAGGCGTTGTTGGCGTTGAAATGCTCGATGCTCGTCTGGTCGAGCCCAGTGAGCGAAACGCTCTCCAGCTCAAGCCCGTTCATGGCAAGATCGTTGGACGAGACCTGCTGCACCTTTTGCACGAAATCCGCGCGCTGTTCGTGCAGTTCGTTCATGGTCATGCCCGCTGCGACACTGCGCAGCGCGTCGACGAACTTGCCTTCGACCAGGTCCTTTAGCGCCTCGGGCTGCATGGTGCGCATGCCCAGCGTCTGCGCGGCCATGGCGATGGCCTCCGCATCGGGCTTCACGCGCACGTAGAACTCTGCCTTCACGTCGATCCGCAGCCGGTCGAGCGTGATGAGGGCCTCCGCATCGCGGCGCACCACCGGCAGCACCAGCGTGTTCATGTTGACGGGCATCGTCTCGTTCAGGACCGGCCACACCAGCGCGCCGCCGTTCATCACTACCTTTTCGCCGCCCATGCCGGTGCGAACAAAGGCGATTTCCTTGGAAGCGCGGCGGTAGAGCTTGGTCAGGAAGACGAGGAACACGATGGCGAGAAACAGTATCCCCCCGACGAGTATAAGGCCGCTATCGAACAGGTTTTCCATGTCGTCTCCTTGCATTCCAGATAGTTATCGCCCGTTCGTTACATCGGGGCGAGCTTGCGTTCGGTAAGGGGCACACCGTAAAAGGTCTGCCCGTCGCGGCGCACGATCAGCACCTCGTCACCTTCCAGTATTTCGCTGGCGTCTTCGTGGGGTTCGACCATCAGGAAGTGCGCCTGGCCGTGCCGGTCGTAGACCCGGGTGCGGGCGGGCGAACCCTTGGTGGCGCGGCCCGTCGTCACCGTGCCACGGCGGCCGACCAGCGTGTCCAGCGCCACCGCACTCGTCTCGTCCCTGGGCATGATCGCGCCAAGGGGCCGGGCAACCAGAGCGGTTGCCGGCAGGCTCGCCCCACCGGCAAGCAGTGCTGCCAGCCACGAATACAACGGTGCGCCCGTCAGGCTTTCGGCAAAAGCCTGCACGGCAATGCCGATCACCGCGAACAGCAGCAGGAAAACCATCAGCCATACAAACAGCGGCACCTTGCCGAGACCCAGCAGCGTCGTCAGCGCGCCGCCCAGCCCGGCGCCTGTCGGATCGCCGGCAGCAGCATCGGCATCAAGGTCGGCATCGAGGTCGAAATCGCCAAGGCCGACGAATTGCAGCAGACCGAGCACCAGCATGACGCCGATCGCGATCGCGAAGGGCAGGTTGTAATCGGCGAACAGGCTCATTGCGTTCATGCCGCGCAGCGCGAGCCGCTGGCATCCTCCATGCGAAAAACCGGGTTTCTGGAGAACCCCCTCCGTCCCCATCCTTGTCGCACGAACCGGCAAATTTCGCCAGCAAAACCGGACTGTGACCGCCGATTTTGACCATTGCATCGCGCGCATCTAAGGGTGGGCAATGCGGCTTTTCGTGCCCCTTGCCCTGCTGTTGATCGCCGCGCCGCTGGCGGCCCGTGACGGTGCCACTCGTGACAGTCCCACTCGTGACAGTCTGGGCGTGTTCGGCCAGTGGGGCGCCTTTCGCGATCCCGCAACGCCGCGCTGCTATGCCATCGCAGAGGCCCAGCCCACCACTAACCGGCGCGATGTGCAGCCGTTTGCCAGCATCGGCAGCTGGCCCGCGCGGGGCATCCGCAACCAGCTCAACCTGCGCCTCAGCCGCCGCCTGGCAGCAACTCCACGCGTGCGCCTCGCCGTGGGTGGGGAACGGTTCGATCTCATCGCGGGCGGAGGCGATGCCTGGGCTCCTGACGCGCGCGCCGATGCCGCCATCGTTGCCGCCCTGCGCGCCGCCAGCTCCATGAGCGTGTCGGCCACAGATGCCGCCGGCAATCGCTTCACCGATCGCTACAGCCTGGATGGCGCGGCAACCGCCATAGATGCGGCCGCCGTGGGCTGCGCTCGCCGCTGACCGATCCGCCGAGACGCGGCGGCTAGCATTTTCTCGCTCGCGCGATTATATGCGCGCCGCCCATGTCTGATACCCAGCTCATGTCCATTCCGGGTCAGATCGACCCTGTCCCCGTCGCGCGCGACATCACGCCGCGCGCCGATGGCCGCGTGGACCTGATCGGGCTGCCGAAAAATCGCATTGCCGAACTGTTCGCCGATGCCGGGCTCGATGCCAAGGCGGCCAAGCTGCGCGCCAAGCAGGTGTTTCACTGGCTGTATCATCGCGGGGTCACGGATTTCGCGGCGATGACCGACATCGCCAAGACCATGCGCCCCTGGCTCGCGACACGCTTCGTGATCGGCCGTCCCGAGGTGGTGGAGGCGCAGCACAGCACCGACGGCACCCGCAAGTGGCTGCTGCGCACCGCTGACGGCCACGAGTTCGAAATGGTCTTCATCCCCGATGCCGACCGCGGCACGCTGTGTGTCTCCAGCCAGGTCGGCTGCACGCTGAACTGCACGTTCTGTCACACCGGCACCATGCGCCTGGTGCGGAACCTGACGCCGGGCGAGATCGTGGGCCAGGTCATGCTGGCGCGCGATGCGCTGGGCGAGTGGCCGCACGGGAACATGGGCGGCACGCCGGATGCGCCGGACGAGGAAAGCGAGAGCGCCTACACCTCCGACGGTCGCCTGCTCACCAACATCGTGATGATGGGCATGGGCGAACCGCTGTACAATTTCGACAACGTGAAGGGCGCGTTGCAACTGGTGATGGATGGCGACGGCCTCGCCCTGTCGAAACGCCGCATCACGCTCTCCACCAGCGGCGTGGTGCCGATGATGGACCGGTGCGGCGTGGAAATCGGCGTCAATCTCGCCGTGTCCCTGCACGCCGTGACCAAGACCGTGCGCGACGAGATCGTGCCGATCAACCGCAAGTATGGCATCGAGGAACTGTTGCAGGCCTGCGCCGACTATCCCGGTGCCAGCAACGCGCGGCGGATCACGTTCGAATACGTGATGCTGAAGGACAAGAACGACAGCGACGACGACGCGCGCGAACTTGTCCGGCTGCTCCGCGCCTACAATCTGCCCGCCAAGGTGAACCTGATCCCCTTCAACCCCTGGCCCGGCACGCCCTACGAATGTTCCAGTCCGGAGCGGATCCGGCGGTTTTCCGAGATCGTGTTCGAGGCCGGTATCTCCGCCCCCGTTCGCACCCCGCGCGGACGCGACATCGACGCGGCCTGTGGCCAGTTGAAGACCGCCGCCGCAAAGAAGAGCCGCGCCGAAATGGACCGTGAGGCGGCAGCAGAGGCGACTGCCCCGGCGTGATCGTTTCTGCCATTTGCGTCGGCGATGGCGCCATGCTCCCCACCGGACAGCTGTCGGCAATCGCCAAACGGGCCGTCGAAGGGCCAGTCATCATCGGTCATGCCGGGGTGGTCGGCGATACCCAGGTCGACCGCCGCCACCATGGCTATCCGGCCATGGCCGTGCATCTCTACCCGGCGGAAAATTACGAGTGGCTGCAGCAGCAATTCGGTCCGCTCGCGCCACTGGCCGCGCCGGGCGGCATGGGCGAGAACCTGCACTCCTTTGGCATCGACGAGGACGCCGTATGCATCGGCGACCGCTTTCGCCTTGGCACGGCAGTGATCGAAGCCAGCCAGCCGCGCCAGCCCTGCGCCACCATCGAACGCCATCTTTCGACCCGCGGGGTGATCAAGGCGATCGTTGCGAGCGGGCGTTGCGGAATGTTCTTCCGCGTACTGGAAGACGGCGTGAGCGAGGCGGGCGATCGACTGGAATTGCTGGAGCGCGGTTCCACGGACTGGTCCGTCCGGCGGGCGTTCCGCCATGTCTATGGCGACGGTCGGACGGACAAGGCTGCGATAGCCGCGCTCGTCGCCCTGCCCCGCGTGTCCGATCGACTGGTGCGGGACGCGAGCAAGCGCCTGCGCTGACAAAATCGGGTCTGCCGGTCAACTCGGCGCACATCTGCAACGGCTCGTCGACCGAATTATTAACCAACCATCCGTTCATCTACGGTTCTCCTTCGATGAACGACAACGCTCTCAGACACCGGAGCGATGTCGAATCGAAGGAAGGTTAGAACCATGAAAAAGACCCTGCTTGCACTCGCCGCGGCCACCACGCTGGCCATCCCCGCCGCGCCCGCCTTGGCACAGGGCGGCCCGCCGCCTTGGGCGCCCGCGCACGGCCACCGCGCCCACAATGCCGGCTACGACAGCTATGGTTATGGCGACCAGCGCCGCGATCGCCGCGACCAGCGTCGCTACAACAACCAGTACGACCAGTACGGTCGTTACGCCGAACCGCGCCGCGTCAGCAGCCGCGACCAGGTGTGGCAGGG
This sequence comes from Aurantiacibacter arachoides, assembly GCF_009827335.1. Classification (GTDB taxonomy): domain Bacteria; phylum Pseudomonadota; class Alphaproteobacteria; order Sphingomonadales; family Sphingomonadaceae; genus Alteraurantiacibacter; species Alteraurantiacibacter arachoides. The sequence continues at coordinate 814,707 of NZ_WTYH01000001.1, read as the reverse complement.
TGATGACGGTCGCTACTACTGCCGCCGTGAGAACGGGACCACTGGCCTGATCATCGGCGCCGCCGGCGGCGCGCTTGTCGGCCGCATGATCGACACCCGCGGCGACCGCACGGTCGGCACGCTCCTCGGCGCCGCTCTTGGCGGTGTGCTGGGTCGCGAGATCGACCGCGGAAGCGCCCGCTGCCGTTAATTCGGTTGCACTTAAGGCAATGACGGGCGCCGCTCCCTCTCCAGGGGGGCGGCGCCTGATTTATGTTCCATCTGGAACTTCGGCGATGCCAGCTGCGCTTTTCTTCACGGAAGGAGATCGCGATGTCCGTCGAAACGCTCGCCGCCGCGCTGCCAGAGGAATTGCAACGCAAGGCCGAACGCGTGCTCGCCCTCGCTTGTGAAAGCGAACGTCCGCTGGCGACCGCCGAAAGTTGCACCGGGGGCCTTCTGGCTGCCCTGCTGACAGACATTCCCGGTTGCAGCCACATCTTCGAGCGCGGCTTCGTATCCTATTCCGACGATGCCAAGTGCGACCTGCTGGGCATCGCGCGCGACCAGATCGACCGGTGCGGCGCGGTCAGCCGCCCCGTCGCCATCGCCATGGCGCAAGGTGCGCTTGACCGGTCACGCGCCAGCATCGCCCTTTCGATAACCGGCTTTGCCGGGCCTCCCGGCAAGGACGATGAGGGGGAAGAGGGCCTTGTGCATTTCGCTCTGGCCAGCAAGGAGGGCAAAACGCAGGCGCGGGAAGAGCGCTTCGGGGCGATAGGTCGGCAGGACATTCGCATCGAGGCACTACGGGTGGCGCTGGACATGATCGAGGACGCCCTGACATGAGCAAGAGTGCCCATCCCTTCTTCGATATGCACACGCACGGCTTTGTCCGCGTCGCCACCAGCACGCCGCGGGTGCGCACGGCCGATGTCCAATACAACGCACAAGGCATTCTCGAACAGGCGCGGGCTGCCCATGACCGGCACGTCGACCTGCTCCTCTATCCCGAGCTGTCACTGTCATCCTACGCCATCGACGACCTGCATCTGCAAACCGCGCTGCTGGAACGGGTGGAGCACGAGATCGAAACGATCCGTGCAGCAAGCGAGCAACTTACGCCGGTCCTGGTGATCGGCGCGCCGCTGCGGCGAAACGGGCGGATCTACAACTGCGCGCTGGCGATCGCCCGGGGCGAGATCCTGGGCGTGGTGCCCAAAAGCTATCTGCCCAACTACCGCGAGTTCTACGAAAAGCGGTATTTCGCGCGCGGTAATACCTGTCAGGATCTGTGGATAGGCGTCAACGGATTGGATGTGCCATTCGGCACCGATCTGCTGTTCGCCGCCGAGAACCTTCCCGGCTTCACCTTTGGCATCGAGATCTGCGAGGATTTCTGGGCGGCCATTCCCCCCGGCACCCTGGCCGCCCTGGCGGGCGCGACCATCGTTCTCAACCTGTCGGCATCGAACATCGTGATCGGCAAGTCGGACGAGCGACACATGCTGTGCCGGGCAAGTTCTGCCCGCGGGGTCTGTGCCTATGTCTACTCCGCCAGCGGATACGGAGAGAGCACCACCGACCTGTCGTGGGACGGCCAGGGCATGGTTTACGAACTGGGCGACCTGCTAGTCGAGAGCGTACGGTTCGAACGCGAGCCGGAGTTGAGTATCGTCGACATCGACACGCGCCGCATCCTGAGCGACCGGATGCGTATGGGCACTTTCAACGATGCCGCCGAGGATGCCGGCCGGCCCGAAGACAGTTATCGCACCATTGGTTTCGATCACCAGTACCACAAGGGCGATATTGGCCTCGTCCGGCCCATCCGTCGCTTCCCCTTCGTCCCCAACCGTCAAGACAAGCTGGACGAGGATTGCTTCGAGGCCTTCAACATCCAGGTCGATGCCCTCACCCGGCGGTTCGAGGCAACGAGCGGCAACAGCATGGTCATCGGGATTTCCGGCGGGCTCGATTCCACACACGCGCTGATCGTGGCGGCCAAGGCCTGCGACACGCTGGGCCTGCCGCGCTCCACCATTCGCGCCTATACCATGCCGGGGTTCGGCACGTCCGATCGCACGAAGGCCAATGCCTGGAAGCTGATGGAGGCGTTCGGCGTCACGGCGGAGGAAATCGACATCCGCCCCGCCGCGCGGCAGATGCTGGGCGACATGCAACACCCGTTCGCCCACGGCGAGCCCGTTCACGACGTGACATTCGAGAACGTGCAGGCGGGCCTGCGCACCGATTACCTGTTTCGCCTTGCGGGCCACCACAACGGCTTCGTGATCGGCACCGGCGACCTGTCGGAACTGGCGCTGGGCTGGTGCACCTACGGCGTCGGCGATCAGATGAGCCATTACGCGGTCAACGCCGGCGTTCCCAAGACGTTGATCCAGTACCTGATCCGCTGGGCCACCCGCACCGACCAGTTCGATCCTGCCGTGGACGCTGCGCTGGAAGACGTGCTCGGCACCGAAATCAGCCCCGAACTGGTGCCTGCCGCTGCCGACGGATCGATCCAGTCGACTGAAAGCATCATCGGGCCTTACGAGCTCAACGATTTCTTCCTGCATCACGTGATCCGCTGGGGCCAGTCACCCAGCCATGTCGCCTTTCTGGCCTGGCACGCCTGGCGCGATGTCGATGCAGGCCTGTGGCCGCACGCCTTTCCGGAGGATGCCAAAAACGCCTACGACCTTGCGACCATCCGCAGGTGGCTGGATAATTTCGTGCGCCGCTTCTTCGCCTTCAGCCAGTTCAAGCGCAGCGCGCTTCCCAACGGACCGAAGGTCAGCGCAGGCGGCGCGCTCAGCCCCCGCGGTGACTGGCGTGCGCCCAGCGATGCGGTAGCCGATGTCTGGCTGGCGGACTTGCGGGACAAGGTGCCGCCGAACGATTAGTCCCGCCGAACGATTCTCACCAGCGCGCCCTGCGCATCATCGGTGAGCAGGTAGAGCGCACCGTCCGGCCCCACCTGCACGTCGCGCCAACGCTGCCCCAGATCGCGCAACAAGGCCTCCGGCTCGCCCACGGGCTGGCCAACGGCATCGGAGTCGTAGCGCATCAATCCCTGGGTGAAGCTGGCGAGAAACAGGTCGCCCATCCATTCCGGGAACATCGCACCATCGTAGAATGCAAGGTTGCCGGGGTTCAGGCTCGGCGGTCCGAAGGCCAGTACGGGATCGATGAACCCGTCCACGCCGCGCACGCCGCCCGCCGGCTCGTCGTTGTAGTGCTGGCCCTGCGTCACCTGCATCCAGCCGTAATTGCCGCCGCGCAGGATGCGGTTGACCTCGTCGCCGCCGCGCGGGCCGAATTCACTGCTCCACAGCTCGCCGGTGAAGGGATTGATGGCAAGGCCCAGCGGATTGCGATGGCCGGTCGACCATGCTTCCGGCACGGCGCCCTCGCGTCCGACCCAGGGATTGCCGGGCGGCACGCTGCCATCGTCGTTCAGTCGCATGACCTTGCCGAAATGGTTGTCCGTGCGCTGCACCATCTCGCCCCAGTTGCGGTCGCCGCTGGTGACGAAGAGATAGCCGTCGGCATCGAACAGCAACCGCCCGCCGTAGCTGCCAAAGGCCGGGCCCTGGCCGCAGCAACGATCGGGCAGCGGCATCTCGCCGTACCAGGGTCCGGCGATGAAGATGTCCTCCACCCCGGTCAGCGCGTGCGATCCCGCCTCCCACCGCGCGCGCATCACCGCCAGCGTCGACACGCCGGCGATCTCGGGATGTTGCTTGGAATAGGCGAGATAGATCAGGCGGTTCTCGGCAAAATCGGGATGCAGCGCGATACCGTTGAGACCGGCAATGCCGAATGCGTAAATTTCGGGCAGACCCGCAATCGGTTCGGGATCCAGGTGCCCGTCCGCATCGATCAATCGCAGGCGACCCACGCGCTCGGTCACCAGCAGGCCGCCTTCGGGAAGCATGGCCATGCCCCATGGCCGCTCGAGCTGGCGGGTCAGCACCTCGGCGCGGATCGGGGCGAGCGTGGTCGTGCTGTCCCACGGTCCCTGCGCCAGCGCAGTCCCCTGGAACATTGGCGCCGCGGCGGGGGGTGCCGCAGGAGGGGGTGCGGCAGCGGGCGGCGCGGGCGCATCCTGCGCGCTGGCCGCGAGGGGCGGCAGCCCGGCCGCAGCCAGCACGAGCGTAATCGCCAGTCGGTTCATTCGATCCCCTTCCACCCCCGGCACCAAAGCCCGGCCTTGCGCGGCCGGTGCATGCGCCTATCCTGAGCCAATGCAGCCCAGCCCGGCATTGACTTTGTCCATTTTTGCATGACGCGCAAGAGTGTCTTGATAACCGGCGGTGCGAAACGCATCGGCGCGGTTGCCGCGCGCCGCTTCGCCGGTGCCGGCTGGCACGTCGTCGTGCACTGCCAGTCCTCTGTCGACGCCGCGAAGAAACTCGTTGCCGAACTGGACCATGCGGAGGTCGTGCGCTGCGATCTGGCCGATCCGCAGGCGGCAATGGCAATGGTGCGGGATCTGGCCGGTCGGCTGGACGACTGGCGCTGCCTGGTCAACTCGGCCGCCGTATTCGATCCGGACAAGGTCACCGGACTCGATCCGGCCACCAATGCGCGCGCGATGCGCATCAACGCCGCCGTGCCCGCCTTGCTGGCGCAGGGCTTTCTCGCGCTTGCCCGCAGCAGCGCCGGGCGACGGGTCATCCAGGTGACCGACCAGAAACTCGCCAACCTGAACCCCGATTTCTTCAGCTATACGATGAGCAAGGCCGCCGCCGACGTCGCCGCGCGGATGCTGGCGATGCACGGGCATGACGATGACCGCGTCTACTGCCTCGCCCCCGGCGCCATCCTGCCGAGCCACGACCAGAGCGCGCAGGAAGCGGAGCGATCGCATCGCATGAACCTGCTCGCCCGCCGCACCGGGCCCGACGAGGTTGCCGAGGCCATGCTGTTTCTGGCCGAGGGGCCGCTTGCCACCGGGCAGGTGCTCTACGTCGATTCCGGCCAGCACTTGCTCGACCAGCGGCGCGACGTCATCTATCTCGAGCGCGAGGAGAGACCCGCATGAGCCGCAAACCAAGCAAACGCCACGCGCTGTCGACGCGCATCTGGCACTGGCTCAACGCGGTCTGCCTGGTGATCCTGTTCATGAGCGGGCTGAACATCTCCAACGCCCACCCGCGACTCTACTGGGGGCACGCCGGCTTCGCTCAGGGTGACGAGTGGCTGGCCGTGCCGCGCTTCCCCGGGTGGGCGACGATCCCCGATTACTACAGCCTTGCAGGCGCGCGCGACTGGCATGTCGTCTTCGCCCTGATCTTCGCCTTTGCGCTGCTGGCCTTCATGGTCGCGGCGCTGGTCAACCGCCACATGCAGCGCGATATCTTCGCCAGGGCGCGCGAATGGCGGCCGGCCAGCATCCTTGCCGATATCCGCCAGCACCTGCGGCTGAATTTCGATCACGGCGCGGGCAAGTACAACATACTGCAGAAGATCAGCTATTCGGCGGTGATCCTGCTGCTGCTGCCGCTGATGATCCTTACCGGCATCGTGATGAGCCCGGGCGGCGAGGCGGCGCTGCCTTTCCTAACCGACCTGTTTGGCGGGCGGCAGACGGCACGGTCGCTGCATTTCCTCGCATCCTGGGGCCTGTTCGCGTTTTTCGTGGTGCATGTTCTTCTGGTGCTGCTCTCTGGTCCGATCGGTCAACTGCGCGCGATGATTACCGGAGGGTCCAGCGAATGAAGCGGCGCAATTTCCTGGTTGCCGGGGCCGCGGCATTTCTCGCCGGCTGTTCCAAGATCGGCAAGACGGACGCTTTTGCCGCAGTGGTCGACACGGCGGAAAGCTGGCACCGCGGCCTCCACCGCGCACTGGGGTTCGGGCGCATCCAGATGGCGCCCGAGTTTGCCCGCAGCCAGATCAGCCCCTTCTTTCGCGGCAACGGCACGCAGCAGGTCGACAGCGACGCCTACCGCGCATCGGCGGCAAGCGGGTTTGCCGACTGGCGGCTGGTGGTCAACGGATTGGTCACCCGGCCGCTCGCCCTGTCGATGGACGCCATCCGCGCCCTCCCCCAGCGCACGCAGATCACCCGCCACGATTGCGTGGAAGGGTGGAGCGCGATCGGCCAGTGGACCGGACCACAGCTCTCTGCGCTGCTCGAGATGGCCCGCCCCATCGACGCGGCGCGCTATATCGTGTTCCATTGCGCGGATACGCTAGGCGGCGCGCCCTATTACGAAAGCTGCGACATGGACGATGCCTTCCATCCGCAGACCATCGTCGCCCATCTGCTGAACGGCGGGCCGCTGCCCGAACGCAACGGCGCGCCCCTGCGGTTGCGGATCGAACGGCAGCTTGGCTACAAGCACGCCAAGTACCTCACCCGCATCGAGGCGGTCGCATCGCTCGACGAATTCTACGGCGGGCACGGCGGCTACTGGGAGGATCGCGGCTACCAGTGGTATGCCGGCATCTGACGCTCAGGCGGAAGGATACATGCGGTTCATCGCGTCCCAGCTGAGTTGCACCAGCTCTTCCAGCACGCCAGGATCGACGTCGGCCAACTTGTTCACATAGACGCAGCTTGCACCCGAAGTGTGCTTGCCCAGCCGCGCCAGCAGGGCCTTGCTCGCCGCGGCCGCCGCGGCATCGCAATACAGCCCCATCAGGTGCAGCGAGTGCCTGGCCCTCGTCGTGGCGAACCCGGCGCGAAAGGAATCGCCCTCGCGCCCACTTGCATACCGGTAGTGGTAGGAGCCGTATCCGGCGATCTTCTCCCACATCACGGGTGCCTGCCCGCTCACCCGGCGGAACAGCGCATCCAGCGTCTGCGCCTCGGCGCGCTTGCCTGCATGATCGATGGCGGCGAGGTGATCGTCGAAGGTCATGCCGTCAGGCTACCGTGCTATTTGACTTGCTGCAAATCCCCCCTCAAACGGTTTTCACGCGAAAACCAACCGTATTTCTGGAGATAGCAAGGCCATGTGGCTGCTCGACAAACTGTTGCACAAGGTCATCCGTGCGGGCCGGCTCGTCGTGACCGACCATGACGGCAAGGTCTACCACTACGGTTCGGGTGGCAGTGCTGCGGGTTATGACGCACCGATAAACTTGCGGCTGACCCACCCCAAGGCGTCGGGCCACATCGCCCGCTATCCCCAACTCGGCACGGCCGAGGCGTTCATGTGGGGCTGGCTGGAGATCGATGAGCCGCATGATCTGCGCGACCTCATCCTGTTCTTCACGGCGCAGTCCAAGGCGCTGGGCGACAAGGCGATCCAGCCGCAGGGCACCTTCAAGCGGCTGGCGCAAAAGGCCGTGGCCAAGGCAGACAGCGTGAACCTGCGGGGCAAGGCGCGCAAGAATGCAGAGCACACCTACAACCTGACCCGCCGCCTGTACGAGCTGTTCCTCGACGAGGATCGCCAGTACACCATGGCCTACTACCGCGACCCGTCGAACAGCCTCGAAAAGGCCCAGCTCGACAAGAAGGCGCACATCGCCGCCAAGCTCAACATCACGCCGGAAAACGGCCCGAAAATGCGCGTGCTCGACATCGGGTGCGGCTGGGGTGGACTGGCCCTGTACCTCAATCGCACCTACGGTTGCGAAGTGCTGGGCGTGGCCCTGGCGCCCGACCAGATCGCCTTTTGCAAGGAACGCGCGGCCGAGGCGGGTGTCTCCGACAAGGTCAGGTTCGCGCTGATGGACTATCGCGACGTGACCGGCCAGTTCGACCGCATTACCAGCGTCGGCCTGCTGGAACACGTGGGCACCCCGCACTACCCGCATTTCTTCGAGCACACCGCGCGCCTGCTGAAGAACGATGGCGTGATGTTCAGCCATTGCTGCGGGCGGGCGGGCCCTCCGGGCTTCACCGATGCCTTTACCCGCAAGTACATCTTCCCCGGCGGCTACATCCCCGCCCTGTCCGAACTCGTCACCGTCAGCGAGCAGTACGGCTGGCAAGTCATGGATTTCGAGGCCATGCGCTTCCATTACAGCCACACCCTGGAAGAATGGTACAGGCGCACCGTCATGCACAGGCAAGAGATCGTCGCCATGTACGACGAGGAATTCTACCGCATGTGGCTGTTCTACCTGGCTGGCGCGGAACAGAGCTTCCGCAACGGCAGTCTCGTCAACCACCAGCTCCTCTACGTGAAGGATCGCACTGCCCTGCCGATGACGCGCGACTTCATGTACGAGGAAAGCGAACGCCTGCGCGGACTGGAGGAACCGCCGCGCTGGCACCTCGACCCGGCGCTGAAACAGGCGGCGGAATAGATGATCGCAAGGGCCGCCTTCCTGCTGTGCGCGCTGGTCGTCGCCACCGTGCCAGTTCAGGCGCAGGATGACACGACGGGCCGCGTTCCATTCCTCCCGCATGTGTTCTTCGAGTTGCAAGATGGTCGGGTCTATTCCGATGGCCGCCTCCGCAGCCCTGAAGCAGTTCGCAACTGTTCAACCGAGACCATGAATTGCATTGCAAGCGAGCCTTTCACGGTTACCTGGCCGACGAATTGCCAATTTTCCGGCGTTGGTGACCAATGGCAAGTTGGCGAGATAGAAACGTCCGTGGTCAGCGAAATGACCGAGCGCCGCCATCTGTATGACGCTGTTCTACAGATTGGACGGACGACCGGACGCAATAATGAATTGTACTTTTTCGAGCAGCGGCGCGGCCTTGTACGGATCGTATACGATCCCCGACAACGGGGGATACTGGCAAACCTCGCGACTGACGCTGATTTTCTAGATGAACTGTCGCGCGGCCCGAACATCACGCAGGACGGCTTCCTTGTGGCGAAACGTGTCGGGAGCGAATTGCTGGGTGCCTGCAATACCGAGCCGACCCCGCGCTAGGCTTTGGTCTGTCTCGCTGTAACGGCAGGCATGGATGTTGATGGAGAAGGCGTGGCTTCGTGACCCCTCCCCTCTCCCGCCGCGCCGTCTTCGCGCAAGCCTGGCCGATCATGCTGGGGCAGGCATCGGTGCCGCTGGTCGGTGTCGTGGACACTGCCGTGATCGGGCGGACCGGCGACGCTGCGGCATTGGCGGGTGTCGCGCTGGGGGCGACCGTCATCACCCTGGTGTTCTGGAGCTTCGGCTTCCTGCGCATGGGCATGACGGGGTTGACGGCTCAAGCCGAGGGCACTGGCGAGCGCGCCGAGGTGGAGGCGCTGCTGCTGCGCGCGCTCGGCATCGGGCTGGCGCTGGGCGCGCTGATCTGGTTGCTGAGCGCGCCGATCGCCCAGGGCGCCCTTGCCGTCATGTCCGGGTCCGAGACGGTGACGGGCGATGCGAACGCCTACATGGGCGGGCGCTTCTACGGCGCGCCGGCCGCGCTTGCCGTGTTCGCCGTGAACGGCTGGCTGTTAGGGCTCGGTCGCACGCGCGCTGCGCTGGTCCTGCAACTGGCGATGAACGTTGCCAACGTCGCGCTGGATCTGTGGTTCGTGTGGGGGCTCGATCTAGGCGCCTATGGCGTGGGGCTCGGCACGGCGCTGGCCGAGTGGTTCGCGCTTGCCACGGCGCTGGGGGTGGTGCCGCACGTGGCGGGCGCAAATATCGTGACCATCGCCCGCCGGGTGCCGCGCGCCCTGCTGCTCGATCGCGGCAGGCTGGCCCGCCTGTTCGCCGTCAACCGCGATATCATGATCCGCACTGTCGCACTGCTCATCCTGTTCGCCTGGTTCGCCAATGCCGGGGCGCGGCAGGGGGCGGCGGCGCTGGCGGCAAACCACGTGCTGATGCAATTCGTCAACGTCGCGGCCTTCATCCTAGATGCCTTTGCCTTTACCGCGGAGGAGCGCGTGGGCGCGGCGCTGGGCGCGCGTGACCGGGCACGGCTGCTGCGGGCGATCCGCCTCACCGCCGAATTTGCCTTGCTCAGCGGGGTGACGTTTTCCGCGCTCTTCCTGCTGGCTGGCAGCCCGGTCATCGAACTGCTGACGACGGACGAGGAAGTGCGCACCATCGCCCGCACCTTCCTGCCCTTTGCGGCGCTGGTCCCGCTGATCGGCATGCCAAGCTGGATGCTGGACGGCATCTTCATCGGCGCGACACGTGGCCGCGCCCTGCGCAATGCCGCATTCATCGCCACCTTGCTGTATATCGCGCTCGACCTGGCACTGCGACCCTTCGGAAACTGGGGTGTCTGGACCGCGCTGCTGGCCAGCTACCTGTTGCGCGCCGGGCTGCTGGCGGTTTATCTTCCGCGCCTGCTCCGCGACGTGGAGCCACCATCACCCCAAGGGACGCAAGCCTGAAGTCATGACCATCTCGCCGCTCCGCAAATTCGTCGCCGCCCTGCTCCTCATGCTGGGATCATTTGGCTTTGCCACGCCCGCACTGGCGGATGTGCAGGTGAGTTTTCACTCCTTCAACGGATCGGTATTGTGGGGCCGTTACCCGCATACCTTCATCGTCCTCGACGGGACGCTGGCCAACGGCACGCGCGTCAACGAGAACTATGGTTTTTCCGCCCGCAACAGCGCCGAGGCGATCACCCAGGGTCCGGCCCAGCACATGATCCTGACGGAAACCGCCAATTCCATCGCCCAGACGAACCGCCACTTCACTGTCACCGTGAACGATCAGACCTACCGACGGCTGCGGGCCGAGGTGATCGCCTGGCGCGATTACCCCGGCCGCTATTACGACCTTGACGAGCGCAACTGCATCCACTTCGTCAGCCGGATGGCGCAATTGGTGGGCCTGCGATCCGATGTGCCAAGCGAGTATGTCCGCCGCCCGAAGGCCTGGCTGAACTACATCACCCGGCGCAATCCGCAGCTGGGCGCGGCCGAGATTGCCTGATCGCTCCGACGCATTGCGAGCGGGATAGGCCGCTGCTAGGCGCGGCCGCTGAAGTTTGAAGGAAGCGCGCATGTCCGACATCAAGAAAGTGGTCCTCGCCTACTCCGGCGGCCTCGACACCAGCGTCATCGCCAAGTGGCTGATGACGGAGCGCGGGCTCGAGGTGGTCACTTTCACCGCCGACCTGGGCCAGGGCGAGGAGATCGAACCGGCGCGGACCAAGGCCCGGGCCATGGGCATCGCGGACGAACACATCTTCATCGAGGACCTGCGCGAGGAGTTTGTTCGCGACTTCGTCTTTCCGATGATGCGCGCCAACGCCCGGTATGAAGGCGACTATCTGCTCGGCACGTCCATCGCCCGCCCGCTGATCTCCAAGCGGCTGGTCGAGATCGCGCACGAAACCGGCGCCGATGCGATTGCCCACGGCGCCACCGGCAAGGGCAACGACCAGGTCCGCTTCGAACTGTCGGCCTACGCCTTGGACCCCGACATCAAGGTGATCGCCCCTTGGCGCGAGTGGGACCTCACCAGCCGCACCGCGCTGGTCGACTGGGCCGAGAAGCACCAGATCCAGGTGCCCCGCGACAAGCGCGGCGAAAGCCCGTTCTCGACCGACGCCAATCTCCTGCATACCTCGTCCGAAGGCAAGGTGCTGGAAGACCCGTGGGAGGAGACGCCCGACTACGTGTTCTCGCGCACGGATCACCCGGAAGACGCACCCGACACGCCAGAATACATCACGATCGATTTCGAGCGCGGCGACGGCACGGCGCTGAACGGCGAGGCGATGAGCCCGGCGAGCCTGCTGGCGGCCCTGAACGATCTGGGCCGCAGGCACGGCATCGGCCGCCTCGACCTCGTCGAGAACCGCTTCGTCGGCATGAAGAGCCGCGGCATGTACGAGACTCCCGGCGGCGAGATCTACGCCCGTGCCCATCGCGGCATCGAGCAGATCACGCTGGATCGCGGCGCGGCGCATCTGAAGGACGAGCTGATGCCCAAGTATGCAGAGCTTATTTATAACGGCTTCTGGTTCAGCCCGGAACGCGAGATGTTGCAGGCAGCCATCGACCTCAGCCAGGAAAAGGTGTCCGGCACGGTGCGGCTGAAGCTCTACAAGGGCAATGCCATGGTGGTGGGCCGCAGGTCGGTCAATTCGCTCTATTCGGAGGCGCACGTCACCTTCGAGGACGATGCCGGTGCCTACGACCAGAAGGACGCGGCCGGTTTCATCAAGCTCAACGCCCTGCGCCTGCGCCTGCTGGGTAAGCGCGACCGCTGAGTTTTCGCAAAATCCGGGGATGGTTTCGGCTGAAACGCCGAGCCGTTGACTTATCCATGCTTGTCCACTGGCATTCCGGCCAAAAGTGGATGAGTCGACGCTCGCGCACTTGCCCGACTCGATGGCTAGGCGCATTCTCCAGACATCGAAGACGGAAACGTCCCCGCCACGAAGGATCGCCTGCCGGTCCGGACACAGGGAGGACGCCAAGGTCGGAGACGCGATGACGGCAAAGTCATGGTGGAGGAAAGCGCGGATCGGCAACCTCTTCGGAGAATGCCAACCAAGCCGACCGTCGAAGCCAGGAATTTTCGCCATCGGAAAGGCCGGATGAAGCATTTGGTGCCGAGGACCTGGAGACACTTCGGTGTGGAAGGGGACGCTTGAGGCACCGGGTGGCCAAACCGGTCTCGGACTGGACGGATGACAGAGCTGAGGGCCCTCGGGCACTCGCTGGTTGGAAGACCTGCTCCGGCACCGGCGCGAGCGCCGGGCGACATAGCCGAGACGGAACCGGGCCCTCGGGCCACGACCAGATCGGTGACACGCCAGGCGATAAGTGTCTCTCAGGAGGCCCACCGTCGGTGAGAGTGGGGTCGGTAGCGATACCGGCCCCATTTCTCTTTTAACCCTCACCACTCGCCACCCATTACTGCGTTTCGCAGTCGCATCAGGACGACAAGCACCGATTCGCTCCCCGATAAGCGCCGAAAAACCACTGACTGATGCAATACGAAGAAGGCAACTCGCCGCATTACCGCCCCAATCGCGCGCCCAGTCGAGCGGACAGAGCGACGAACCGACTCCCTGGTTTGGAACCGCTAACGATTGCGGGGTATCGGCCGCCGCATGGACGGAAAAGCAACTCTCAGTCGAACGTCGCCGCGCATCCTGGCGTGCCTTGCCGGCATCGCCCTTGTTGCAGGCGCCGGAACGGGTCACGCCGAGGATGATGTCGTGCTCGCACCAACTGCTGCGGCAACTGTCGGTACGGTTGCCGCCGCCGGCCCGGTCTTCGTGCCGAGCGCAGAGGCCGAATTCGAAGAGGCCTTTGACGCTTTCGACGCTCCGGTGGAGCCTGACCTGCCAACCCATGCCGTCGACATTGCCACGATCGAGCCCGCGGTCGACACGGGTGCCCCGCTTGGCAGCGGTGTCGCGTCCTACTACGCGGACCGCTTCAACGGCCAGCGCACTGCCAGTGGTGAGACCTTCAGCAATCGCGAACTGACGGCCGCCCATCGCACCCTGCCCTTCGGCAGCCGCGTGCGCGTGACCAATCCGCGCAACGGCAATTCCGTCGTGGTGCGCATCAACGATCGCGGCCCGTTCTCCGGTGGCCGGACGATCGATCTGAGCCGCGCCGCCGCCGAACAGGTCGGCATCGTGCGCGCCGGCCACGGTTCGGTGGAGCTGGCGCTGCTCGACTGAGCAAGGCCGGGCCGGGACTGACGGCTGACCGCCCCGCGACATTGCACGCCAGCGGTTACCCGCGCACGCACCGCTGAGCCACCGACACGGTCGGCGCAAGGTGTTACAGGTGTCACACTGTCCTAAAGGTAATCTTCGGGCGGCTCCACGCCGCGCGGATCGGTGAGGTATTCCATCTCGTCCTGCGCCTCGACGAGGCGGTCGGGATCGATCCTGGCGGGCAGCGCATGCCCGGGCTCCTCGCCGGAGCGCAGCGCGGCAATCTGGGCGGCGAGCAGCGGGAGCGTGGCCGCCACGTCCAGCCGCTCGGCCGCCTTGTCGAGCCGCGCGAGGTGGGCGAGCAACAGCCGCGCATCGTAGCGGCGGCGGCGCGCGTATTCCTCGCCCCGGTGGTAGAGCACCTCCTCCACCCCCTCGATCGCCCGCTCGGCCAGCGTCGCCTCGGCCACGGCGCGCGCGGCGACGAAACACGCGTCCCAGGCCCGCGCGAACCCCGGCTCGCGGTTGCGGGCCGAATAGGCCGCCTGCCGCGACACCCGCGCCTGCGCCGCCGCGGTGCGCACGTTGCCATGGATTTGCAGATGCTCGAGAAAGGTCGCCATCTCGGCCGGGCCCATCGCCACCGGCTGGCCCGAGGCGCTGCGGGCTATGGGCGCGGGGTCGGGGGACGGGTGCGGGACAGGCCCTCCCCCGGCCGCTGTGGCTTCGCCCCCTCTGCCAGTCCCCGCCTGCGGGAGGGGAGCGAGATTTGCGTCCGCATCGCGGGCGCCAGTCGCAGCGGAGTAGGCATCCGCGGCCCCACCATCCGCAGAGACCTCCCAACCAAACTCGTCCTCCTCCGGATCGCCCTTGAGGCACAGGCCATGCTCGGCCAGCACCCGCGCGAGCTTCTCCTCCGCCGTCTCCTGCCGAACAAGTGCGGCCGGCAGCCCGACGCCCCCAGGCTTCGGGCTGCCGGCCTGAAGCCGCTCCGCCCCCGCCGCAGCCCACCCCCGCCCCGCCGAGCCCCGCAAGACATACCCCCGCGCCCGCTCCTCGTCCGTGGGCGTTTGCGAAACGGGCGCGGCATGATCGGGAATGGCACCCGGCAGGGTGAAGCGGTCGTAGGGCGGCTGGTCGGTCATGGGTGTGCATCCTTGCGCTGGTTCGTGGTGAACCGAGCAGGGAGGCACAGGTGTGGCGGTGTAGGGAAGGGGACTAAGGTGGCGGCAAAAGTCCCGCAGGACCCTCATCATTACCCTTCTCCTCCAACCAATTATCGGGAAGCGTCAGTCCTTGCAAAATGTCCTGATAATCAAATTGAATTGACGCGAGTGCTTCTTGTTCTGTTGCCTCGAATCGCAGCCGCTCCTGGACGAAGGATAAGCGCGCAAAGTTGTCATCAAGCACTTCGCCCCATGTCTTGATCCCTATCCTAACTCGATCATCATTCCGAATGAGACGAAGTCGTGGATTTGGTCCGCCAGATATCCGACTTTCCACATACTGATCATATTCATCAGCAATGAGCCAAAAGTGCCACCTTACGCCCATTACTCGATGGAATCTTTGGTCGCGAGCTACCGCGTCCGCATATTTCTCAATTTGGACGACGTGTTCAGAATTAAGCGTCACCTTAGGCGCCTTTAGTTCCACGACCAAATTGTCATATTCGTCTGCCGCACCCGCCTTGTTTGTACGGCCAAGTACAAGATCGACGATGCCGCGCGCCTTATCTAAAACTGTCACGCGCTCGTCGACAACACAATCATCTCCAAGGCGGTCAACACACGCCTTAAGCACATTGGTTAGTTCTTTATCACTGGCCCAAAGATTGTATCGTTCGCCAAAGACCCATGTGTTCCCCTCCAAGATCTTATGAAGTTGAGACCTCTCTTTCACAGTTCTTCTTAGGTCGGGATCGAAAAGTATTGAACGCAACCCAGTCAAGAACTTCACTCTTCCACCGACTACTGCTGCTGCACTTATGATGTCTGAAAGTTCCGAATGATCCAAAAGTTCGGCGAGTTCGGCCTGCTTTTTCTTCGGTAGCTTCAGAACCTCGTTCAAAATCCGTTGAAGTTCTTCCGGACTCCGTTCAATTGCATGCTTAAGCAGGTTTAAGTGCAGAGCTTTCGCCTGCGCCGGACTGTCCTCAAACTCTGGAACGGAATGGCTAACGGCCACAGCTACAGTCTCGAACATTTGCCGTTCCGCGCGCTCAATACTGTCCTTAGCTTCTCCTTCGAATGGATATACTTTCTGGGCCTTCCACAACTCTACCAAGTCGCGCCCAAATTGTTTCCCTTTTTCACGAAAATGGGCTTTTATTTGCTGCCTTGCATCGTCAATTGCCTGCTTGACCTCAGAGCGATCTGAAGCCGAGATAACGTCAGCGGAGTCAACGACCGTTGGGAAGAAATCAGATTGAAGGTACGCCGAAAAATCGCCAGAATCAGCGTGAATTTTTCCATCAAGCTGTAGAACTGGAAAGCCCTTTTCGTTTGCCAAAAAAAGGAGCCTGCGTGTTTTGGTCGACCATTCAATAATTCTTAGACTGCACGCATACGTGGCATCTCCGTCGTTAATTGCCGACAATTCATAGCTACTATCAGAAGCCATTGCGACCATGGGATCCAGGTCGTTGCCGCAAACTTCGACTTTGGCATCTCGGTACGCCATCAGATATACTGCAAAAACTTGAGAGAGGTATTCGAGCGAATCTTGCGACGAAATTCGTTCAATATTTTTCTTAAGATTGCGAATGGTTACCTTTGTTCCGGTTGGAGAGTCGGTATCCTCAGGATCAGATATTCTGACTTTGTCCGGCTGCTCTTCACTGAGACGGATTTTGAATTTCCTGCGCTTCCCGTTTTCTTCGAATACGGTCTCCCACAGAATGTCTGAGCCAATCGACAGTGCGCGGAAGCGCCCTCGCCCTTCTTTCCCGTGAAGCTCGCGACGCCTTCTGCGAGTTAGCTTGCCTCCCCCCTTCCACGATCCGCCCAAGCTCTTAAAAAGGGCAGGGGCTTCGGAGTAGAGAATTCCGGACCCGTCGTCTCGCACTCTCACGACTTCGGCATTTCCGAGGACACCAAAGGTGACTTCTACATTCACTGATTGCGCGTCGGCATCGAGGGCATTCCAAATCAACTCTGCAATGCCAGTTTCAACGCTGCTTCTGCTTTGCCGAGCAATGAAGTCAGGTTTGACCTCCAATTGGTAGCTTTGCTCAGCCATAAGCGTCCCGCCATGCCTCCTAATAAATTGCTGTTACTGAAATAGCACTAGCACGTCTTGCAATTCCGCGCTCTCGCCGTGCCCTAGTCGCTTTCGTTAACTCACCCAAGCAACCCCTTGAGATAGTGCCCAGTATAACTTCCCTTCGCTTTCGCAATGGCCTCAGGCGTCCCCTCCGCCACGATCTCCCCGCCGCGCACGCCGCCGTCCGGCCCAAGGTCCAGCACCCAGTCCGCGGTCTTGATCACGTCGAGGTTGTGCTCGATCACCACCACGCTGTTGCCCTGATCCACCAACCGTTGCAGCACCTCGAGCAGCTTGCGCACGTCTTCGAAGTGCAGGCCGGTGGTCGGCTCGTCGAGTATGTACAGCGTCTGCCCGGTGCTGCGGCGGCTGAGTTCCTTGGCGAGCTTAACGCGCTGTGCCTCGCCCCCCGACAGCGTCGTCGCCTGCTGGCCGACCTTGACGTAGCCCAGGCCCACCTCGTTCAGCATGTGCATCTTGTCGCGGATCGGGGGAACGGCCTTGAAGAAGCCTTCCGCGTCCTCGATCGTCATGTCGAGCACGTCGGCGATGGAGTGGCCCTTGAACTTCACCTCCAGCGTCTCGCGGTTGTAGCGCTTGCCGTGGCATTCCTCGCAGGTGACGTAGACGTCGGGGAGGAAGTGCATCTCGATCTTGATCAGGCCGTCGCCCTGGCACGCCTCGCACCGGCCGCCCTTGACGTTGAAGCTGAACCGCCCGGGCTTGTAGCCGCGCTCCTGGCTCTCGGGGAGGCCGGCGAACCAGTCGCGGATCTGGGTGAAGGCGCCGGTATAGGTGGCCGGGTTCGATCGCGGGGTGCGGCCGATGGGCGACTGGTCGATCTCGATCACCTTGTCGCAATATTCGAGGCCGGTCACCTTGTCGTGCGCGCCCGCCACCACCCGCGCGCCGTTCAGCGTGCGCGCGGCGGAGGCGTAGAGCGTGTCGATGGTAAAGCTCGACTTGCCCGATCCGGAAACGCCGGTGATGCAGGTAAAGGTGCCGAGCGGGATGGACGCGGTGACGCCCTTGAGGTTGTTCGCCCGCGCGTTGTGCACGGTCAGCTTGCGGCCGTTGCCCTTGCGGCGCTCCTTCGGCACCGCGATCTCGCGGCGGCCGGTGAGGTAGGCGGCGGTGAGGGACTTCTTGCTCTTGAGGATCTGCTTGAGCGTACCCTGCGCCACCACTTCGCCCCCATGCACGCCCGCGCCGGGGCCAAGGTCGACGATGTGGTCGGCGGTGCGAATGGCGTCCTCGTCATGTTCGACCACGATCACCGTGTTGCCGAGGTCGCGTAGCCGCTTCAACGTCTCCAGCAGCCGGTCGTTGTCACGCTGGTGCAGGCCGATGCTGGGCTCGTCCAGCACGTAGAGCACGCCCGATAGCCCGCTGCCGATCTGGCTGGCGAGGCGGATGCGCTGGCTCTCGCCGCCCGACAGGGTGCCGCTGGTGCGGTCAAGGTTGAGGTAGTCGAGCCCGACGTTGTCGAGGAAGCCCAACCGCTCGTTGATTTCCTTCAGGATGGCGCGGGCGATCTGGTTCTGCGTGTCGGTCAGCTGGTCCGGCAGGGCGAGGAACCAGTCCTTCGCCGCCGAAACGCTCATCTTGGTGGGCGTGGCGATATCGGTGGCGCCGGTGCCTTGGCCGACCTTCACCGCCAACGCCTTTTCATTCAGTCGCTTGCCGCCACAGGTTTCGCACGGCTGGGCGGTCTGGAACTTCGACAGCTCCTCCTGCATCCAGGCGCTCTCGGTCTGCGCCATCCGGCGGTTGAGGTTGCCGATCACGCCCTCGAAAGGCTTGTTGACGGTATACTGCTTGCGCCCGTCCTTGAAGGTCAGCGGAACGCGGCGGCCCCTGGTGCCGTGGAGGATCACCTCCTGCTGCTCGGGCGTCAGGTCGGCCCAGCGGGTATCGATGCTGAACCCGTATTCCTTCGCCAGGCTGCCCAGCACCTGCATGTAATAGGGCGAAGGCGGGTTGGACTTGGCCCAGGGCACCACGGCGCCCTTCTTGAGCGTCAGGTCCTCGTTCGGCACTACCAGCTGCGGGTCGAACAATTGCTTTTCGCCGATGCCATCGCAAGTGGAACAGGCACCCTGCGGCGCGTTGAACGAGAACAGCCGCGGTTCGACTTCCTCGATGGTGAAACCGCTGACCGGGCAGGCGAACTTTTCGGAAAACACGATGCGATTGGCCGGCAGCCCCGCCCCCTTCATGGCGCCGCCCGATGCGCCCTCGTCCTCGCGTCCGGGGACGACGCCATCGGCCAGATCGAGATAGACAAGCCCCTCGGCCAGCTTCAGCGCCTGCTCGAAACTGTCGGCCAGCCGCGTTTCCATGCCTTCACGCACGGCGATACGGTCGACCACCACCTCGATGTCGTGCTTGAACTTCTTGTCGAGCGCGGGCGCATCCTCGATGTCGTAGAACTCGCCGTCCACGCGCACGCGGGTGTAGCCGGCCTTCTGCCATTCGGCGAGCTCGCGCCGGTATTCCCCCTTGCGCCCGCGCACCGCCGGGGCGAGCAGGTAGGCGCGCGTGCCCTCGGGCAGGGCCATCACGCGGTCGACCATGTTGGAGACGGTCTGCGCTTCGATCGGCAGGCCGGTGGCGGGCGAATAGGGCACGCCGACCCGCGCCCATAGCAGGCGCATGTAGTCGTAGATCTCGGTGACGGTCGCCACGGTCGAACGCGGGTTGCGGCTTGTCGTCTTCTGCTCGATGCTGATGGCGGGGCTGAGGCCGTCGATGTGCTCCACATCGGGCTTCTGCATCATTTCGAGAAACTGGCGCGCGTAGGCGCTCAGGCTCTCGACATAGCGCCGCTGCCCCTCGGCATAGATCGTGTCGAAGGCCAGCGAGCTCTTGCCGCTGCCCGAAAGACCGGTGATCACGATCAGCGCATCGCGCGGCAGAGTGATGTCGATGCCCTTGAGATTATGCTCGCGGGCACCCTTTACGGTGATGTTGTTGAGAGCCATGGCGGTCCAAGTGGGGGCTTGAGGGAAGCTATTCCAGTGCAGCCGGGCAAAGCCGATCGTGCGGTATCATCGGATGCCCGCTGTTCCCGAAACGTTCGATGAGGTCAAGCCATCCCGCCAATGCATTCTGGTATGGCGCGATTGGGATGGGCCAGCAAATGTCGTCGACGATCTGGTTGCAAACACGGCTGGCATCACTGGTCCGACAGGGTTCGCAGACCGTCCCAATAACCGCGGATCGTTTCGCGCAGGCGGTTCTTTACGCAATCTTTATACGAAATACCGTGTTTATACGGTGGTTGAAACCACACCGGTTGATATGCATTAATATTCCTAGCAGATTCGTAAAACCTCACTGTCCCAGGAATTTAGACGGGGGAAAATCTTGCACATCTACGTCGTCGAATACGACGAAGAGGACAGGGAACGTGTCCTTCAAATAGTCTCGAGCCGGCGCTCAGAGCGTCGTATATTCGATAATGGTACCAGCTTTCTGGCCGTATGCGCCAAGCTTCCCGCTGGAATTGTCATCATCGACATCTGCCTTCCCGATCTCGACGGGCTTGAACTGCAGCGGCAGATCAAGCGCGACTGTAATGTCAGCCACAAGGTCATCATGGTGGCGGGTGACTGCGATATCAGCGATGCCGTGGCCTCTATGCGCGAAGGGGCAATCGATTTCCTGGAGAAGCCGATCCGCCGGGCCGAGCTTCTCGATGCGGTGGTGCGGGCGGAACTAGCCCTTTGCGAAGAACAACATGCAGCCTGGGTGTCCGGCGAGCACAATCGTGTGCTCAAGGGACTGACCGACCGCGAGATCGATGTTCTGAAGGCCTCTGCGCAAGGGCAATCGAGCAAGGAAGTGGCTCACACGCTGGGGCTGAGCGTGCGCACGGTGGAAATGCACCGCTCGAACATTATCAAGAAGTTGGGTGTGATCAACTTCGCCAGCGCCCTCGTACTCTATGCGTCAACCGGCACGTCCTGATGCCAAGAAACAGGGTTTAAAAACTCTTAACACCATACCGTAGAAATGCCGGTTCAAGGACAATTTCCGAAAAATTCCCATATTCCATCGCGTAACTGACCAAGCCTAGCATTCGATACCGGCATGAGACCGGATCGGAGAACAAGGCGATGAATAGCGACATACGTTACTATTCCAGTGATCCTGAGCCAGGGATTGCAGGCCGAACGTCTTTTGCGGTGGACGCGAAAGTCGAATTTTGGGCAAATCTTCTTTGCCTCATTCGATCGGCTTACAATTCCAGCTGTGCAGCGATTGTCTGTATCGACGAAAAGACTTTCGAAATTCTCGAAACCGCCACGCCGGGACAGCACCCGCCGTGCCGCCGGCTGCAGTGGTCCGGTGAACTGATCGCTGCACTCCGTGCCTCTCCTACCGGATCGAAGGCTGTCTTTCACGATCAATGGCTGGGTCTGCGCCTGCGGTATTACGACGCGTGGCCGACAGTTTTTCTGGTCCTGGACAACGATTGCCAGGACGACGGCGCCTGCCCCGATACAACTGCGCTTTATCGCATCGAGAAGCTGACCTGCGATTACTTGGCGC
Organism: Aurantiacibacter arachoides; assembly: GCF_009827335.1. Taxonomy (GTDB): domain Bacteria; phylum Pseudomonadota; class Alphaproteobacteria; order Sphingomonadales; family Sphingomonadaceae; genus Alteraurantiacibacter; species Alteraurantiacibacter arachoides. Next base: position 793,400 of record NZ_WTYH01000001.1, on the reverse strand, counting down.
TCAACCGCAAATATCGAAACCTGCGGCGAGGATTCAAATGCCAGGGCGTAGCCCTTCGGCAGGCGCAGGATGCTTTGCGGAAGTATTGGAAGTGAAGAAGCTGGCTTTGTTGAACTGAAGGGAATACGACATGACTTATGACTCGAAGAACTTCGTACGCAACATCTCGCTGCGGGCTGCCGCGCTCGCCGCGGTCGCCACCAGTGCGCTGACAGCCCCGGGGATTCAGTCGCAGGCCCAGGCGCAGGCATTGCAGTCCGTGGTCGACGTCTGCACCGGTATCTCGCTGGAACAGAGCGCGCTGCGCGACATCCTCGAGACCACGGTCGTACCGACTGCCGCTGGCCTGGAAACGCTCTACGATGACCTGCTGACCGTCAGCCTCGGGTTGCTGCCGCTGCTTTCCATCCCTGACGTCGACCTGGGCGTGGACGATACGACTGCGGCCCTCGCCGCGGGCGATCCGATCTCGCTGCAGGTGCTCGACCGCGATGGCAACATCGTCTCCCCCGGCGACTGCAACATTTCCGCGGACGGTTACACGTTGAACACGCCCGCGGGCCTTGCCATCGGCGGCAATCAGATCACGGGCCTTGGCAACGGCACCGTCGCCACTGCGGCGGAGCTTGACGCGATTGCCTTTGGCAACGGTGCGATCACCGATCCCGGGGCGTTCGGCGCAGTCGCACTGGGCACCAATGCGCGGGTAACGGTGGCGAACAGCGTTGCGCTGGGCGCTGGCAGCGTAGCGGACCGGGGGGCGCTGACCGGTTACACCGCGGCGTTCCTGCCCGGCACGTTCGACAGCGTGGGGAGCGTATCGGTCGGTGCGGCGGGTGCCTTGCGCCAGGTCACCAACGTCGCCCCCGGCACCGCGGCCACCGATGCCGCGACCGTAGGCCAGGTGCAGGCCGCCATCGACAGCGTCAACGCGAGCGTCGCCAACGCCGTGCAGTATGACGATGCGACGCAGACGAGCATCACGCTGGCGGGTGCGGGCGGCACGCTCATCACCAACCTGGCCGATGGTACGGTCGCAACTGGCTCCACCGATGCTGTCAATGGCTCGCAGCTTGCCGCTACCAATGCCAATGTCGCCACGAACACCGCCGCCATCGGCACCCTGCAGACCGATGTGGGCGATTTGCAGACGGACGTCGGTGCCTTGCAGGTCGATGTGGGCGATCTGCAGACCGATCTTGTCACGCTCCAAGGGCAGGTGGGCGTGAACACCGGCGCCATCGCGGGCCTGCAATCCGACGTCGGAACCCTGCAGGGCCAGGTTGCGACCAACACCGGGGCTATCGGCACGATCCAGGGCCAGGTCGCGACCAACACAGGCGCCATTGCCGCGGTGCAGGCGGACGTTGCCGTCAATACCGGTGCGATCGCCGCAGTCCAGGGGCAGGTTGCCACCAACACCGGCGCCATTGCTGCTGTTCAGGCGGACGTTGCGGTCAACACGGGCGACATCGCCACCCTGCAGGACATGGCCGTGATGTACGACGATCCCTCTCACACCAGCATTACGCTGGATGGCGCGGGCGGCACCACCGTGAGCAACGTCGCTGTCGGACAGCTTTCCGCCACGTCGACCGATGCGGTCAACGGCTCGCAGCTGTTCGCCACCAACGAAGCCGTTGCCGCGCTGGACGGCCGCGTTTCGGTCAACGAGACCAACATCGCGGCCAACACCACCGCCATCGCCAACCTCTCCACCGGGATCGCCGGGGTGCAGACCGACATCACCAATCTGGACGCGCGCGTGACCGTGAACGAGGGTGACATCGCCAACCTCGACGGCCGCGTAACCGTGAATGAAGGTGATATCGCCAACCTCGACGGCCGCGTAACCGTGAACGAGGGCGATATCGCCAACCTCGATGGCCGCGTGACCGTGAACGAGGGCGATATCGCCAATCTCGACGGCCGCGTCACCGTGAACGAGGGTGACATTGCCAGCCTCGATGGCCGGGTGACGGTCAACGAAGGTGACATCACCAACCTCGACGGCCGGGTGACTGTGAACGAGGGTGACATCGCCAATCTGGACGGCCGCGTGACGGTTAACGAAGGTGACATCGCCAATCTCGACACCCGCACCACCATCAATGAAGGGGCGATCACCACGATCGACCAGCGGGTCACGAACAACTCCACCAGCATCGTCTCGATCGGGCAGCAGGTAAACGCCAACACCACGCTGATCACGCAGGTGCAGGCGCAGGTGGACAACGTGCCGGTGAACTATGTCTCCGACACCGATGGCACCACGCCCAGCACCGTGCCGACCAACACCGCGGCCTTTGCCGGAGCCACCACGGCACCGGTGCGGGTCACCAACGTGGCGGCGGGCAACCTGGCGGCGGATTCCACCGACGCGGTGAACGGCGGCCAACTGGCAGCGACCAATGCGCAGGTTGCCACCAACCGCACCGACATCGATCGTAACACAGCCGACATCGCCGTGCTCAACACCAGCTTCGCCAACAGCCCGCGCGCTGCGGTGCAGTATTCGAATGCGGGCACGCCCACTCAGGCCAACGGCGGCACGGTGACGCAGGACGTGACCCTGGTGGGCGCTAACGTCGCCGAACCGGTACGGCTGCACAATGTCGCCGCCGGCACGCTGGCGAACGACGCGGTGAACGTGGCGCAGCTCAACAACGGGCTCAGCGCGGTTCTGGCCGACGCCGTCAGCTATACCGACGAACGCTTCGCGCTCCTCGATGCAGGCATGGACTCGCTCAGCTTCGACCTTGCCGAACTGCGTGACGATGCCTTTGCCGGAACGGCCGCGGCGATGGCTGTCGCCGGCATCCCGCAGACGATGGAGGCGGGCCAGTCGATGGTCGGCGGCGGGGTCGGCCACTTCCGCGGCGAGACGGCCTTTGCGATCGGCGTGTCGACCACCTTCAACGACGGCCGCGGCGTGATGAAGGCGGGTGGCACACTCGACACCAACGGCCACGGTGGCTTCTCGGTGGGCGCCGGCTTCGGTTTCTGATCCCACCGCGATTATTGTCTACCCGGGAAGGCCGGCCCTCGACAAAGGGGGTCGGCCTTTCCTGTCGTGCCGCACTGCCATAAAGGTGCAATGCATGTCCGCGCGCCGCATCTTTGTCGCCCTGCCCTTGCCGGAGCCCGTCTGCGAAGCCTTGCTCGACACGATGGAGGGATTGCCGGGTGCGCGCTGGCAGGATGCCGACGATCTCCACGTGACGCTGCGGTTCATCGGTGAGGTCGACCGCCACCAATTGGCCGACGTGATAACCGCGCTGGAAACCGTTCCATTCCGCCCCTTTGCCCTGGCAATCGCGGGCGTCAGCCATTTCGAGCAACGCGGCCGCGCACGGGCGATCTGGGCGAGTGTCTCTCAGTCGGCCGCCCTTGGCGGCCTTCAACAGTCGGTGGAGATGGCCTGCCGCCGCGCAGGCCTTGCTGCCGAAACGCGGCGGTTCGTCCCTCATGTCACCTTGGCGAGACTGAACCGCGCCAGCGCCCCGATCGGCGACTGGCTGGCCGCGAATGGCGCACTTGCGCAAGGACCCTGGCCCGTTTCGGGATTTTCGCTTTTCGAAAGTCATCTCACCCGCGCGGGCGCGCGATACGAAGCAATCGCATCGTTTCCCTGAGCGGGGCGCACGTTGCGCGAAATGGCCGGGCGTCAAGACCCGCGGTTCAGGACGAAGGATTCATCGGACGAAGTGTGGACCCCAACGTAGTGGCCATCCGTTTATCGATCGAACGAAAATGAGAAATATGGGCAGGCGCGCCATGAACTGTGCGGCAGCGCGGCCCCGAATGAGAACAGGATTGCCATGTCCATCCAGACATCCGCCGCTGCCAAGGGCAGCCTTGCCTACGACCCACGCGATGGGTCGACCCACCCCCCTGCCCCGTTGAAAAAACCCCCCACCCCCGCGCAGACGGAACTGGGTGCGGCCTTGCAGTTCATGCGCGTGGAAATGGTGCAGGAATTCATCCGGCGGTTGCGTCGCAAGTCCAGTACGGACCGGCGTGCGCGCGCGATACAAAGTCGCATGAAGAAGCGAAAGGCGGTCCTCGCCATGTCGGCGGCCGTAATGGTAGCCAGCCCCGGCATGGTTGACCTCGACCGTGCCGGTTACGCCATATCGGTCGCTCCCAACCCCTTCGATGTGCGTCTCCACCCCGCCTCCTTGTCAGCCAGCCAACAGATAAAGGAAGCGCTGGCCGAGGAGGAAGGTGTGCGCCTGACTGTCTACAGGGACGTCGCCGGCTACCCCACCGTCGGTGTCGGCCACCTCGTCACCCCGCGCGACAATCTCAACGTCGGGGACCGTATCACCTACGAGCGTGCGCTCGAGCTGCTGGAGGATGACCTCCGGGAAGCTGAAAAGGGCGTTCGCAACCTCGTGGGTGACCTGGTTCTCTACCAGAACGAATTCGATGCACTGGTCGATCTTGTCTACAATGTGGGGGCGGGCAACGTCTCCGATACCGAGAGCCCCCGCCTGAACGAGGCCGTCGCAGCGGGCGACTACCGCCGGATTGCCGACGAATTGCGTTATCACCACGCGGCGGGCGAAAAGGCCAATGGCCTCGTCTTTCGCAGCGAGCGGCGCCAGTCCATCTTCATGGACGCCGCCTATGCCGATCCGCGCCCGTCCAGCATCAGCGTTTCCGGCAGCGTGCATAGCTGATCTACCCTGCCCGCAGTCCGCCCTCTTGCAGCCAGAGGCGGGCCGCACCATTGACCGCTTCAGATGACCCGTCCAGTCACGCCCGCCCTTTCTGCCCGTTCCGCCCGCCTCGCCATCATGGCACTGGCGTTGACGACTCTTGCGGGTTGCCAGGAATCCCAAGCGGAGGTGGAGGCGAGCGCGGCCCGCGAGCGCGACGCTATCGTCGCCGGCCTTCCCGATGCGTCGGTTAGGGCTGCACAGGATTGCCTGTTGGTTATCTGGGACGCGCAGGATGCGCCAGCCGATCGCCGTGAATTCGATGTCGTGCATGACGAGGTCGAGGGTGGAGCCATTTCCTGCGCCACGGGAACCAGCGCCAGCGAGTTCGAGCAAGCACTCGTGGCGATCCGCGCCGCCGCTGCCGCCAACGACAAGGCCGCACTCATGCGCGAACTGAGCGTCCCCCTGCTCTACATCGACAGCGACGGCAATCGCCGGGACGTGTTGGCCGACGAGCTGGTCGAAGCCGGGTTCGATGCGGTGTTCTCGCCTGACGTGCTGGCGATGATGCAGGACTTGCAGCTTGCCGACATGACGGTGGTACCGGACCAAGGCGCGTTTTTCAGGTTGGGCGCCATCTGGCTGGTGGCAGACCGGCAAGGCGGTCGCCCGCGCCTCGTAACCGTCAACAGCCAGGCCTTCCGCGAGGCGGAAGAAGCTGCCAGCAAGGTGGCAACACGCGAGCGTCGCCCCGCCCTCGATGGCCGCTGAAACCGATGAAGCATCGGCGCGTTCAGGTTCACGCCAGCGCTTTCAGCTATATCACGTCCAAAGCGGTTTCACTTGCAACGGAAAGCTGCAACAAGCCGTTACATTCATCCGAACAAGAGAGACTCGTCCGTATGCGCAAGTTGCCCCTGCTCACCTCCACGATGCTGATGGCCTTTGCCGCCGCCGGCTGCACCACCACCATGCCCGAGGGCGATATGGCGGTATCCGATCCCATGGCGTACAATCCGCAGATCCCGACGGCGACCAGCATCTTTGCCGAACCGTCGCCGCTGCCTTTCCACGCGCCGCAGTTCAACCTGGTCGACGATACCTCGTGGCAGGGCGTGATCGAGGAAGCGATCGAGATCCAGATGGCCGAGATCGAAGCCATCGCCAACAATCCCAACCCGCCGACGTTCCAGAACACCATCGTGGCGCTGGAAGAATCCGGCAAGGTCTATTCCCGTGCCACCGCGCCGTTCGATCAGCTGGTGAGCGCCAACACCAATGACGTGCTGAACGCCGCCGACGCCGAACTCGCTCCGCAGCGCGCCGCGCTGTCGAGCGCAATTTATCTGAACCCCCGGCTCTTCGCCCGTGTGAAATCCGTCTACGACAACCGCGGCTCCATGCGCATGACGCCCGAGGCGACCATGCTGCTGCAGACGACCTACGCCGACTTCGTCCACGAAGGCGCGCAGCTAGCCCCGGCCGCGCAGACCGAGCTTCGCCAGATCAACGAGCGGCTCTCCGCCCTGCAGGCCGAGATCAGCACCGACATCACCGATGGCGCAGCGGCCGGCGCGATCGTGGTGAATACGCGCGAGGAACTGGCCGGCCTTTCGGACGGGCAAATCGCCGCTGCAGCCGCCGCTGCCAACGAGCGCGGACAACGTGGCAAGTACATGCTCAGCCTGTCGAACACGACCAGCCAGCCGCTGCTCGGCCAGTTGCAGAACCGCTCCGTGCGCGAACGGCTCTATGCCGCCAGCATCGCCCGCAACCAGAGCGGCGCGAACAACACGCTGCCCAATATCGCCGAGATCATTCGCCTGCGCACGCGCATTGCCGAACTGTTCGGCGCGCCCGACTATGCCACCTGGCAGATGTACGATCGCTTCGCCCAGAACCCGGAAACCGCGATCAACTTCATGACGCAGATGGTCCCCGCCCTGCGCGCCACGCAGGATCGTGAGGCCGGCGTACTGCAGGCCCGTGCGCGTCAGGATGGCGAGACCTTCACGCTCCAGCCGTGGGACTGGCCGTATTATGCCGAGATCGTCCGGCGTGAACGGTACGCGCTCGATAACGAGGAATTGAAGCAGTACTTCGTGGTCGAGAACGTGCTGGAAGACGGCATCTTCTACATGGCCAACCAGCTGTACGGCCTGACCTTCGAAAAGCGCAACGACCTGCCTGTCTACGACGACAGCATCACGGTCTATACCGTGCGCGACGCCGACGGTTCGGACCTGGCGCTGTTCTACTTCGACCCATTCGCGCGCGACAACAAGTCGGGCGGGGCCTGGATGAACAACTATGTCGAGCAGAGCCGTTCGATGAACATGCGCCCGGTCATCTCCAACACGCTCAACATCGTGCCGCCCGCCGAAGGGCAGCCGGCGCTGGCGACGTGGGACGATGTCACGACCATGTTCCACGAATTCGGCCACGCACTGCATGGCATGTTCGCCGACCAGGAGTTCACCTCCCTCTCGGGCACGAACACCGCCCGCGACTGGGTGGAATTCCCCAGCCAGTTCCACGAGCCTTTCGCCGCCCGCCCCGAGGTGATGCAGCGTTACGCCCGTCACTGGCAGACCGGTGAGGTCATCCCCGACCGGCTGGTCCAGGCAATCGACCGGTCCAGCCGGTTCGACCAGGGCTACAGCTTCGGCGAGGTCATCTCCGCTTCGCTGCTGGACATGGAATGGCACGCGCTCTCGCCCGACGAGGTGCCGACCGACGTGATGGCCTTCGAGCAACAGGCGCTGGGCGGGCTCGGGCTGCGCACCGACCTCGTGCCGCCGCGCTACAAGACGCCGTACTTCCGGCACATCTGGAACCACGGTTACCAGGCTGGCTACTACAGCTACACCTGGACCGAGATGCTGGCCCACGATGCCTACGAATACGTGGTCGAGAATGGCGGCATGAACCGCCGCATGGGCGATCGCATCCGCCGCACCTTCCTCGGCCAGGGCCATTCGAAGAGCTACGACGAGATGTACCGCGACTTCACCGGCCATGCACCGCGGGTCGAGCCGCTGCTGGAAGCCCGCGGCCTGGTCGCTGCCGACGATGGCACGCAGGCGGACATTTCGGCTACCGGCGCCGAGTAACCCGCATAGCTTGCAAGATATGGGGCCGTCGGAGCGATCCGGCGGCCCTTTTCTATGCCCGCAACTTGCCGCGCAGGGCCAGCGAGCGACGGTTGAGCGCCGGCAGATCCGCCGAACCCGCCAGCACCGCCTCGCCCAGGGCGATGGCGGCTTGCAGCACCTCGTCCGGTGCATTGCGATAGGCGGGCGCGGCAATGGCCTCCCGCCAGGGCCGGCCGATCGCGTTGTCGAGCAGGATGCGCTGGAAGCAATGGTCGAGTCGCACGGGCCAGTCGCGTTCCCCGGCGACGGCGGGCAGGTCCACGCGGGTCAGCGCGAACCAGCGGGCCGTGACGGTCTCGCGCGTCATGGCCTTACCACCAGCGCATGGGCGCCCGGCTCCCCCACCCATTGCGCATCGACACCCCAGACACGGGCGATCACGCCCTCTGCCAGTGCCGCCGCGGGCGCATCGTCCGCGACCAGCACGCCCCGGTCGAGCACCAGCACGCGATCGGCGTGGTTCATCGCGACGGCCAGATCGTGGACCACCACGGCGACGCCGCGACCAGCCCGGGCCTCGGCACGCAGAACCCGCAGCAGGGATGCCTGATGGGCAAGGTCGAGCGCGGCGAGCGGTTCGTCGGCAAGGATCCACTGCGGCTCTCCCGCCAGCACACGCGCCAGCAAGGCCCGCGCCTTTTCACCGCCGGATAGCGTCGAAACCGGCCGGCCTGCGAAACCCTGCAAGTCGCACGCCGCGAACGCATGGGCGATCGCCGCCCTGCCTCCCGTGCTGTCACCATCGCCATGCGGCAGGCGGCCCAGCGCGACGAGGCTGGCGACGCTGACGTCCCAGGCGACCTCACCCGACTGCGGCAGGTATCCCACGGCACGCGCCCGGTCGCGCGGGCGCAGCCCTGCCAGCGAGCGATCCCCCAGCAACACCTCTCCGTCGTCAGCATCGAGCAGCCCCGCCAGCACGCCAAGCAGTGTCGATTTGCCCGCTCCGTTCGGCCCGCAGATCGCGGTTATTGTTCCCGTACCAAGCGTCGCGGCAACATCCGTCAGCCGCCCCGCCAGCGCCACCCCGCGCACAGCCAGCGTCATGCGAGGCCCCGCCGCATGCGGATCAGCAGCCAGAGGAAGAACGGCGCGCCGATCAGGCTCAGCGCGATGCCCAGCCGCAGCTCCGTCACCAGCGGCAGCACCCGGCACACCACGTCCGCCACCAGCACCAGCAGCGCGCCCGCCAGCGCACTCGGCACGATCAGGCGCGAGGGGCGGCGATCGGTAAGCGGGCGCACCAGATGCGGCACGATCAACCCCACGAACCCGATGATGCCTGCCACCGCCACGCCGCTACCCACGGTGAGCGCGGTGCCGCCGACCATCAGCCACAGCAACCGGCGCGGCTCCACGCCCAACGACCGTGCCGCCGCCTCCCCCAGCGTAAGCGCGTCGAGCGCGGTTCCGGCCCGCAAGAGCAGCGCCACGCCCGCCAGCGTCAGCGGAGCGGCAATCGCGACGTCGGCCCAGCTCCTGTCGGTCAGCGCGCCCATCAGCCAGGTGACGATCGAACTCATGGCAAAGGCATTGGGCGCCAGGCTGATGACGAGGCTGGTCAGCGCGCCCGCCAGGCTGGCGATCATCATCCCCGCCAGCGTGAACAGCGCGATGCCGTTCGACGGGCTGGCGGTGCGCCCGGCGATCAGCGCGAGGAGGGCCATGCCCCCGCCCGCACCGGCCAGCGCAAAGGCGGGCAGCATCCACGCCGCGCTCACTCCAAGAAACAGCGCCAGCACCGCGCCGAGCGCCGCACCGGGCGCAATGCCGAACAGGCCCGGATCGGCGAGCGGATTGCGCAGGTATCCCTGCATCGCCGCCCCGGCCGCGCCCAGCCCCGCGCCGATGGTCAGTGCCAGCACTGCGCGCGGCAGGCGCAGGTCGGCCAGGATCAGCGCGGCGTTGGGGGTGGAGGCCGGGTCGATCCACACGCGGCCCGCCAGCAACGAAAGCGGCACGGCCACGGCCAGCAGCACCAGCAGCACGAGGGAAGAGCGGGTCATCCCGCCTGCGCCCTGATCGCCCGCAATCGTGCAAGCGCCCGCGGAATGGTCGGCCCGCCGCAGAACAGCAGGTTCCCGTCGAGCCGTTCGTACCGGAGACCGTCGACGCGGCCCAGCACGGGATGGCTCAGCATCCGCTCGTCGCCGGCCGCGAGCACGAGTTCCGGCGGATCGGCCAGCACCTGCTCCAGCGGCAGGTAGGCCCCCTGCCCAAGCCCGCGCGCGGCGCTGTGGAGCGCGAAACCGGTGTGCGCCAGCAGATTGGCCGCAAGCGTCGCCTCGCCCGGAACGATGCCGCCTTCCTGCCATAAAAGCGTGTCGATCGGCGGGCCGTCAAAGGCGCTCGCCTCCCATGCCTCGGTCATGCGTGCCGCAAGCGTTTCGCCGCGCGCCCCCTCGCCAGTCAGCGCTACCAGTTGGCGGATCTGCGTCAGGCTTTGGTCCAGATCGCTGACGATGCCCACGGTTTCCACCCGGATGCCCGCACCCTCCAGCGCGGCGCGAGTGGCAGGGGCAAGGAAGATGTCCGCCACGACCATGTCGGGCGCGAGCGCGATGACTTCCTCCGCCGTGCCCCCGGTCGCGGGAAAACGAGCCGCCTGGCCGGCCTCCATCGAGCTTGCCGCCGGGTCCTTGCTGTAGTGCGAGATCGCCAGCAGCTGGCCCGGCGCGGCAACCTCGGCAAGGATCGCGTCGGCACAGGGGTTGAGGCTGACGATCGTCGCGCGATCGCCTGCGAAGTGCGGCGGCGCCGCCGCGCAGCCGCCTGCCAGCAGCAGCAGCACGGCGGCCAGCGCCTTCACAACTTCAGCCTTGCCCCGACAAAGGCCGCTCGCCCGCGGGTCGCATAGCCGGCGGCGGTCTGATAGTCCTCGTCCCACACGTTCTCCACGCGGCCGGTGATCTGCACCCGCTCGCTGGCATCGAACGCCGCACGCAGGGTGAGCACCTCGTACCCGTCCAGCCGCACGGCATTGCCTGCATCGTCGAAGCTGTCGGACACGATCCTGAGGTCCGCCCCCAGTGCGAGGGCGGGCAGCACCGTCCAGTCAGCGAACAGCGTTGCGGCGTGGCGCGGGCGACGCGGCAGGTCGAGCCCGGTGGCGCGATCCTCGGCGTCGGTCAGCGTGTAGACCGCCCCCAATTCCACCGACTGGGCGACGCGGGCACTCGCCTCTACCTCCAACCCCTGCGCGCGGGTGCGGGCGAAATTGTCGTAGGTGCCGAAGGGCCGGTTGGTGCAGATGCCGTCGCTTATGCCGAAACAGCTGACGAAGCCGATCTGGTCTTCGGTATCGCGGCGATACAGAGTGACCGCGCCGTAGAGCGCCTCGCCCCGTTCCCCGTAGGCGAGGCCAAGGTCGAAGCTCGTCGAGTTCTCGGGCTGAAGGCTTTCATTGCCGAAATCGGACAGCAGCTGGAACAGCGTCGGCGCCTTGAATCCCTCGCCCACGCTCGCCCGCAGGCGCCAGCCGGGCGCGACGGCATAGCTGGCATCGGCGCCAAAGCTCACCTCGTCGCCGAAATCCTCGTGATTGTCATAGCGCGCGCCGATGTGGCCGGAGATACCGCGCCATTCGATCCCGGCCTGGGCATAGGCCCCGAAAATGCCCGTCTCACCGCGAGCGTCGAACAGGGTCTCGTAACGCGACCACTCGTTCTCCGCCCCGAAGTTGACGAGCAACGGCCCGATGGGTCGCCATTCGCCGCGCAGCGAGACGCGGTCGGCGCGCCCGTCGCTGGCGAATGTCGTCGCGCCGCTGTCATCGCGATTGTCACGCGCCGTGTCCGACAGGCTGTAGGCGGCGGTGAGGAACAGCGGGCCGGCGTCGTAGACCGCGCCGGCGCTGGCAAAGGTCTGGCGGGTGTCCTGCGTCTCCAGCGTATCGGCCAGCGCAAAGGCCGGTGCCGGGAAGCCGTCAATATCAAGCTCGCCTTCGGCATGGCGCACACGGGCAAACACCTCGAACCGGTCGGAAAGGTAGTAGCGGCCATGGCCGTCCAGCGCCCATTGTTCGAACCCGTCGGCCTCCGTGCCCCTGGCTGCGGCGGAAAACCCGTCGCTAGCAAGATAGCTGCCACCGATGCCGAGAAAACCCGTGTCGGGGTCGGAAATTCCGCCGGACACCGCGCCCGAGAATGTCTCGTTCGCCCCATATTCTGCCTGGCCCAGCAGGCCGCCCTCGGCTCTGGTAGACGCGACGAGCACGCCGCCCACCGCGTCCGATCCCCAGATGGTTGAATTGGATCCGCGCAATACCTCAATCTTTTCGAGATTGGCGGACAGCAGGTTGCCGAAGTCGAACCCGCCCGACGGCGCGGCAGGATCGGCGACGCGCACCCCGTCGACCACCACGAGCACTTGTTCCGCCTCGGCACCACGCAGTCGCACGCCGGTAAAGCTGCCCAGCCCGCCGTTGCGGCTGAAGACAAGGCCCGGCACGCGTTCGAGCACGCGGGTAAGGTCCGGTCCCTGCACCGCCAAAATCTCGTCCTCGCCAATAACGGTTACCGCCTGGCCGGTATCCTCCACCTCGATACGAGTGCCGGTGGCGGTTACGGTGATGGAATTTTCTTCCTGCGCCGCGGCAGGGCTGGCGACGGACAGAAGGGAAACGGTCGAAATCAAAAACTTGCGCACAAAACCTCCAATCAAAAGCGAAGACGCCGCCCGTGACGGAAGGGAGCGCGGCGACGCGCTCTTTCCGCTGGCCTTCGGTACACCCCGCCCGACACGCCGAACGACTGACACGGGCAGGTCTCCTGGCTCCCGGATCGTCGCTTCCCGCTCGCCTTCCCGCCCCGGAAAACCGATGCAGTGGCAACAGAGCGGGTCGCTCCCCGGTCACAGTTGCGGGGGCAGCGGGGGCCTGCGGAGCCGAAACTCCACCCCCTTCCCTCTTAGGTCCGGACAGGCTTACGCCAGGCCGGACAACCCATGACGTCGCCGTCGCCATAGCCACGCACGCACCCGCTCGCAAGCGTGTGCCTGGCGTGGTGAATCGGCGTTAACCGCCGTCCCGCATCGGGACGCGCGCGTTTGCGAGGGTTCCCGGCACGCGGCGCGCGCTTAAGGACCGGCGCGTGAATTCGGCCCCCACCATTCCTGCGCACCCCAGGCGCGATTTCCGCACCCGTCGCCCGACGCTGGCGGAGCGTGCGCGCGCCTGGTTCAAGCCGCTGGCGGTGGTGCTGATCGCCGCCGCCATGCCCGCCTTTACCGCCAACAGCGCGCTATTCGTCACGCCGCTGGGATCTTCGCAGGCACCCGTTGCGATGCCGTTTGAAACCGCAGGCGAAAGCTTCCCCGGCTCGGCCTTCTATTACCTGGAAGACGTGCCGCAGCTGGTGCAGACGGGCACGCGCGAAACGGTGCAGGTCATCGGCCAGAGCACGCTTGCCTCTGCCAGCCTGGCCGATATCCCGCTCGCCGCCAGGCCTTTGCGCATCGTCGGGTCAGGCCGCGACCACGTTCGCGCGCAGGAATGCATGACGCAGGCCATCTACTACGAGGCTGCGTCCGAGAGCGATGCCGGGCAACGTGCCGTGGCGCAGGTCGTGCTCAACCGCGTGGCCCATGCCGCCTATCCGCGCAGCGTCTGCGGCGTGGTCTATCAGGGCAGCGAGCGTTCGACCGGGTGCCAGTTCAGCTTTACCTGCGATGGCTCGCTGGCGCGCCGGCCCTCGCAAACGGCATGGAGCCGTGCCAGCCGCATCGCGCGTGAGGCGCTGGCGGGCGTGGTCTATGCCCCGGTCGGCACGGCGACCCACTACCACACGCTGGCGGTCCACCCCTACTGGGCGCCAAGCCTGGACACGGTGACGGTGATCGGCGCGCATATCTTCTACCGCTGGAAAGGCGCGGCGGGGCAACCTTCGGCTTTCCGTGCCGGCTATTCCGGCGGCGAGCCAGCGCCCGGGCGTTCGCGTAACCTGACCCCCGCGGCGCCCGATCCGCTCCTCGCCCCGCCGACGATCGACCTTGCGAATAGCCCTGCTCTCACTCCGCGCGCGGCAGAGGCAGCGTTCGCCCCCGCCCCGTCCTCCGCTGCTCCTTCGGCTGGAGATCAGTCCATCCCCGATCCAGCCGGTGACGTGATGCCGGGCAGCGGTGCCGTGCGCAGCGAATATGCGAACGCCGGCCGCTGGATCGCGCGGCCGGGCGGGTAGAACCCCCGACCCCGTGCTAACAGTGCGGAAACCATGCTGGCCAACGCCTGCTTAGCGGCCATGTGCTAGATGTCCTGCCGACCCGCCCTCCGGTCGCAGGAGCAACAACCAACCATGTCGATCCGTTTCGCCGGCCCCCTTTCGCCGACCGCGCCGCGCATGTCGGCCGATCTCGTGCGGCGCGTCCGGCTTCTTCCCGCCAACGATGATGGCGTGACAAGCACGACCGACGCGAACCTGCACGCCGCCTTGCGCCATTTTGCCCGGCATGGCCTCGCCGCCGCGCAGAACGCGCGCGAACAAGCGGTCTCGGCGGCGCGAGCGGGTGACCGGCAATCGTTCCGGACCTGGCTGGAGATTTGCCGCGTGCTCGACAGGCGCATGGCTCGTCGACTGGATCGCAATGCCCTCGCAGCCCACTAAACAGGGCGGCGGCATAGGCCAGGTCTAGGCCAAGTCGGAACAACTCCGGCTGCGCGGATTATCATTCTATAGCGTCGCCTAAAATGCCAAACGCTATTGCGAACCGTTAGCATAAACTATCCGCTCTGTGCGGTTGCATTGCCCAAGGCACGGGACTAGGGCGGGCGGCAAATTCGGTACGCGGCTTCCTACGAGGCGCAAGGTCGCGTGCCTGGAAGGTTGCTTTCGATGCGCCCGGAAAAAGGACACCCAACCTTCATGGCACGCAAGAAAATCGCCCTGATCGGCGCCGGCATGATCGGCGGAACGCTCGCTCACCTCGCCGCCAAGGCTGAAATGGGCGACATCGTCCTGTTCGACATCGCCGAGGGGATGCCGCAGGGCAAGGCGCTCGATCTGGCGCAGTGCGGCCCGGTCGAAGGCTTCGACGCGAAGATCACCGGCACCAACGACTATGCCGACATCGCCGGTGCAGACGTGGTGATCGTCACCGCCGGCGTGCCGCGCAAGCCGGGCATGAGCCGCGACGACCTGCTCGGCATCAACCTCAAGGTGATGAAAGCCGTGGGCGAAGGCATCAAGGCCCACGCGCCGGACGCCTTCGTGATCTGCATCACCAATCCGCTCGACGCGATGGTGTGGGCATTGCGCGAGTTCTCCGGCCTGCCGCACAACAAGGTCGTGGGCATGGCGGGCGTGCTCGATTCCGCGCGCTTCGCCACCTTCCTCGCCTGGGAATTCGACGTTTCGGTAAAGGACGTGAACGCCTTCGTGCTCGGCGGCCACGGCGATACCATGGTGCCCGTCACCAGCTACACCACGATCAACGGCATTCCGGTAAAGGACATGGCCAAGATCAAGGGCGTTTCCGAAAGCCGCATCGACGAGATCGTTGACCGGACCCGCAAGGGCGGCGGTGAGATCGTCGGCCTGCTCAAGACCGGCAGCGCCTACTACGCCCCCGCCACCAGCGCGATCGCCATGGCCAAGGCCTACCTCGGCGACCAGAAGCGCGTGCTCCCCGTCGCCGCCTATGTCGATGGCAAGTACGGTCTCGACGGGCTCTACGTCGGCGTCCCTGCGGTAATCGGCGCGGGCGGCATCGAGGACGTGGTCGAGATCACGCTGTCGGACGATGAACGCGCCAACCTCAAGACCTCGACCGACGCGGTGGAGGAACTGCTCGAAGCGTGCAAGAACCTTGATGGAGACCTCGCATGAGCATCCTCGTAGACAAGAACACCAAGGTCATCACCCAGGGGATGACCGGCAACACCGGTACCTTCCACACCCAGCAGGCGCTCGATTACGGCACGCAGATGGTCGCGGGCGTAACCCCCGGGAAGGGCGGCAGCGAGCATCTCGGTCTGCCGCAGTTCGATACCGTGCGTGAGGCGCGCGAAGCCACTGGCGCCGACGCCACCGTCATTTACGTGCCGCCGCCGTTCGCCGCTGACGCCATCTGCGAGGCGATCGAGGCCGAGGTGCCGCTGATCGTGACGATCACAGAAGGCATCCCGGTGCTCGACATGGTGCGTGCCAAGGCCGCGCTGCGGGGCTCGCGCTCCCGCCTGATCGGGCCGAACTGCCCCGGCGTGCTGACGCCCGGCGAGTGCAAGATCGGCATCATGCCCGGCTCCATCTTCCAGAAGGGCAGCGTCGGCGTCGTCAGCCGCTCGGGCACGCTCACCTACGAGGCCGTGCACCAGACCACCGCCGTCGGCCTCGGCCAGACGACCGCTGTCGGCATCGGCGGCGATCCGGTCAACGGCACCAACTTCATCGACGTGCTCGACCTGTTCCTGGACGACGACGCCACCCAGTCGATCATCATGATCGGCGAGATCGGCGGCAGCGCCGAGGAAGAGGCGGCCGAGTTCATCAAGGCGGAGCGCGCCAAGGGCCGTTACAAGCCGATGGTCGGCTTCATCGCCGGGCGCACGGCCCCTCCGGGCCGCCGCATGGGCCATGCCGGTGCCATCGTTTCCGGCGGCAAGGGCGGCGCTGACGACAAGATCGCGGCGATGGAAGATGCCGGCATTCGCGTGGCACAGTCGCCCAGCGAGCTTGGCACGACGCTCGATGCCTTGCTGAAAGAGCTGGCCTGACGGAACTGGCGCGGTCGCCAGACGCTCCTCTCTTTGTGAGACACGATCATGGGTAAAGAGCCGGACACCTTCATTCCCGCGATGCCAGCGCAGGACGGGCCACAGGCAGGCCCCAGCTGGGGCAATGCGCGCTGGCCGCTGACCGATGGCCAAGGCGACCTGACGGCTGCGCTCGACCCGACCGAGCTTGCCATCGTGGTCAAGCAGGAGGCGGCCAAGGCGGGCAAGCCCACCGACGAAGCTTCGCTGGAAAAGGCGGCGGACGATTCCAACCGCGCGATGATGCTGATCCGCTCGTTCCGCGTGCGCGGGCACCTGGCGGCAAATCTCGACCCCCTCGGCCTCTCGCATCGCGCCATCCCCGACGATCTGACGCTGAAAGGCCACGGTTTCGAAGGGCAGGAAGCGCTGGAGGTCTACATAGGCGGCGTGTTCGGCTTTGGCTGGGTAACCATCCGCGACCTCTACACGGCGCTGACCGACACCTATTGCGGCAATGTCGGCCTGGAATACATGCACATTTCCGACGTGGAGGAGAGGCGCTTCCTGCAGGAACGTTTCGAAAGCCCGGAGGAGACGATCCAGTTCACGCCGGAAGGCAAGCGTGCCATCCTGCAGGCCGTGATCCGCGGCGAGGAGTATGAACAGTACCTCGCCAAGAAGTACGTCGGCACCAAGCGCTTCGGGCTTGACGGCGGCGAGGCGATGATCCCGGCGCTGGAAGCCGTCATCAAGTACGGCGGCGCCACGGGCGTGCGCGAGATCATCTACGGCATGGCCCACCGCGGCCGGCTCAACGTGCTCGCCAACGTGATGGCGAAACCTTACCGTGTGATCTTCCACGAGTTTTCCGGCGGCAGCGCCAATCCGGACGACGTGGGCGGTTCAGGCGACGTGAAATACCACCTCGGCACCAGCACCGACCGCGAATTCGACGGCATCAAGGTGCACATGAGCCTGGTGCCCAACCCCTCGCACCTCGAGGCGGTCGACCCGGTCGTGCTTGGCAAGACCCGGGCGCAGCAGGCCATTCACGACGATCTCGGCAAGCACGACAAGGTGCTGCCCGTGCTGATCCATGGCGATGCCGCCTTTGCCGGGCAAGGCGTGGTGTGGGAATGCTTCGGCCTTTCCGGCGTGCGCGGTTACGCCACGGGTGGTTGCATCCATTTCGTGGTGAACAACCAGATCGGTTTCACCACCAGCCCGAAGTTCGCGCGGTCATCCCCCTATCCGTCGGATGTCGCCAAGGGCATCCAGGCCCCCATCGTCCACGTCAACGGCGACGATCCGGAGGCCGTGACCTTCGCCTGCAAGCTGGCGATCGAATATCGCCAACGCTTCAAGCGCGACATCGTGATCGACATGTGGTGCTATCGCCGCTTCGGCCACAACGAGGGCGACGAGCCGAGCTTTACCCAGCCGCTGATGTACAAGGAAATCCGCAAGCATCCGCGGGTGTCGGAACTGTATTCCGAGCGTCTGAAGGCCGAGGGCGTCATCGACGCCGGCACCGCACCTGCCTTGCGCGGGGAATTCACCGCCCATCTCGATGCCGAGTTCGAAGCCGGAAAAAGCTACAAGCCCAACGATGTGGACTGGTTCGCCGGCCGGTGGAGCGGGTTGCACAAGCCCGCCGACCCGGAAACCGCGCGTCGCAACGTTGAAACGGCCATCCCGGCGAAGCTGTTCGACAGTCTCGGGCGCACGCTCACCACGGTTCCCGCCGATATCCAGATCCACAAGACACTTGGCCGCGTGCTCGACGCCAAGCGCGAGATGTTCGCCGGCGGCAAGGGCTTCGACTGGGCCACTGCCGAAGCGCTCGCATTCGGCAGCCTGGTGACCGAGGGATTCGGTGTCCGCCTGTCCGGCCAGGACAGCGGCCGCGGCACCTTCAGCCAGCGTCACGCCATCTGGATCGACCAGAACGACGAGCGCAAGTACATCCCCATCGCCACCCTGCCCCACGGCAAGTTCGAGGTCTACGATTCCACGCTGAGCGAATTCGGCGTGCTCGGCTTCGAATACGGTTTCGCGATGGCCGATCCCAAGACCCTCGTGCTGTGGGAAGCGCAGTTCGGCGATTTCGCAAACGGGGCGCAGGTCATCATCGACCAGTTCATCGCCGCGGGCGAGGCGAAATGGCTGCGCGCCAATGGTCTCGTCCTGCTGCTGCCGCATGGATACGAGGGCCAGGGACCGGAGCACTCGAGCGCCCGGCTCGAACGTTTCCTGCAATTGTGCGCCAACGACAATATCCAGGTGTGCAACATCACCAGCCCGGCCAACTACTTCCATGTGCTGCGCCGGCAGATGCTGCGCCCGTTCCGCAAGCCGCTCATCATCATGACGCCCAAGAGCCTGCTGCGCCATCCGGATGCCAAAAGCGACGCGCAGTTCTTCACCGGCGAAAGCCATTTCATGCGCATCCTGTCCGACAAGGTGGAGATCGCCGACGACAAGGTGCGCCGCCTCGTGCTGTGCAGCGGCAAGGTGGGCTACGACCTCATGCAGAAGCGGAACGAGGAGGGCATCGACGATGTCTCGATCGTGCGCATCGAGCAGTTGTACCCGTTCCCCGGTGAACCGCTGACCGCGCGCCTGAAGCGCATGACCGGCCTGGAAGAAGTCGTCTGGTGCCAGGAAGAACCAAAGAACAACGGCGCCTGGTTCTTCGTCGAAAGCCGTATCGAGGAATCTCTCGCCGACGCCGGGCACGAGGGGATGCGTCCGTGTTATGCCGGCCGCGAGCCCGGCGCATCGCCCGCCACGGGTTTTGCCAAGCGTCACCAGGCGCAGCAGGAATCGCTCGTTTCGGTCGCGCTCGGCCTCTCCACGCGCGGCAAGACGGCGCTCGAATGTGCCGGTCGCCGCAACACCGCCAACGATCTGGGAAGCAAGTAGATGTCCACCGAAGTCAAGGTCCCCACGCTGGGCGAATCAGTCACCGAGGCCACCATTGGCGAATGGCTGAAGCAGCCGGGTGACAGCGTGGCGGTGGACGAACCGATCGCCAGCCTGGAAACAGACAAGGTCGCGGTGGAGGTGCCCTCGCCCGTTGCCGGACGTCTTGAATCCCACGCGGTGGAGGTTGGTGCCACTGTCGAGGTGGGCGCCCTGATCGCGATCATCACCGAGGGCGATGCCGCCCCCGCCAAGGCACCGGCCGCCCAGCCCAAGGCTGACGAGACGCTCGCCGACAAGCAGAGCTCGGCCGAAAGCGCGGCTCTGCCGGACGAAAAGGTTGCGACGTCTGACGCCCCGGCGGAGGCTCAGGCAGGTGACAACGGCGCCGTTACCATGTCCCCCGCCGTGCGCCGCGCGGTGATCGAGCATGGCGTCGATCCGACCGGCATCAAGGGCACCGGCAAGGACGGTCGGCTGACCAAGGAAGACGTGCTGGCCGCAGCCCAGGCCCGGAAGGCCGCGCCCGCCGACACGTCCACACAGGCCACCCCCGCCCCGTCGCCGGCGTCAGCTGCCGCTCCGGTGAGCAAGGGTGAGCGCCGGGAAGAGCGCGTCAAGATGACGCGGATGCGCCAGACCATCGCCCGCCGCCTGAAAGGCGCGCAGGAAGAAGCGGCGCTGCTCACCACGTTCAACGATTGCGACATGACCGCCGTGATCGCGGCGCGTGAGGCGTACAAGGACCTGTTCGCCAAGAAGCACGGCATCAAGCTCGGCTTCATGAGCTTCTTCGCCAAGGCCGCGGCGCTGGCGCTGAAGGACGTGCCCTCGGTCAACGCCTACATCGATGGCGACGAGATCGTCTATCACGACTACGTCGATCTGTCGGTGGCGGTCAGCGCCCCCAACGGTCTGGTCGTGCCGGTCGTCCGCTCGATCGATGCGATGAGCTTTGCCGAGATCGAGCTGGCCATTGCCGACTTCGGCAAGCGCGCGAAGGAAGGCACGCTGACGATGGCCGACATGTCCGGCGGCACGTTCACCATTTCCAATGGCGGCGTGTTCGGTTCGCTGATGTCGACCCCGATCATCAATCCGCCGCAAAGCGCCGTGCTCGGTCTCCACCGCATCGAGGACCGGCCCGTCGCCCGTGATGGCGAAGTGGTGATCCGCCCGATGATGTATCTTGCGCTGTCCTACGATCACCGCATCATTGACGGGCGCGAGGCTGTGACGGCATTGAAGATCATGAAGGAGGCGATCGAGGATCCGATGCGGATGCTGATCGACCTGTGATTGGCCAGAGGGCCCCATGACAACGCACAAGCAAGTTCTGCTGTTGATTGCCTGTCTGGTATCATTGCCGGGGTGTGATGCTGCGACCCAGATCGCCGGTGACGCCCTGGAAGGTGAGATCGGCAACGCGGTCACCGCGCAATGCCTGCAGGTTGCCGAAAGTGCGGGCATCGTCGCCGGTCGGGTGGCGCAGGTTTGCGAGTGCACGGCGAACGCCTTTGTTACCGATCCCGACCTGACCATCGAAGATGCCAGTCCCCAGCGGATAGAAGGCATCGTCAATCAATGTGCGACTGAGACCGGCGGCGCGGCCGGGTCAGTCAGCGATACGCTGCCAGCGGAGTAAGCAAAGTGGCTGAACAAACTTACGACTACGACGTCCTCGTTATCGGTGCCGGCCCCGGCGGCTATGTCGCCGCGATCCGGGCGGCGCAGCTGGGGCTGAAGGTCGCCTGCGCGGACAGCCGGGAGACCCTGGGCGGCACCTGTCTCAACGTCGGTTGTATTCCCTCCAAGGCCATGTTGCACGCGAGCGAGTATTACGATGCCGCCGCCAACGGCGCGATGGAAGCGATGGGCATCGAGGTAACGCCCAGGCTCAACATGGAAAAGCTGCACGGCCAGCGCATCGAAGCGGTCGACAGCCTGACGAAGGGCATCGCGTTCCTGTTCAAGAAGAACAAGGTCGAGTGGAAGAAGGGCCACGCCACCTTCCAGGATCCGCACACAGTGAAGGTGGGCGATGAGACGGTCACCGCGAAGAACGTGGTCATCGCCACCGGCTCCAGCGTTACCCCGCTGCCGGGCATCGAGGTGGACAATTCCAGGTTCGTGGTGGTCGATTCCACCGGTGCGCTGGAGCTGCCCAAGGTGCCCGGGCACATGGTCGTGATCGGCGCGGGCGTGATCGGGCTGGAGCTGGGCAGCGTATGGCGGCGTCTCGGCGCGAAGGTGACCTGCGTCGAATATCTCGACGAGATCCTGCCAGGCATGGACGAGGATATCCGCAAGGAAGCGCGCAAGATCTTCAAGAAGCAGGGTATCGAATTCAGGCTGGGCACCAAGGTCACCGGCTGCACGGTAGCGGGCGACACGGCCACGCTGGCGATGGAGCCCGCCGCCGGCGGCGCGGCCGAGACGCTGGATGCGGATTGTGTGCTGGTTTCCATCGGTCGCAAGCCGAATACCGACAAGCTTGGCCTCGAGGCCATCGGCCTGGACGTGAACAAGCGCGGCCAGGTCGAGACCGATCATGAATTTCGCACCAAGGTGGACGGCGTCTGGGCCATTGGCGACGTCATCCCCGGCCCCATGCTCGCCCACAAAGCCGAGGACGAAGGCATCGCGGTGGCCGAGAACATTGCCGGACAGACGGGCATCGTGAACCACGATGTGATCCCCAGCGTCGTCTACACCTGGCCCGAGATCGCGGGCGTCGGCCTGACCGAGGCACAGGCGAAGGATGCCGGGCACACGGTGAAGACGAGCAAGTTCCCCATGATGGCGAACAGCCGCGCCAAGACCAACCATGAACCCGACGGCCTGGTGAAAATCATCGCCGATGCCGAAACTGATCGCGTGCTCGGCGTCTGGGCCATCGCCAGCGTCGCGGGCACGATGATTGCCGAAGCCGCGCTGGCGCTGGAGTTCGGTGCGACGAGCGAGGACATCGCCTACACCTGCCACGCCCACCCCACGCACTCGGAGGCGATGAAGGAAGCCGCGATGGGCGTCCAGGGCAAGCCGATCCACATCTGACATGACCCTGCGGGAGCGCCTGCCCGCCGTCCTTGCGCTGGCGATCCCCGTGCTCGCTGGCGCGGCGTGGATGGCGATGAGCGGCGCCCCCAGCCATTACCCGCTGACAAATCTCGGCGCGCTTGGACTGGCGATTGCATGGATCCTGCTGGGTCGCGGCCCGCATACAGCGCCCAGCCGCCATATCCTCGCGGGCGCCCTTCTGGCCGTCATGGTCGCGGCGGTATGGATCGGTCCGGAGCTGGCCTCGATCACCGCGCACCCGGTTCGCCGGTGGTTTCCGTTCGGCCCGCTGGCGCTGCACACGGGGATGCTGACCACCCCGCCGCTGGCGATCCTTGCCGCCCGCAACCGCGCACTCGCCGCGCCGCTGCTGTTGGCCGGCGTTGGCGCGGCGCTGTTGCAGCCTGATGCAGCGACCGGCTTCGCATTGACCTTTGCCGCCGTGGGGCTGCATCATGTCAATCGCGACTGGCAGGTGGGCGTCGCGGCGATCGTGGCTTTCTTCGCGTCGCTGTGGATGGCCGTTCGCGGCGAGCTGGCGCCGCGCGAGTGGGTAGAGAATGTCCTCACCCAGGCCGCAACGGTCAGTGTGCTGATGGCTGTGTTGCTTGCCGTCAGCCTGGCTGCCGCTTTCGCGCTTATCCTGTTTGCCGTGCCGTTCGACCGGGCGAAACGCTTTACTCTCGCCGGTCTGTTCTTCGGCTTTTGCGTTTGCGCCCTGATGGCCCCTTACCCCACGCCGCTGATCGGCTATGGTGCCGCCCCGATACTGGGTTTTGGCCTGGCTCTGGGCTTGCACAGGATACCGCTCCGTTGACAGAACTCTCGCCATTTCATCTCGCCTTTCCTGTCCACGACCTTGCCGCTGCGCGCGCGTTCTGGGGTGGTGTCATGGGCTGCCCCGAAGGGCGCTCATCGGATGACTGGGTGGACTTCGACTTCTACGGCCACCAGATCGTCGCGCACCAGGTCCCCTCCGTCGTGGCCAAGGGGGGGCACGGCACCAACCCAGTCGACGGGCATGATGTGCCGGTGCCGCATTTCGGCATCGTGCTTGGCCTGGCGGATTGGAAGGCGCTGGCCGAGCGGCTGACCGCTGCGGGAGTCGCCTTTCAGATCGCGCCCCACGTCCGTTTCGAAGGCCAGCCGGGAGAGCAGGCGACGATGTTCTTCACCGATCCCAGCGGCAACGCCATCGAGATGAAGGCCTTTGCCGATCGAACCAAGCTGTTCGCCACGCAGTAGTCCGGTGGGCCAGCAACGTCTCATGCGCCGCTTTGCCAGATGGCATATCTGGCTGGGCTGGCTGGTCGGCCTTCCCATCGTAATGTGGACGGTCTCCGGCCTCGTCATGATTATCCAGCCGATAGAAAGCGTGCGCGGATCGGACCGGCGCCTGGAATTGCCTCCTGTCGCCGCCGATGGACTGGTGCTGCCGCAGCTGACTGGCCCGGTGCGCAGCGTCACCTTGCAGAATTTCGTCGACGGTGCCGGGTGGATCGTGGTGGAGGACGATGGCGGGCGCTATCGCTATTCGGCCAGCGACGGCAGCCTTTACAATCCCGTGGGCGAAACCGCGGCGCGCGAAATCGCGCAGGCGACCTTCACCGGGGATGCCGCCCTGGAAGGCATGACCTATTTCCCCGCGGACGAGGTGCCCCGCGATTTTCGCAACCCAGTGAACGTGTGGCAGGCGCGGTTTGCGGACGACACCAACCTCTACATCAACGCCCAGACCGGCGAGGTGCAGGCAGTGCGTACCGGATGGTGGCGGATTTACGATTTCTTCTGGGGCCTGCACATCATGGATCTGGAAACGCGCGACCTGGAGGGGCAGGCGCCCTTCAACCACTGGGTACTTGTCGTGTTTGCCGCGCTCAGCGTGGCAGGATCGCTGATCGGGTGCACGCTGATGTTCCGCCGGCGCAAGGCGAAGTTGGCGGTGACGGGACCATGATGACCTTTCCTGCAGCCATCGCGGCGCCCGTCCTGCCGCCTTTCGTCGATCTGGCCGGCACGGCGGTGTTCGCGCTGTCAGGCGCGCTGATGGCGGCACGGCTCAACCAGACGTTCGTCACCTGCGCCTTTTTTGCGCTGGTGACAGGCGTCGGCGGCGGATCGGTGCGCGACCTGTTGCTCGGCCAGCCGGCGTTCTGGCTGCGGGATTTCTGGATCGCCCCGGTGATCCTCGTCACCGCGACCATAGCGTGGTGGCTGCCTTCGAAATGGTGGAGCGGCCGCTGGCTGGAATGGGCAGACGCCATCGGACTGGCAGCCTTTGCAGCGCTCGGCACGGCCAAGGCGCTGGCCTTCGATGTCGCGCCACTCGCGGCGGTAATCCTGGGCGTGGTGACGGGATGTGTGGGCGGCATAATCCGCGATGTCATCGCAGGCGTGCCGTCCATCCTCATGCGGCCGGAGCTCTACGTCACCGCCGCCGCGCTGGCGGCTGCACTATGCGCCGGGCTGTTGCTGATCGGCGTGGCCCAGCCGCTCGCCATGGCCATCGCCGCTCTGGCAGGGTTTGCCCTGCGCGGCGCGGCGATGATCTGGCGCATCGAACTGCCCGCCTATTCGCGCGAGGCGTAGTGCAAGGGTTGGGGCGCGGGAATGGGCCTATCCGCCGCGCATACCAATCCTACCGTGTCCCGCCTCAGGCGAAAAGACGAGGCGGCCCAGGCTGCTATCAGCCTGGACCGCCTCGTTCTCAAGTCATCGTATCGATGCTGTCTGCCGGCCTCAAAGACCGCGGATACCGCTGAAATCGATCCCCACCACGCGGCCGTTGCGATAGTCACACTCGAAGCGACCCTCGTCCCAGCCCTGGTTCCGATTGCCGCGACTGTAATCGCGGTAGCCATACCGGCTGCGACGGTCGGCGTAACGATAGTCGTCGCGAACGGCGATGCGGCCCTTGACCTCGTACCCGCGATTTTCACGGTCGATGTCGGCAATTTCGTAAACCTCCGCACGGCTGCCGAGTCGTCGCTGGGCATACTGTTCGGCAGCCCCGACACACTGTTCCACCGCCCGGCGGCTCGACTGCTGGCCATAGCCATCATACCCGTTGCGATAGTCGCCGTAGCGGCTGTCGTTGTAGCGATAGTCGCGGCTGTCGCGATACCGATAGTCGTCGTAGCGGTCGTTGCGGCCAGAGCCGAGGATAGCAGCAAGGCCACCGAGAATAACCGCGCCCGCAATGATCTCGCCGGCACCGATGCCGTCGTCATCACGGTCGCGCCAGCGATCCTGCGCGGCGGCGGGGGCAGCGGCCGAGAGCGTCATCGCGCCAGCCGCAAGGGTGGCAAACGTTCCTTTGGCCATGGCTTTCAACTTTGTCATCGGGCGTCTCCTTCACTGGCAGCGCGTTCTCCACCGCCTTGATGAGATGGTCTAGCGCGAGTCTCGTGAGACGAGGCTGAACTTTGGTGTTAGGAAATATTCAGGAAGGAACCGCTTTTCCTGAATGGGCCATCTCGATTACCGAACCTCGCCATGCGCAAAAAGTAAGGGCCGGAAGATCGCTCTCCCGGCCCTTCGCTTGTCTCGTACCGAGTGCGACTTACGCGTCTTCGAACTCTTCCTCGTTAATCACCGGACCCGAATCCTGGCCCTTGGCGGCGACATCGCGGTCGACGAATTCGATGATGGCCATCTGCACCGCGTCGCTCTGGCGGATGCCGGCGCGGATGATGCGGGTGTAGCCGCCTTCACGGTCGGCGTAGCGGGCGGCCAGAACGTCGAACAGCTTGATGAGCTGCGCATCGTCCAGCAGGCGGGCGTGCGCCAGGCGACGGTTGGAAAGGCCACCGCGCTTGGCGAGGGTCACCAGCTTTTCCACGTAAGGACGCAGTTCCTTCGCCTTGGCGACGGTGGTGGTGATCTGCTCGTGCTTGATCAGCGCCGCCGCCATGTTGCGGAACAATGCCGTGCGGTGCTGGCTCTTGCGGCTGAGCTTGCGGCCCTTGATACCATGACGCATTTCTTTGTACTCCGTTCGAAAAGGGGCCGTCTAAGGTACCCCAGTGCTGGCGGCGCTTAAGGGTGCGCCGCCCAAACCCTGTTAGCCGAGCAGTTCCTGTTCGAGCTTCTTGGCCATTTCCTCGATGTTCTCGGGCGGCCATCCGGGGATGTCCATGCCGAGGCGCAGGCCCATGCTGGAAAGCACTTCCTTGATTTCGTTCAAGGACTTGCGACCGAAGTTGGGCGTACGCAGCATCTCGGCCTCGGTCTTCTGGACCAGGTCGCCGATGTAGATGATGTTGTCGTTCTTGAGGCAATTGGCCGAACGCACCGACAGCTCCAGCTCGTCGACCTTTTTGAGGAGGTAACGGTTGAGCTGGTTGGTGTCGCTTTCCTGCGGCTCGGCGGCGACGCCGATCATGGCGCTCTGCGGCTGCGGGATACCGTCCTCGAAGTGGACGAACAGCGTCAGCTGGTCCTGCAGGATGCGAGCGGCGTAGGCCACGGCATCTTCAGGCGTGACGGTGCCGTCGGTCTCGATGGTCAGCGACAGCTTGTCAAAGTCCAGTTCCTGGCCGACGCGAGCGTTCTCGACCTTGTAGCTGACCTGCTTGATCGGCGAGTAGAGCGAGTCGATCGGGATGAGGCCAATCGGCGCATCCACCGGCCGGTTCGACACGGCGGGCACGTAACCCTTGCCGCTGTCGGCCGTCAGTTCCATGTTCAGCGTCGCGCCTTCGTCGAGGTGGCAGATCACCAGATCCTTGTTCAGGACCTCGATGTCGCCGGTCACCGCGATATCGCCGGCGGTGACTTCACCCGGGCCAGTGGCCGAAAGCTGCAGGCGCTTGGCGCCCTCGCCTTCCATCTTTAGCGCGATCTGCTTCACGTTGAGGACGATGTCGGTCACGTCCTCGCGCACGCCAGCCAGGCTGGAAAACTCGTGCAGCACGTTTTCGATCTTGATCGAGGTGATCGCAGCACCCTGCAGGCTGGACAGCAGCACACGGCGCAGGGCGTTGCCGAGCGTCAGGCCGTAGCCGCGCTCG
Source organism: Aurantiacibacter arachoides (assembly GCF_009827335.1). Lineage (GTDB taxonomy): Bacteria > Pseudomonadota > Alphaproteobacteria > Sphingomonadales > Sphingomonadaceae > Alteraurantiacibacter > Alteraurantiacibacter arachoides. The sequence continues at coordinate 765,892 of NZ_WTYH01000001.1, read as the reverse complement.
AGCGGCTCGGCCACGAAGGTAGCCTTGCGCTTCTTGTCGCTGCCTTCCTTGACCTCGAGGGTGTTGGGCTTCTTGAGTTCCTGCCAGTTCTTGGTGTTGACGGACATGGACTTCCCCTAGTTAGGATTTCTGGCGCAAAGGCCGCGGAGCGCTGGTGCGCCGCGGCCGATGCGAATGACTGGTTGCGGAAGATGCCTCCCGCGGCAGGCTTCGATCAGACGCGGCGGCGCTTGGAAGGCCTCACGCCGTTGTGGGGGATCGGGGTCACGTCGCGGATCGAGGTGATGGTGAAACCCACCGCCTGCAATGCGCGCAAGGCGCTTTCGCGGCCCGAACCCGGACCCTTGATCTCCACCTCGAGGGTGCGCACACCGTGCTCGGCGGCCTTCTTGCCCGCATCGTCGGCAGCGACCTGCGCGGCATAGGGCGTCGACTTGCGGCTGCCCTTGAAGCCCATCGCACCGGCACTGGACCAGCTGATGGCATTGCCCTGCGCGTCGGTGATGGTGATCATGGTGTTGTTGAAGCTGGCGTTGACATGCGCCACGCCACTGGAGATGTTCTTCTTGTCACGGCGCCGGATACGGCCTGGTTCGCGTGCCATCGTTCAAATTCCTCGTGTCTCGAAAGAAGGGAAAAGCTGCGGGGCGACAAGCCCCGACGGCTTACTTCTTCTTGCCGGCGATCGGCTTGGCCTTGCCCTTGCGGGTGCGGGCGTTGGTGTGGGTGCGCTGGCCGCGAACGGGCAGGCCCTTGCGATGACGCAGGCCGCGATAGCAGGCGAGGTCCATGAGGCGCTTGATGTTCATCGCGGTATCGCGACGAAGATCGCCTTCCACCTGAAAATCGGAATCGATCGTTTCACGGATCTGCAACACCTCGGCGTCGGTCAAGTCCTGCACGCGGCGGGCATGATCGATGCCGAGCTTGTCGACGATCTTGGTCGCCGTGGCGGGGCCGATACCGTGAATGTAGGTGAGCGCCACGATAACGCGCTTGTTGGTTGGGATGTTGATCCCGGCAATACGAGCCACTTACTTCTCCATGCTCCACAGGGCATTACGGCTTTCGAGGGCCGACCCTATCTCATCGCGGTTCCATTCGACCGCCGCTCACGAAAGCCATGCCGAAGGCGCGCACAAGGCTGCCGCTAGCAAGAAAATCCGATCGCGATGGACGAATGAAGTGCGCAGATAGGGTGATTCCCCCTCCGCGTCAACCGGCTGTGTCAACAGGCCGAAGCGGGCCAGCGGCATGGCCACTGAGCGTCGCGTTTCGATGCTGCGGTCCGGATCTAGCGCGAAACCGCGCGAAAGTCAAAAGCCGTCAGTTCCCCTACGGCTGAACCGCCCCACCCTCGGCATTGCCGGCCCTGGCGGCCACGGCGGTGCCCAGGCGCCCGAGTTGCTCGCTCATGACCATGTCAACGACCGGTGCTATCTCGGGCAGGGAGAATCGCGAGAACCCGGCGACCACATAGGACCATTCTACCCGGGTGCCCGCGCCCTCTGCGTCAAGCTCTATGGTCAGCGTTCCTGTCAACGCCTCGCCCTGAAGCGGACCAAAGGCGCCTGACAGGCGCAGCATCTGACCGGACGCGGTGCGGATCACCCGCGCGTGTTCGACAAAGGCGAGATCCTCGATCGCGTCTTCCGGCGTGCCGCTGACGATTTCGCAGAAGCAACCGCCCGGACCAAAGGTGAGGAACAGTTGGTCGGCACTGCCATACCAGCTGTGTTCGGGGTTCCAGTAGAGCGCGGGGCGGACGAGCGTATCCCACACCTCGGCGGGAGACGCTGGGATCGTGATGGTATCCCGCGTCGCAAAGCCACCGTCTCCGCTGGCCACGACATCGGCCGAGGCAGGCGCGGCGATCGTCAACCCGAGCGCGGCAAGGGCAAAGGACGTGGCTTTCATGGCAATGTCTTCCGGATGTTGCACGCGGGAATAGCGGCAGGATCAGCCGGAGGCCAACACCTTCTCGATCGCGCTGGTCACATCGTCAATCGGCGCCATGCCATCGACGCGGTGAACGATGCCGCGCGCTTCGTAGCCTGGCAGGATCGGCGCGGTCTTGGCGCGATACTCGGCCATGCGCGTGCGTACCGTGTGCTCGTTATCGTCAGGTCGGCGCTTGAATTCCGCACCACCGCACTTGTCGCACGTCCCTGCAACCTTCGGCTGCTTGTAGCGGTCGTGATACCCTTCGCCGCAGGTCGCGCAGGTAAAGCGGCCGGTAATGCGATCGACGAGGGCGTCCTCATTCACCGACAGCTCGATCACGTGGTGCAGGTGGCGATCATGGCGAGACAAGATTTCGTCAAGCGAGTCCGCCTGCGCCGCAGTACGCGGATAGCCATCGAAGATTGCCCCCACCGCATCGCCCATGGCGAGCAATTCGGCATCGATCAGCGCCGAGACGATCGCGTCGGAGACCAGTTCGCCGCGTTCCATGATGGCCTTGGCCTGCACGCCGATCGGCGTCTGCGCCTTGACCGCCGCGCGCAGCATGTCGCCGGTCGAAAGCTGGCGCATGCCGTGATGTTCGACCAGGCGATTGGCCTGGGTGCCCTTGCCGGCACCGGGAGGCCCGAGGAGAATGATATTCATTGCCGCGCGAATCCCCTGTCGAACCAACCGTGCCAACCAAGCCTTCTGGCTAGACTAGCGCAGGCGACCCTTCAACTTCGCCTTCTTGATCAGATCGCCGTACTGGTGCGCCAGCAGGTGCGACTGGATCTGGCTGATGGTGTCGACCGTCACGTTCACCACGATCAACAGGCTGGTGCCGCCGAGGAACAGAGGGATGCCCGTTTGCGCGATGCCCCATTCGGGAATGACGCATACCAGTGTCAGATAGATGGCACCGATCACCGTGATCCGCGTGAGGACATAGTCAAGATATTCGGCGGTGCGCTTGCCCGGACGGATGCCGGGGATGAACCCACCCTGCTTCTTCAGGTTGTCAGCCGTGTCCTCCGGGTTGAACACGACCGCGGTGTAGAAGAAGGCGAAGAAGATGATGCCGGCAGCATAAAGCGCCATGTACAGCGGCTGCCCGTGCGCCAAGTACTGGTTGAGGCTCTGCACGAACGCACCGGTGCTGGTCGTCGTGTCGATCGAGTTGCCGGCGAACTGGGTAATCGTCAGCGGCAGCAGCAGCAGCGAGCTGGCAAAAATCGGCGGAATGACGCCCGCGGTATTGAGCTTCAACGGCAGGTGGCTGCGATCGGCCTGCATGCCGCCGCGCTGCGTGGCGCGCTTGGGATACTGGATCAGCAGACGACGCTGTGCGCGCTCGAAGAAACAGATCACGAGGATCAGCCCCACAAGCATCACGATGAAGCCACCGATCACCACGCCGCTGATCGACCCGGTGCGGCCGCCTTCGAAAAGGTTCGCGGTAAACGTCGGGAACTGGGCGACAATGCCCGCCATGATGATGAGCGATACGCCGTTGCCGATGCCGCGACTGGTGATCTGCTCGCCCAGCCACAGCAGGAACATCGTGCCGCCCACGAGGTTGATGACCGCGACGATGCGGAACATCACGCCCGGTTCGACCACGGCGGCAAGCCCGCTTTGCGCAGCATAGGCCTCCAGGCCGCTGGCGAGGAACCAGCCCTGGATCGCGCACAAAAGTACGGTGCCGTAACGGGTATACTGATTGAGCTTCTTGCGCCCGGCCTCGCCTTCCTTCTTCAGCGCCATCAGGCTGGGGTGCAGCGAGGCGGCCATCTGGATGACGATCGAGGCCGTGATGTAAGGCATCACGCCAAGCGCGATCAGGCTCATGCGTTCAAGCGAGCCGCCCGAGAACATGTTGAACATGTCGAGGATACCGCCGCGGGTCTGATCGTAGAGATCGGACAGCGCAGCCGGGTTGACGCCCGGCAACGGCACGAAGCTGAGGAGACGGAAGACGATCAGCGCCCCGATCGTGAACCAGATGCGCTGCTTGAGCTCGGTCGCCTTGGAAAAGTTGGCGAAGCTCAGCGAGCTGGCGATATTGTCGGCGCGCGATGCCATAGAATGTGTTCGATCCTGGTCTGCCGCCGGTCCCTCCCGGCTTGAGGAAGGCTAGATAGGGAAGCGCGGGCCCGTTGTCGAACCCGCGCCTCGCTTTTCCTGTCAGGCCTTGGCCCTGTCGGCCTTCGCGGCCTTGTTGACCTCGCGGCGAGCGGTCTTCTTTTCGTGCTCGGACGGACCCCGGTCAATGATCTCGACCGAACCGCCGGCCTTCTCGACAGCCTCGATGGCGCCCTTCGACGCGCCGGCGACCTTGAACGCCAACTTGGCGGTAATCTCACCCTTGCCGAGCAGGCGCACGCCGTCCTTGCCACCGCGCGCCACGCCGGCCGCCTTCAGCGCCTCGTGGTCGAGCGTGCCATTCGCGTCCAGATTGCCAGCATCGATCAGTTTCTGGATCATGCCGACGTTGACCTCGGCATAGTCCTTGGAGAACGGATTGTTGAAGCCGCGCTTGGGAAGCCGCATGTGGAGCGGCATCTGGCCGCCCTCGAAGCCCTTGATGGCGACGCCCGAACGGCTCTTCTGGCCCTTCTGACCACGTCCGGCAGTCTTGCCCTTGCCCGAGCCGATACCGCGGCCCACGCGGATACGGCTCTTGCGGGCGCCTTCGTTGTCGCGGATGTCGTTAAGTTTCATGGTGTGCACTCGCTTTCGCTTTGTTCGCGCTGATAGGAAGGTGGCGCCTGTAGAGCCCCGTTGCCGATTTGTCACCAATGAATCGTGGTCAGGCAACAATCGCTTGCCGAGAGGCGTTTGCCCATGCGAGACAGGAGGACATTCCCCTAAAACGCTCGGAAACTACCTGCCATGGCAACAGCAACTCGGCTTGCACTCGTCCGTTCTTTAAGCCCACTTCGCCATCTTCGAGGCGGCGAACGGGCGGCACGCGCGCTCGTGCCGCAGGCGCCGAGCGACGAGATCGTCGTCGAGAATGACGGCATCAAAATTGAGTGTGACCTGACAAGCTATGTCGAGTGGCAAATCGCGGCGCTTAAGGGCTACGAGACGCGGCAGAAACAGCTTTTCCTTTCTCTGATACCACAAAAGAGAAGGAGGACTTTGCTAGATGTTGGCGCGAATATCGGCGGTCACAGCCTGACATTTGCTAAAGCCTTTAGCAATGTCGTCGCTTTCGAACCAAACCCAGCAATTTTTGAGAGGCTCGAAGCCAACATTGCGCGCAACCCCGGACTGAAGGTTGTGGCGATGCCGATGGGCCTTGCCGATCACGCCGACACGCTGATTTTCTACCAACCACCGCGTGGTTGCGGCGGACAAGGGGTGGGCAGCTTTGATCCTGATTTCGCGCCCAACGATGCAATCGAAGTTCGGCTACCAGTTGCACGCGGAGACGACGTTGTAAGAGAACAGAACTTGGGGCCCATCGACGCGATCAAAATCGATGTTCAGGGATTTGAACCGCAGGTCTTAATGGGCTTGGCCGAAACAATTACACGGGACAAGCCGGCCATTTGGGCGGAATTCTCTGAATCGACCTTAAAAGCGCTCGATGCCTACGGAACGCGGATGTCTGAGATCCTGGCAGGATATCGCATGTACAAGTTTGCACCGGCCCTCAAACTTGGCTTGATACATCAAGTAAGATTAGAGCCTTGCGACGGCGTCTTTTCCAGCGAAGAAGCCGACTACCTTTTCTTGCCGTCCGACATGGACAGCGAAGTGCGGGCCGCGTCACTATAACGCGGCCCGCCTAGAGGGTCAGTCGACGATCGTTACCATGTGCGGCAGCTTGCGCAGGGCACCACGAACCTCGGGGGTGTCCTGCACCTCCACGACCTTGTGCATCTTGTTGAGACCCAGGCCGATCAGCGTCTGCCGCTGATCCTTGGGTCGACGGATCGGCGAACCGATCTGCTTGATCTTGATGGTAGCCATGTCGTTTACTCCGCAATCGCCGCGGCTTCGGCTTCCGCCTCGACCGTGCTCGCGCCACCGCGGCCGAGCAGGTCAGCGACCTTCTTGCCACGACGCTGGGCCACCGACTTGGGCGACGACTGGTTCACCAGGGCGTCGAAAGTAGCGCGGATCATGTTGTAGGGGTTGCTGGTGCCGATCGACTTGGTGACCACGTCGTGGACACCCAGGCTTTCGAACACCGCGCGCATCGGGCCGCCGGCGATGATGCCGGTACCTGCCGGAGCCGAACGAACATTCACCCGGCCGGCGCCGAAATGGCCCTTGCCGTCGTGGTGCAGAGTGCGGCCTTCCTTGAGCGGAACGCGGATCATCTTCTTCTTGGCAGCGGCAGTCGCCTTGTTGATGGCCTCGGGCACTTCACGGGCCTTGCCGTGGCCGAAGCCGACGCGGCCCTTGCCGTCACCCACCACGACCAGCGCAGCGAAACCGAAGCGCTTGCCGCCCTTCACCACCTTGGCAACGCGATTGATATGGACGAGCTTCTCGATCAGCTCCTCACCACCATCGTCGTCTCCGCCGCGACCGCCACGGCGATCGTCACGGCCACCGCGACCACGGCCGCCACCATCACGGCCGCCACGGCCTGGACCGCCACCGCGGTTGTCGCCGCCACGTCCACCGCGATTGTCACCACGGCCTCCGCCACGTGCTTCACGCGGGTTGCCGTCGCCGGCCTGTGCGGCATCCTGGTTGATCGAAGCTTCGGTCTCGGCAGTCGTCGGGGTCGGGGTGGAACCCCCGTTGTCGACCTTGGTCGCCGCGTTATCGTTGGTGTTGTTCTCGTCGGCCATCATCAGAACTCCAGCCCGCCTTCGCGAGCGGCATCGGCCAGCGCCTTGACGCGACCATGGAACAGGAACCCGCCGCGATCGAACACGACAGTCGTCACGCCAGCCTTGACGGCGGCAGCGGCTACGTCCTTGCCGACCTTGGCAGCGGCATCGACGTTGGCGCCCGACGTATCACCGCCAAGCGTGCTGGCTGCCGCGATCGTGCGGCCGTCCGCATCGTCGATGACCTGCGCGTAGATATGCTTGCCGGTGCGGTGCACGGACAGGCGGGGCTTGCCGCCCGCACGCTTGCGCAATGCGGTGCGCACACGGCGGCGACGGCGTTCAAAGAGAGAGAGCTTTGCCATCTTACTTCTTCTTCCCTTCCTTGCGGAAGACAAACTCGCCGCGATACTTCACACCCTTGCCCTTGTAAGGCTCGGGCTTGCGCCATTCGCGGACCTCGGCAGCGAACTGCCCGACCTGCTGCTTGTCGATGCCGGAAATCTCGATCGTCGTCTGATCGGGAGTCTTCACCTCGAGGCCTTCCGGCACTTCGAGATCGACATCGTGACTGAAGCCGAGCTGCAGCTTGAGCGACTTGCCCTGGGCCTGCGCACGGTAGCCAACGCCGGTGATGTTCAGGACCTTCTGGAAGCCGTCGGTGACGCCTTCGACCAGATTCGACACCAGCGTACGCTGCATGCCCCAGAACTGGCGCGCCTGACGGGTGCCGTTGGCGGGCTTCACGACGATCTGACCGTCCTCGATCTCGTACGAGATCAGGTCCGACGTGCTCATCGAAAGATCCCCCTTGGGGCCCTTTACGGTGAGAGCGCCGTTCTCGATCTTGGCAGTCACTCCGCTGGGGAGCGCCACCGGGACTTTACCGATGCGGCTCATCAGAACACCTCCGCCAGCACTTCGCCACCGACGTTGTCGTTGCGCGCTTCGTTGTCCGAAAGCACGCCCTTCGGCGTCGAGACGATGGTGATGCCAAGGCCGTTGCGCACCATCGGCAGCTCCTTGGAGCCCGAATAGATGCGGCGGCCCGGACGCGAGACGCGAGCGATATGCTTGATCGCCGGCTCGCCTTCGAAATACTTCAGCTCGATGCGAAGCGCCTTGTGCTTACCGGTGGTGTCCTCGCTGTAGCCACGAATATAGCCTTCACGCTGAAGCACCTCGAGCACGTTAGCACGCAGGCGCGACGCCGGCGAAAGGACGGAATCCTTCTTCGCCTGCTGGCCATTGCGGATACGGGTGAGCATGTCACCCAGGGGATCGGTCATTGCCATCCTTGGATACTCCTCACCAGCTCGACTTGGTCAGGCCCGGAATCAGGCCCTTGTTACCGAGGTTGCGCAGTTCGATGCGGTTGACGCCGAACTTGCGGTAGTAACCGCGCGGGCGGCCGGTGGTGTTGCAGCGATTGCGCACCCGGGTCGGGTTCGCGTTGCGCGGCAATTCGGCCATCTTCAGGCGAGCCATGAGACGCTCGGTTTCATCGAGCGACTCGTCGTCGGCCACGGCCTTCAGCTTGGCATACTTGCCGGCATACTTCTTGACGAGCTGCTTGCGCTTCTCGTTCTTGTTGATGGAACTCAGTTTCGCCATTGGACTTAAGCTCTCTTCCTCAGCGGCTTATGCCGCTTCCTTTGCATTTTCTTCCGACTGCTCGGCCGGGAACGGGAAACCGAACAGGCGAAGCAGCTCGCGCGCTTCATCGTCGGTCTTGGCGGTGGTGGTGACGATGATGTCCATGCCACGCACCTTCTCGATCTTGTCGTAGCTGACCTCCGGAAAGATGATCTGCTCCTTGATGCCCATGGCATAGTTGCCATTGCCATCGAACGACTTCGGGTTGAGGCCACGGAAATCTCGGATGCGAGGCATCGCGATGGTCACCAAGCGATCGAGGAATTCGAACATCCGGTCGCGGCGCAAGGTTACCTTGGCACCGATCGGCATGCCTTCACGCAGCTTGAACTGCGCGATCGACTTCTTCGCCTTGGTGATCACCGGCTTCTGCCCGGCAATCGCTTCCATTTCCTCGGCTGCAACCTGGACCTTCTTCTTGTCCTGGCTCGCCTCGCCCACACCCATGTTGAGCGTGATCTTGGACAGCCTGGGCACTTCCATTGCGTTCTTGTAACCGAACTTCTCGGTCATCGCCTTCGCAATTTCGTCCGCGTAGCGCTGCTTCATGCGGGGGGTATAAGTCGCCCCAGATTCGTTAGCCACTGATCGTCTCCCCGGACTTGACGGCCACGCGCACCTTCTTGCCGTCCCTGGTTTCGAAACGCACGCGGGTAGGCTTGCCATCCTTATCGGCGATCGCGACGTTGCTGATCGCCATCGGCGCCGGCACGCGGTCGATGCCACCCTGCGGGTTGGTCTGGCTCGCCTTGCGGTGACGGGTCATCACGTTGATGCCCTCCACCAGGACCTTGCCGTCCTTGGACATAACCTGCTGGACGGTTCCGGTCTGGCCCCGATCCTTGCCGGTCAGCACGACGACGGTGTCACCCTTCTTGATCTTCGCAGCGCCCATCACAGCACCTCCGGAGCAAGGCTGATGATCTTCATGAAGCCCTTGCCGCGCAGTTCGCGCACGACCGGGCCAAAGATACGGGTGCCGATCGGCTCCTCGTTCTTGTTGACGAGGACCGCGGCGTTCGAATCGAAGCGGATCACGCTGCCGTCAGGACGACGGACGTCCTTGCGGGTGCGCACGATCACGGCGCGATGAACGTCGCCCTTCTTAACCTTGGCGCGTGGCTGGGCTTCCTTAACGGAAACCACGATCACGTCCCCGACACTCGCGGTCCGGCGCTTAGAGCCACCCAGCACCTTGATGCACTGGACGCGCTTTGCGCCGCTGTTGTCCGCGACGTCGAGATTGGACTGCATCTGGATCATAGATCCGGTTCCTTCTCACTTGGCTTGCCGGAACAGGTGTCCGGCAGTTCCGAAAACGTCTTTACTCGGCGTCGGCCGTTTCGGCCTCGGCTTCGGTGGTCTTGGTCGCAGCCTTGCGGGCAGCTTCCTTCTTCTCTTCCGGAGCACCGGTAGGCTGGGATTCCTTCACGTCGAGATTAGCCTCGACTTCCGAACCCTTGCTTGCCCGCAGGCGATCGAGGACCGCCCAGGTCTTGGTCTTGGAGATCGGCCGCGTCTCTTCGATGCGGACGGTATCGCCAACGACGTACTCGTTGCTCTCGTCGTGCGCGTGATACTTCTTCGAACGCTTGATGATCTTCCCGTAAAGCGGGTGCTTCACGCGGCGTTCGACCTTCACGGTCACGGTCTTGTCGGTCTTGTCGGATGTGACGACACCGGTCAGGATACGCTTCGGCATGGTCTGTTCCTTACGCCTTGCTCGCTTCGCGGGTGCGTTCACCCTGAAGCGTCTTGATCTGGGCGATCTCGCGGCGAACCTCACGCACGCGGGCCGAACGCTCTAGCTGGTTGGTCGCGGCCTGGAAGCGCAGGTTGAACTGCTCCTTCTTCAGCATCACGAGGTTCTCGGCGAGCTGGTCATCGCTCTTGGTGCGAAGATCTTCCAACTTGCCCGTCTTCTTCTGGTCCGTCTTGGCCATCGTCAGGCTCCCAGGTGCGAGGTGTCACCCAGACGGGCGACGACCTTGGTCTTGATCGGCAGCTTCATCGCGGCGCGCTCGAAAGCTTCCGCGGCAAGCGGGCCGGGAACACCGTCAAGCTCGAACAGGATGCGGCCCGGCTTGACCCGTGCTGCCCAGTATTCGATCGAGCCCTTGCCCTTGCCCTGACGGACTTCGGCCGGCTTCTTCGAGACCGGAAGGTCGGGGAACACGCGGATCCACAAACGCCCCTGGCGCTTGATGTGCCGCGTGATCGCACGACGCGCGGCCTCGATCTGGCGGGCGGTGATACGCTCGGGTTCCATGGCCTTGAGGCCGTAGGAACCGAAGTTCAGGTCCGTACCGCCCTTGGCAACGCCATGGATCTTGCCCTTGAAGGCCTTGCGGTACTTGGTCTTTTTCGGTTGCAGCATGGTTCTTTCCTATGTCCTGCAATCAGCGCGCGGGGCGCACGCCCGAGGTCTGCGCTTCCATCATGAGACGGTCCTGCGCCATCGGGTCGTGGGCGAAGATTTCGCCCTTGAAGATCCAGCACTTGATGCCGATCACGCCATAGGCGGTCAGCGCCTCGGCTTCGGCATAATCGACGTTGGCGCGCAGCGTGTGCAGCGGCACCCGGCCTTCGCGGTACTGCTCCACACGGGCAATTTCCGCACCGCCGAGACGACCGCCACACATGACCTTGATGCCCTCGGCACCAAGACGCATGGCGGACTGCATCGCGCGTTTCATGGCCCGGCGGAACGCCACGCGGCGAACCAGCTGGTCGGCAATGCCCTGGGCGACGAGCTTGGCGTCGATTTCCGGCTTGCGGATCTCAACGATGTTCAGCTTCACCTCGCTGTTGGTCATCTTTGCAAGCCTGGAGCGCAGCTTTTCGATGTCCGCGCCCTTCTTGCCGATGATCACGCCGGGGCGCGCGGCATAGATGGAGATGCGACAAAGCTTGGCCGGACGCTCGATCACCACCTTCGAGATCGCCGCCTGCGGCAGGGTCTCGACGATGTACTTGCGGATCATGATGTCTTCTTTGAGCAGCTGCGCATAGGCGCTGCCCTCCGCATACCACCGGCTGTCCCAGGTGCGGTTGATCTGCAGACGCAGACCGATCGGATTGCTCTTGTGACCCATCTTACGCCTCCTCGTCTTCGCGAACGACGATCCGCAGCCGGCTGAACGGCTTGAGGATACGCGTGGACTTGCCGCGGCCGCGCGTGGCGAACCGCTTCATGGTGATCGATTTGCCAACCGACGCCTCGGCGACGACGAGCGCGTCGACATCGAGATCGTGGTTGTTCTCTGCGTTGGCGATGGCCGAAGCCAGCACCTTCTTCGCATCACGAGCCATGGCGCGCTTGGAGAAGGAGAGGATGTTAAGGGCATCCTCGGCCTTCTTGCCGCGGATCAGCGCCGCCACGAGGTTCAGCTTCTGGGCCGAACCACGAATGGTCGTGCCTACAGCCAGCGCCTCGTTCTCGGCGACGCGACGGGGGGACTTGGCCTTGCCCATTATCGCTTACCCTTCTTGTCGGCTGCGTGGCCGGGGAAGTTGCGCGTGGGTGCGAACTCGCCGAGCTTGTGACCGACCATTTCCTCGCTGACCGACACGGGCACGAACTTCTGCCCGTTGTAGACGCTGAACGTCAGGCCGACGAAATCCGGCAGGATCGTCGAACGACGCGACCAGGTCTTGATCGGCTTCGAATTGCTAGCGTCCTGTGCTTCCTGCGCCTTCTTCAGAAGGTGCAGGTCGACAAACGGACCTTTCCAGACGGAACGTGCCATGCCGGGTTACCTCTTCTTCTTCGCGTGACGCGAACGGATGATCATCTTGTCCGTCTGCTTGTTCTTGCGGGTGCGGGCGCCCTTGGTCGGCTTGCCCCACGGAGTGACCGGGTGACGGCCACCGCTGGTGCGGCCTTCGCCGCCGCCGTGCGGGTGGTCGACCGGGTTCTTGGCAACGCCGCGCGTCAGGGGCTTCACACCCATGTGACGCTTGCGACCGGCCTTGCCCAGGTTCTGGTTCTGGTTGTCCGGGTTTGAAACCGAACCGACCGTGCCCATGCAATCGGACCGCAGATAACGCTGCTCTCCGCTGTTGAGGCGCACGATCACCATGCCGCGGTCACGACCGACGAGCTGCACGTAGGTGCCTGCCGAGCGGGCGATCTGGCCGCCCTTGCCCGGCTTCATCTCCACGTTGTGGATGATGGTGCCGACCGGCATCTGGCCCAGCAGCATGGCGTTGCCAGGCTTGGTGTCGACCTTCTCACCGGCCACGACCTTCTCGCCGGGAGCGAGACGGTTGGGAGCGATGATGTAAGCGAGTTCGCCGTCATCATACTTGATGAGCGCGATAAAGGCCGTGCGGTTGGGATCGTATTCGATCCGCTCCACGGTGCCTTCCACGTCCCACTTGCGGCGCTTGAAGTCGATGAAACGATACTTCTGCTTGTTGCCGCCGCCCTTGCCGCGCGAGGTAATGTGGCCCTTGTTGTTACGGCCACCGGTCTTGCGCTTGCCCTCGGTAAGCGACTTGACGGGGCCGCCCTTGTGCAGGCCGGTCTTGTCGACCAGGACCAGGGCGCGGCGCGCCGGGCTCGTCGGTTTGTAATTCTTCAGTGCCATCGGATCAGCTCACGCCTTCGGTGATGTCGACCGACTGACCTTCGGCCAGGGTGACGATCGCCTTCTTCATATCGGTACGCTTGTAGGGCTTGCCCTTCCAGCGCTTCGACTTGCCCTTGACGACCATCGTGTTCACGCCGGCGACCTTGACGTCGTACAGCGCTTCCACGGCGGCCTTGATCTGCGGCTTGGTCGCATCGTTGGCCACCTTGAACACGACCGCGTTATGCTCGGAGAGCAGCGTCGACTTCTCGGTGATGTGCGGCGCGCGGATCACGTCGTAATGACGGGCGTCCATTTCCTGCTTCTTGGCCATTACTTAGCACCTCCGGCCGGGGCGAAACGCGCCTCCAGCTTTTCGATCGCGTCGGTGGTGAGCACCAGCGTATCGTGGTTGAGGATGTCGTAGACGTTGGCACCCATCGCCGGCAGAACGTTGACGCCGTGCAGGTTGCGGGCCGACTTGACAAAACCATCGTCCACGCTGTCCCCGCCGATGACCAGCACCTTGCCGGTCCAGCCGTTCTTGTCGAGGTGACCCTTGAGCGCCTTGGTCTTGGCATCGGCAAGCTCAAGGCTGTCGACGATCACGAGACCGTCCTTCGCCTTGCTCGACAAGGCCATCTTCAGACCAAGGGCACGCACCTTCTTGTTGAGCTGCTGCTCGAAGTCGCGTTTGCGGGCGCCGTGGGCCTTGCCGCCTCCGATGAAGATCGGGGCTGCACGATCGCCGTGACGCGCCGTGCCGCCGCCCTTCTGGCGACCCCACTTCTTGCCGGTGCGGGCGACGTCGGCGCGTTCGCGCGTCGGACGGGCCGTAGCGCGGCGGTTTTCGAGCTGCCAGGTGACGACGCGATGAAGGATGTCGGCACGCGGCTCAACCCCAAACACGTCGTCGGCAAGCTCGACCTCCGAACCGTTGCCGGAGACGGCACTGCCGTCAATTTTCTGGACCTTGACCTTCACGATCAGGACTCCTTGCTTTCGCCCGAGGTAGCATCGCCACCCTCGGCCGCGGTGATTTCATCGTCCGCGCCAGCTTCCTGGGTCTTCAGCAGTTCTTCCTGCTGCTCGGCGGAAACCTGCTGGTTGACCTCGTGCTCGGCATTGCTCTCGACCAGGCCGGGCGCCGCATTGTCGCTGCGCGTCTCATCCGCGTTGCGGCGCATGGCACCGGGGAACGGCACACCTTCGGGAAGCGGAAGCTTGACGGCGTCCTTGACCAGGAGCCAGCCGTTCTTCGAACCGGGCACAGAGCCCTTCACGAAGATCAGACCGCGGTCGGCGTCGGTGCGCACGATTTCGAGGTTCTGCTGAGTGCGCTGACGATCGCCCATGTGGCCGGCCATCTTCTTGTTCTTGAAGACCTTGCCCGGATCCTGGCGCTGGCCCGTCGAACCGTGCGAACGGTGACTGACCGACACACCGTGGGTGGCACGCAGACCGCCGAAGCCCCAGCGCTTCATAACGCCGGCAAAGCCCTTACCGACGGTGTGGCCGGTAACGTCGACCATCTGGCCGGCGATGAAATGATCCGCAGTGATCGTCGCGCCGACGGGGAGGAGCCCGTCCTCGTTATCGACGCGGAATTCCGCGACCTTCTGCTTCAAGCCGACTTCGGCCTTGGCGAAGGCTTCGCGCTGCGGCTTGTTGACGTTCTTGTGCTTCGCATCGCCAGCGCCGAGCTGAACGGAGAAGTAGCCGTCGCGATCGGCCGTGCGGTTTCCGGTAACCTGGCATCCTTCCAGCGAAAGAACGGTCACGGGAACGTGACGTCCATCCTCCTGGAACAAGCGGGTCATCCCGACTTTTTTCGCGATCACGCCAGTGCGCATGATCCAAACTCCTAACAGAGGCACCAGCGGGACCATCCCGCAGGTGCGTGCTCAGCCCTGGTTGTCATGCGAAGCCCCGTCCGGGCTGAATTGCCTTCCCGAGGGAAAGCGAGACGGGGAACGCAGCCCGGAAGAGATCCGGCGGTATTCCTTGTGTCCCGGCGATATCTCACCGGGCGCTGTCTTCACGGTTCCTGGCGGAACCGGTCGCCCCGGACTGACCGGGGCACCTCACCCTATCAGGCGAGCTTGATCTCTACGTTCACGCCGGCGGCCAGATCGAGCTTCATGAGCGCGTCCACGGTCTGGGCGTTCGGCTGCACGATGTCGAGCAACCGCTTGTAGGTGCGAACCTCGAACTGCTCGCGCGACTTCTTGTCGACGTGCGGACCGCGGTTCACGGTGAACTTCTCGATACGCGTCGGCAGAGGAATGGGACCACGAATGAGCGCGCCGGTACGGCGGGCGGTGTCTGCAATCTCTCCAGTAGCCTGATCGAGCACGCGGTGATCAAAGGCCTTGAGGCGAATACGGATATTCTGAGCGTCCATGTTCCAACTACCGATGCGAATGAGCCAATGGCAAGCGAACCTGCCAAAACAAAAAGGGCCAGCCCCGCTTAGATCCGGTTTCCCGAAGCGGGCGGCCTTCCCGTGAATTTCGTTTGCCGTGGACCCGCTTGATCAGCGATTCCCCGGCGATGGACGGGCCTATACGGGGAGTGCCCCCGCCTGGCAACCCCCGAATTCGGGGAATTCAGTTCAATCCACAAGCAAACAGCCAGGGGGGATGAAAACGGCGCTTCCATAAAAAGGCGAAGGGCCCGCCCCTCGTGATGAGGAACGGGCCCTGACCTCTCTTACCCCTAAGGGAAGAAGTTACTTGGTGATCTTGGCGACCACACCCGAGCCGACCGTACGGCCGCCCTCGCGGATGGCGAAGCGCAGACCTTCGTCCATGGCGATCGGGGCGATCAGCTTCACGCCGATCGACACGTTGTCGCCGGGCATGACCATCTCGGTGCCTTCGGGCAGGACCACTTCGCCCGTCACGTCGGTCGTGCGGAAGTAGAACTGCGGGCGGTAGTTGGCGAAGAACGGCGTGTGACGGCCGCCTTCGTCCTTCGACAGCACGTAGACCTCGGCGTCGAAGTCGGTGTGCGGGGTCACGGTGCCGGGCTTGGACAGGACCTGGCCACGCTCGACGTCGTCACGACCCGTGCCGCGCAGCAGGGCGCCCACGTTGTCGCCAGCTTCACCGCGGTCCAGCAGCTTGCGGAACATTTCCACACCGGTCACGGTGGTCTTCTGCGTGTCGCGGATACCGACGATCTCGATTTCGTCGCCGACGTTCACGATGCCGCTTTCGATACGGCCGGTCACCACGGTGCCGCGACCCGAAATCGAGAACACGTCCTCGATCGGCATCAGGAAGGGCTTGTCGACCGGACGCTCGGGCTGCGGGATGTGCGCATCGACGGCTTCCATCAGGGCCTTGATCGATTCCTCGCCGATGGCTGCATCGCGACCTTCGAGAGCGGCCAGAGCCGAACCCTTGACGATCGGAATGTTGTCACCGTCGAAATCGTAGCTCGAAAGCAGCTCGCGCACTTCCAGTTCGACCAGCTCGAGGATTTCCTCGTCGTCGACCTGATCGACCTTGTTCATGTACACGACAAGCGCGGGCACGCCAACCTGGCGGGCGAGCAGGATGTGCTCACGGGTCTGCGGCATCGGGCCGTCGGCGGCGTTCACGACCAGGATCGCGCCGTCCATCTGGGCGGCACCGGTGATCATGTTCTTCACGTAGTCGGCGTGGCCCGGGCAATCGACGTGCGCATAATGGCGCGCGGCGGTCTCGTACTCGACGTGCGCGGTCGAGATGGTGATGCCGCGCTCACGCTCCTCGGGAGCCTTGTCGATGTTCGCGAAATCCACGGCCTCGCCGCCGTTGACTTCGGCCATCACCTTGGTGATCGCGGCGGTCAGCGTGGTCTTGCCATGGTCGACGTGACCGATGGTGCCGATGTTGCAGTGCGGCTTGTTCCGCTCGAATTTTGCCTTACCCATTTTCTATAACCTCTAATTAAGTCAGTAAATGATTGTCACCGGTCCAGGTTCGGCACCCGCTGAATCAGGCGCCGCCCCTAGACGTTTGGCCCAAGTTGCGCAAGGCTGCTTAAGCCAGCTTCTCCTTGATCTCCTGGGCCACGTTCGAGGGAACCTCGTCGTAGTGGCTGAACTGCATCGAGTACTGCGCACGGCCCTGCGTGAAGGAGCGCAGTTCGTTCACATACCCGAACATGTTCGCCAATGGCACATTGGCCGTCACCGCCTGCGCGTTGCCGCGCGTGTCGGTGCCCTGGATTTGCCCGCGGCGGGAGTTGAGATCGCCGATCACGTCGCCGAGATAGTCCTCGGGGGTGACGACTTCCACCTTCATGATCGGCTCGAGCAGCTTGATGCCGGCCTTTGCCGCCGCTTCGCGCATGGCGCCGCGACCGGTGATCTCGAAGGCCACCGTGCTGGAGTCGACATCGTGGTACTTGCCGTCCACCAGCTTGATCGTGAAATCGATGATCGGGAAGCCCACCAGGTAGCCGCTCTCGGCCTGCTCGCGCATGCCCTTCTCGACTGCCGGGATGTATTCGCGCGGGATGTTGCCGCCCTTGACCTGGTCTTCGAAGACCACGCCCTGGCCGCGTTCTCCGGGGGAGACGACAACCTTGGCTTCGCCGAACTGGCCGGAGCCGCCCGACTGCTTCTTGTGGGTGTAGGTCACCTCCACTTCGCGAGCGAGCGATTCACGGTAGGCCACCTGCGGCGCGCCGACGTTGGCTTCGACCTTGAACTCGCGCTTCATGCGATCGACGAGGATGTCGAGGTGAAGCTCGCCCATGCCCTTGATAATCGTCTGACCGCTCTCGTGGTCGGTGCTGACGCGGAAGCTGGGATCCTCGGCAGCCAGGCGATTGAGGGCGACGCCCATCTTCTCCTGGTCGGCCTTGGTCTTGGGCTCCACGCTCAGCTCGATCACGGGTTCGGGGAACTCCATGCGCTCGAGAATGATCGGCTTGGAGGGATCGCACAGCGTATCGCCCGTGGTGGTGTCCTTCATGCCGGCAAGCGCCACGATGTCACCCGCGAACGCCTCTTCGATGTCTTCGCGATTGTTGGAGTGCATCAGCAGCATGCGGCCGATCTTCTCCTTCTTGTCCTTCACGCTGTTCATGACAATGCCCTTGCCGAGCTTGCCCGAATAGATGCGCGTAAAGGTCAGCGAACCCACGAACGGATCGTTCATGATCTTGAAGGCAAGTGCCGAGAACGGCGCGTCGTCGCTCGAGGGGCGCTCGGCTTCCTCGTCACTGTCGGGCAGCACGCCCTTGATCGCCGGCACGTCCAGCGGGGACGGCATGTAATCGACCACGGCGTCGAGCAGGGGCTGGACGCCCTTGTTCTTAAACGCCGAACCGCAGGTTACGGGCACGAAGTCGCGCGCCATGGTTCCCTTGCGGATGAGCCGCTTAATCGTGGGGACGTCTGGCTCGGTACCTTCGAGGTAGGCTTCCATGACGTCGTCGTCCTGGTCGACGATGGTCTCGAACAGCTTCTCGCGATATTCGGCGACCTTGTCGGCCATGTCCTCGGGGATGTCGATGAACTCGTACTTGGCGCCGAGATCCTCGGCCTGCCACACGATGCCGCGGTTGTTGACGAGATCGACCACGCCCTTCAGGCTGCTCTCCGCGCCGATCGGCAGGTAGAGCACCAACGGCACGGCGCCGAGGCGTTCGACGATCGAATCCACGCAGTAGTAGAAATCGGCGCCGGTGCGGTCCAACTTATTAATGAAGCACATCCGAGGAACGCCGTACTTGTCGGCCTGGCGCCACACGGTTTCGGACTGCGGTTCCACGCCCGCGACGCCGTCGAACACGGCGACCGCGCCATCCAACACGCGCAGCGAGCGTTCGACTTCAATGGTGAAGTCGACGTGCCCGGGGGTGTCGATGATGTTGATGCGGTACTTGGGCATCTCCGCGCGCAGGGCGTCGGGGTCCGAGCGGGGATCCATCCTGGAATCCTCGGGCGTCCAGAACGTGGTGGTCGCGGCCGAGGTGATGGTGATCCCGCGCTCCTGCTCCTGCTCCATCCAGTCCATCGTCGCCGCGCCGTCGTGCACTTCGCCGATCTTGTAGGACTTGCCGGTGTAGTAGAGAATACGCTCGGTCGTGGTGGTCTTGCCGGCATCGATGTGCGCCATGATGCCGATGTTGCGGTAGCGCTCCAGCGGATATTCGCGGGCCATGTTCTATTCCTCGGGTTCGGGGGACGAAAGGGTCGCGCCCCATATAGTCTCAGATGTGACAGCTTGAAGGCCGGGACACATTCGCCCCGGCCCGCAAGCGGACCGCCTTACCAGCGGTAGTGGCTGAACGCGCGGTTCGCGTCGGCCATGCGGTGGGTGTCTTCACGCTTCTTGACGGCGTTGCCACGGTTGTTGGCCGCATCCATCAGTTCGCCCGAGAGACGCGCCGACATGGTGGTTTCGGCACGACCGCGCGCGGCGGTGATCAGCCAGCGGATGGCGAGCGCCTGGGCGCGTTCGGCGCGCACCTCGACCGGCACCTGGTAGGTGGCACCACCCACGCGGCGCGAACGCACTTCCACCGACGGCTTCACGTTGTTGAGCGCATCGTGGAACACGGCCACCGGATCGGTCTTGGCCCGCGATTCGACGGTGTCGAGCGCGGTGTAGACGATACCTTCGGCAACGGCCTTCTTGCCGTCCAGCATGAGGTTGTTCATGAACTTCGACAGCACCTGATCCCCGAACTTGGGATCGGGCAGGATTTCCCGCTTCTCGGGACGACGACGACGTGACATTTCTTAAACTCCAGACTCGGGAGCGCAGCGACCTCTTTGAACGTCATCCCAGCGAAAGCTGGGATCGGTGGCCGTTTGTGCTCGGTCTCAAAAACTTGCCATGCGAGGTCCGACCCGGGGGCACACGGTCCCAGCTTTCGCCGGGATGACGGGTGCCGGAAGGCTGACCTCGTGCAAAATCACTTCGGACGCTTGGCGCCGTACTTCGAGCGGCTCTGGCGGCGATCCTTGACACCCTGTGTGTCGAGCACGCCGCGCAGGACGTGATAGCGCACGCCGGGAAGGTCGCGCACACGGCCGCCGCGGATCAGCACCACGGAGTGTTCCTGCAGGTTGTGGCCTTCACCGGGGATGTAGGCGATGATCTCGCGCTGGTTGGTGAGGCGGATCTTGGCGACCTTGCGCAGCGCCGAGTTCGGCTTCTTCGGGGTCGTGGTGTAGACGCGCGTGCACACGCCGCGCTTCTGCGGGGCGGACTGCATCGCGGCAGACTTGCTCTTCGTCTTCACGGGGTTGCGCGGCTTGCGCACCAGCTGGTTGATAGTGGGCATTCGAAATCTTCACCTGTGATCAGGTGCCACGCCAGGCGCCGGGAGGACTGCAGGAAGGACCGCGCGAGGGAAACGAGGCAATGGCCCGCCATAACCGACGGGGCGCCACGAACCGCGCGAGCCTGAAACACTCCACCTGGGCCTGCACGACGGCGGCACCGGGTTACTTTGACGGCAGCCCCGGGCGGATTATCGCGCGCAAACGCGAAACCGCCTCAATAGAAAAGAGCCCCTTGCAATTCGCGAGGAGCCCCGGGACACGACCGGCAATGTTCAGCTCTATCTGACCGGGACTCGCGGCGGGCGCGGGGACCGGATGGAGGGGCGCTTAGTTGGATTTGGGTGGGGGGTCAAGACAGATAGGCTCCAGCAGATCACTCAACATTGATGAGAGGGTTTCAATCCCACCGCCACTGATGCCAGTATCCTTTTCGAACACGTCACGCGAATTGTCTGCTAACAATTCCGCTCTTTTAGAAGCTTGACGCAGCAAGGCCGCAATACCAGCGATTGGCGTCTCAGAAAACACCGATGAAGCGCGATTTTCCCATGAATCTATGGCCATAGCGGTCATACCCGCAAGGGGTGCAGCGCGACCAAAAACCCTGTTGACCGGCTCTAGGAAGTTGCGCTCGACACGCACCCTTTCTTCAAAACGCGTACGACGACCATTGGACATGCTCACTGCTCCAAACGCTCTTCCAATATCGAAAGCCAAGACTCCAACCCCTCATATAGTGAAATTACCTCGTCAGCACTAGGATGATCAGGCAGACTAAGACCACGTTGACCAGCCATCCGACACATCATCGCCTTCTCATAACACTCGCGCGTCATTGGTAATGGTTGCGAGAGGTTGATCCTAAATGGAGAATATCGGGAGAAATCTGGAGCATCACATAGCTTAGCTGAGGCAGACATCGCTATGTTTCTAAGGCAGACATAAATGAGACCAAACTCATAGATGACATTAGTGGGCGACAAGCGAAGCCGTCCCGGAACTTCACGAAGTATTTTGCGAAAAGACCGCACATCCACTAACGAATTTTTATAGGGTCGGGGAGGCCCAAGTCCTCGTAAGGAAAACCCATTGCTCTCGAAAAGAGCTATATGCTCTTGCCAAATGTGCCAAGCAAAGAGCTCTCCATTTTTTAGCATCTCGTTTATGCGTCGACGACCATACCATGAAACACTAGCATCCATCGCAGCATATTTATCCGGAATGAAAGATAAAAGTGCCTTTTCGTCAACTTTGCCTGCGCCGTCTTGAACAATAGCTAAAAGGTCAAGATCACTGAGCGCATCAAACTCATTTCGGGCGACAGATCCAATCAAGTAGAAACCAAATATTTTACCCATCACCGGTAAGTAATGGATCTCATAGCAACCGTTACCAACAGCCCTATGTATACATATCTCATTAAAACTATGGCGTAATTTACCAACTTATATCCGGCCTGATCAAATGCGTCACCGATTCCTAGAAACACATTTAGGGTTTGCAAAAATATTGATCCACCGTAAAAAATATCTCCTAAGCTTGAGTCCGGTTCGTAAGAAAACCAATTCACAAAGGACGCCAAAATAAGCAATATGATTACGCTAAGAAGCAGTTTGAACGGTCGTTCTCCATGTCCCCAAAAGAATCCGGAAATAGCATGAGAAATCAATTTTATTAAAACGATAATTTTATCCAAGCTAGTGGGGTATTTTCTTTGATAGTACCTATCGTACCCAAAAAGCGCCCTTTTGTAATGTTCTAGCTCAGCAGAAATCTCTTCAAGTGTATAGGCTCTAACCTCGTCGGTGGACCCAAGCTGAATCGCGTTGACGCGCAAATTTTGCAGCAGCTCCCGGCGGAGGTTTGGCTCAGGCGGGAGACTTGGAATAATGTCTCTACTTTCAATCAAGCAGTTTTGAAACCGAGCATATTTGAAATCGCATGAATATATCTCGGCCCCCCGAAAGTTACATTCGCTGAAACGACATCCAATAAATGAACAATTTTCAAATTTTGCATTATGAAAATACGCTCTACTGAATATGGAAAAGGAGAAATTACAGGATTTAAATGTCGATTCAGCGCCATTAAAATCATCAAATTGGCGATATCGCAGATCTCTATTTTCTACAGTTTCTCGAGCCGTCGTCGCCCGCTTGATGCGCACACCGAGTTCATCCGCAGCTTCCTGAAACTCAAAGCCACCGCAAGCTTTTTGTCTTGGCGCACGAAGGCCAAGCCTACACATCGCATTATCCCAACGTTGAGACAAACTTTTTAAGCCCACATGAGTATCGGGGTCGCCCATTGGTTTTTGCTAGTCTTTTGGGGGCGGTTGAGCAAATCAAAAGCCGCATTGGATTGCCAAAACCAACCTTGAGAAATTTAGCTTTCCTACACCCCCCACCCCCTGCTCCGCCCCCGGGCATGACACACCACCCCTCCCCCGCCCACAACACCCGCGCCACGCCGCGCCAGGCCACCAGCTACGTCACCGCGCCCGCCGCCGAGCCCTTGCTCGACGACGATCCGCTGTTGCAGTTCGCGCCCGTTCCGCACGTCAACCCGCGCCGCAACTCGATTACGCCCGACCGGCAGCGGCGGTTCATCGCGCATCTGGCCGCCACGGGTGTCGTCATCCAGGCGGCGAAGCACATCGGGGCGAGCATGGAGGCGTTGTACAAGCTGCGGCGGCGGCCGGGGGCGGAGGACTTCTCGGCCGCGTGGGACCGGGCGGTCGATGCCGGGATCGGGCGGCTGGAGGATGCGGCGATCCAGCGCGCGATCGTGGGGGAGGAGCGGCTGGTCGTCTCCGCCGGCAAGGTGCTGGGCACCGAACGGCGGCATAACGAGGCGCTGGTCATGTTCCTGCTGCGCACCCGCCGCGCGGATCGCTACGCCGCCGCCGTGGTGCCCGGCCACCCGCTCTACGAACGCATCCGCCGCGAGGTGACCGCCGACATCGAGAAACGCTACGCCCTGCAGGAGCACGAGGACGAGGAAGCGATCCTCGCCAGCCTCACCGCCAAGCTTTCGGCCATGCACCAGCGCCATCTGGAAAACGAGGCGCTGATGGCCGAGTTCGCGGCGGAGGATGACGAGGGGGACGCGGACCGCGACGACTGAGGCGGGGTGGCCCCCGACGGACCGCCTGCGCAGAAAGGGCGCCCCTCCGGTGAGAGGGACGCCCTGTCTTTCAGGTGATATCGGTGGTCGGCGGCTGGCGGCCGGGATTATCCCTTCTTGTGGCTGTCCGGCTCGGCCATGCGGCGGTGCATCTGGGCCACCATGTCATCGGGCAGGATATCGGCAAACAGCGTCTGCACCTTGTTCATGAACCCGCTGACGATCTGCGTGTCGCCGTCCAGCAGCGCGTCATAACCGTCCTTTGCCACCTTGACCGGGTCGGCCTTGCTGTCGGACTTGCCGGCCATGGAGTCCTCCATGTCGGCGCGCTTGAAGAACTGGGTGTCGGTCACGCCCGGCAGCAGGCAGGTGATGACGACGTTGGTGTCCTTCAGCTCGTTGTGCAGGCCGACGCAGAAATCGTCGATAAAGGCCTTGGTGGAGTTGTAGACCAGCTGGAACGCGCCCGGCAGGTGCCCGGCGATCGACCCGGTGACGAGGATGCGCCCCGCATCGCGCGCGCGCATCGTCTGCCCCACCTTGTGGATGAGGGAGACGGTCCCCTTCACGTTGGTGTCGATCACGTGGGAAATGTCATCCCACTGCTGATCGAGAAAGGCGCCGCCCTGTCCGTGCCCGGCGTTGGCCATCAGCACGTCGATCTGCCGCTGGCCGATGGCACCCATCACCGCCTCGATCCCGTGCGCGGTGGCGAGGTCGGTTTCCAGCGTCGTCACGTCGGTCGCGCCGCAAGCCTTGGCCGCGCTCTCGGCAGCGGACAAGTCGCGGTCGGCCACCAGCAGCAGCGAACATCCGTCCGCCGCCGCCAGCTTCGCCAGTTCCAGCCCGATGCCGCTGGAGGCGCCGGTGACGACGGCAAAGCCTGTCAGCTTGTCGATTTTATTGCTGCTCATGCGGTCGTCTCCATTCCGGGCTTCAGGACCACCTTGGTCCAGGTGTCCTGTTCTTCCTTGAAGTGCTTGTAGCCGTCCGCCGCCTGTTCCAGCGGCAGGCGGTGGCTGATGAGGAAGGTGGTGTCGAGCGTGCCGTCCTCGATCTTGGCCAGCAGGTCTTTCGTGTATTTCTGCACGTGGGTCTGGCCGCTGCGGATCTGCAGACCCTTCTCCATCATGGCGCCCAGCGGCCACTTGTCGGTCATCCCCCCGTAGACGCCGGGGATCGAGACCTTGCCGCCGAACCGCACCGCCAGGATCGCCTGCTTGAGCGCGCTCGCCCGGTCGGCGCCGATGCCCACCTTCTGTTTCACCACGTCGATCATGTTGTCGACCGCGAAGCCGTGCGATTCCATGCCGACCGCGTCGATCACCACGTCGACGCCGATGCCGCCGGACATCTCCATCAGCGCCTCGCGCACGTCGGTCTCGCGGAAGTTGATGATGTCCGCCCCCAGCCCGCGCGCCAGTTCGAGGCGGTGGGGATAGTGATCGATGGCGATGACGCGGGATGCGCCCATCACGATGGCGGACTGGATGGCGAACAGGCCGACCGGCCCGCAGCCCCAGACGGCGACGGTATCGTCGGGCTGGATGTCGGCATTCTCCGCGGCCATCCACCCGGTGGGCAGGATGTCGGAGAGGAACAGCACCTTGTCATCGTCCAGGTGATCCGGGACCACGATCGGGCCGACGTCGGAGAACGGCACGCGGACATATTCCGCCTGTCCGCCCGAATAGCCGCCGGTGAGGTGTGAATAGCCGAACAGCCCGCTCATCGGCTGGCCGTAGAGCGTGGCCGACATATCCTGCTTTTCGACCGGGTTGGAATTGTCGCAGGCGGAGAATTGCTGGCTCTTGCAGTGGAAGCAGCCGCCGCAGGCGATGGTGAAGGGCACCACCACGCGCTGGCCCTTCTGCAGCGTCGAATCCTTGCCCGTCTCGACCACTTCGCCCATGAATTCGTGGCCGAGCACATCGCCCGGCTTCACCCCGGGAATGACGCCATCGTAAAGGTGCAGATCGCTGCCGCAGATCGCCGTGCTGGTGACCTTGATGATCGCGTCACGCGAATTGATGATCTCGGGATCGTCCACGGTGTCGACGCGAACATCCTTGGTTCCGTGCCATGTAAGTGCGCGCATCATGCATTCTCCTGCTGGGCGGCGCGGGTATTTTCACGGCGCCGGGCCGATGTGGCGATTTCGCCGGTTTCCATCAGCATCTTCAATCGTTTGAGGTCGTGGCGGGCCTGCGTCTCGGGCTCCCGCTGGAACAGCTTGGCGGCGGCCTGCCCCAACGCGCCGGCGGGCGGCTTGTAGGCAATGATCAGCCCCACGCGGGTGCCGCGTTCACCGGGCGCATCCTCGAATGTGACGCGGCCCTCGGTGTCGATGTCGGACCCTTCGACAGAGCGCCAGGCGATGAGTTCGCCGTCCTGCTCGCGCACGATCTCGGTTTCCACCGCCACGGTCTGGCCGGCCGGAGCCTTGATGTGCCAGGTGGACCGGCCCCCGGCGCCCTGCTCGACCTTTTCAAGGTTCTCCATGAACCGGGCCAGGTTGCCGAAGTCGCGCCAGAACGCGAACAGCTCTTCGCGCGGCTTGCGAATGGTGACGGTGCGGCCGGTCACGGCGTAGTCACCGAACCCGCGCCGCGCGGTGTAGCCGGGCGCGTCGTCCGACGAACGCCCCTCGCGCTGGCGGCTCAAGATGAAGGCACCGAACGCGGCACCGCCCAGCGCAATCCCAAGGCCCACAAGGCCCTTCGTGCTGTCGGAAATGGAATGTCGTGTCATGCTGATCTCCTGTCCTCTAGCAAAGGGTGAGCGACCGCAGGGTTCCGCATGAAACCTATATCAGCGGGAAATGCGGCAGACGTTGTACAGATTGCGCTGAGCGGACGAAGGCGATTGCACCGACAGGCCACCTCGGGCACAAACGGGCAAAGTCAACGTGTTCGGGAGACACCCTCATGATCCGCCGCCTCTCCGCCGCCACCCGGGCGCTTGCCGCCGCCTCCACGCTCGCCCTTGCAGCGGCAACACCCGCCACCGCGCAGGAGCGGCCCGCCGATCTCACCACGCTGCCGCCCGTGCCGACCGATTTCACGCCCGAGCGCCTGCCGTGGGGCGACTGGGACTTCACCGGCACCTTTCCCATCGAACCGGTCAACAACGGCCACATCCTGTTCCAGCGCCCGGAACAATACGGCGACAGGTTCTGGGTGACGGACGAGGAATTCACCCGCCGGCTGGAGGCCGCGCGCGGGGCGGACGGCAACTTCACCGAGGCGACGGAGAGCGGCGTGGGCACCGCCGGGACCGAGGGGCTGGAGGCGTGGTTCCGCAACACCGACTGGGCCAAGAGCACGGCCATGCTGGTTTCCCCCGCCGACGGCCAGTTGCCCGCCCTCACCCCGCAGGCGCGCGCGCTGTTCGAGGCCGGGCGCAGCGGCTGGGTGCCCGGGCAGGGGTATAACTGGGTCAGCGATTTCGACAGCTGGGATCGCTGCGTCAGCCGCGGCTTCCCGGCGAGCATGTATCCGTTCCGCTACAACAACGGCATCCGCATCTTCCAGTCGCCGGGCGTGGTGACGATCGTGCTGGAGATGCTGGGCACCCGCGTGGTGAAGCTCTACCCCTCCGCCGCCGAGGCGCGCGCCGCCAAGTGGGAAGAGCCGGTGGAAGCGTGGATGGGCAATTCGCGCGGCTGGTGGGAAGGCAAGACGCTGGTGATCGAGACGACCAACATCGTCAGCGGCGATGCCGCCACCACAGACACGTCGCGCCGCGCTGCCGCCCCGCTCAACATGGCCACGCAGTTCACCGGCACGCTGGACGTGCCGGCCTTCAATACCGTGCCCATGAGCAGCCAGGCGATGACGGTGGAGCGTCTGACCATGACCGGCCCCGACACCATCATCCACGAACTGACCTACAGCGATCCCGAGGTCTACGTCGCGCCGTGGTCAACGCGGGTGGCCTGGGTGCGTGACGAGGACTACCAGTTCTTCGAATACGCCTGCCACGAGGGCAATTACATGCCGCGCGATTATATCAGCGCGAGCCGCGCGCAGCAGGCGCGCGTCGCGGCGGGCGAGGAAGAGGCGGTGACGGCCGAGACCGACGACCGCAGCCGCTTTGCCCGGCCGTTCGACTGGGATCCCGGCGTCGGCCCCCGCCCCGGCCCGCCGCCCATCGCGCCGCAGGAAGACGAGGACGAGGACGCGGAAGGCTAGGCCGAACCGGGCGCGACAGAAGGGGGTTGCGGGGATGAGGTTGTCCCCACCCCCGTCGCGCACGTCTTTCAGGCTTACTCAGTTGGCGGTGGTGATGATGGGTGGCTGCGAAGGATATTCGCCATCCATACCGCTGTCGTAGCCCTGCCGCTCCTCCATGCCTTCCGTCATGGACAGCGTGTAACCGCCACCCCCGCCGCCCAGTCCCTGGACGCGGATGCGCAGGAGATCGAGCAGGTCGGCCCGGTCGGCAATTAGACCGAGGTCGATCGGCAGCAGCGCGTTCAGCGTGCCCGAACCGTCATCGTCCTCCGCCACCTGGGCAAAGCCGAGCGGGGTGTCGAAACCGACGGTGACATACGGGTCGATGCTGCCGCCGAAATCGGGATCGCTGCTTTCCACGGCATCCATGCGGATCGTGACGCCGCCGTTGCCGCCGCGGATCGCGGCCTTGGCGGCATCGCTCAACCTATAGTCGACGTAGTTGGGCGTGGCATAGTTCTCATCCATGAACCCGGGGGCGATTTCGCCCGTCGCGTTGCCGCCGATGGCGATCGTTTGCAGCCCGGTCGTTGCCGGCACGTCGCGCCGATCGCGCACGCGCAGCACGTAGTCGCCGGTGCTGGAGCCGTAGCCCTTGGCGGCGATGGTATAGGTGCCCGCATCCGCGAACACGTGGTTGATATAGGAATTGAGGCCGTTCGAATCGTCGTTGGAAACGAGGACCTGGCCGCTGGCATCCTGCAGTTCGAGATAGGGATCGAGCGTCCCGCCCTCGGCCGAAATCAGGGCGATTTCCACCCGGTCGCCCGCCGCGGCCCTGAAGGTGTAGGTGTTGGCCTCGCCGGCGTTCATCGTTCCGCTTTCCCGCGCGCCGTAGGTTACGGCCCGCGTCCGGTGCGGCACGAAGGTTGAGTTGGACAGGCGCAGGTCGAAGGTGCCGCCGTAGGTCTCGCCGTCCTCCACCCAGGTGGAATCGTAGCTGTCGACGGCAATCACGATGTTGCGCCCACGCGCCTCGCCGGGAATGCGCACGCGCGCGTTGAGATTGTCGCCCCCGTCGTCATCCTCGGCCAGCGTCTCCCCGGTGCCGGCATCGGTAACCGTGACGATCGGATCGAGTTCGGAGGTCGTCAGCACGTCGATCTGCATGACCGAATTGGCGGGAACCGAGACGCGGAACTCCGCTGCCGCGCTGTCCACGTTACCCTGGAACACGCGCACGTCGCTGTTCTCCTGGTCGAGGTCGCGCTGCGCTGCCGCACCTGTGGGCACCAGCACGCTGGCCGCTCCGATCAAGAGTGCCGCCCTGTAAAAGCCGAATCGCATAAGAACTCCCCCCCGTCGTTGCGCCTTGTCTGGTACAGGGTGTAACCTTGCTCGGGCACGCTTTCCAGAGGGTAGCTTTGCCCGGACGGGCGTGGAGAAATTCAGGTGTCGCCGACGAGGTGCGCGACGAGCGCCCTTACCTTTTTCTGTCGCCACTGCGGGCGCGGGGCGACCAGCCAGTAGGCCCGGCGGCAGTCCTCGGCATCGCCGAGCGAGACCAGCCGGCCGTCGGCCAGCGCTTCCTCCACCAGCGGCTGCGGCAGCCAGGCACGGCCGATCCCGGCCAGCGCGGAACTGAGCACCTGGCCGGCATTGCCCACGGTCAGCACGACCTGCTCACCCTCGGGCGCTTCGTAGGTTGGCCAGCTGATCCAGCCGGTGCCGGCGCCGGGCGATGCCACGCAGACCTTGCAGCCACCGACCAGCCGCTCGCCCTCCAGCTCGCCCGGACCTTCGACCAGGCGGATCGCGAGGTCGAGGTTGGCCTCGGTAAAGTCCGCGTTCTCGTCGGCGGTCAGCTGGATGGTCACGTCGGGATGCGCGGCGCGAAAGGTGGCGAGGCGCGGGGCCAGCCACTGGGCGTAGAACTCGCGCGGGGCGGCGATGGCATACTTGCTGCTGGCCTGCCCGGCCTGCATCGCCTGCACGCTTTCCTCGAACTGGAGGAACCCGTCGCGCAGCGAATCGAGGCCCGCCTCGGCCTCGTCGGTCAGTTCCAGTCCGCGGCTGGTGCGGCGGAACAGGACCACGCCCAGCACATCCTCCAGCGCGCGGATCTGCTGGCCGACCGCGGCGGGCGTCACCGCCAGCTCGTCCGCCGCGCGGGTGAAGCTCAGGTGCCGGGCGGCGGCATCGAATACGCGCAGGGCGTTCAGGGGCAGGTGCGTGCGCTTCATGGTCGGTCTCGGCTGTCGCCTCTATGGTTTGCCGGGGCCCGCGGCAAGTCGCTTGACCACGAGGGCCACGCGGCACA
The DNA here is from genome assembly GCF_009827335.1 of Aurantiacibacter arachoides. Lineage (GTDB taxonomy): Bacteria > Pseudomonadota > Alphaproteobacteria > Sphingomonadales > Sphingomonadaceae > Alteraurantiacibacter > Alteraurantiacibacter arachoides. Next base: position 736,004 of record NZ_WTYH01000001.1, on the reverse strand, counting down.
GACGGGGCGCGAAGGGGAAACCATCCGCATGATCCGCACGCTTGTCGCCACCGTCCTTCTAGCGCTTGCGCCGGCCAGCGCCGCGAGCGCGCAGAGCTTCGTCGAGGGGCGTTTCGATCCCGCCGTGCCCACGCTCGAACAGGTTGCAGGCCACCGCGCCGGAGAGCAGATCACCCGTCCCGAGATGGCGATCGAATATCTGGAGGCCCTGGCGCAGGCCGCGCCCGACCGCATCCGCCTGGTCGAATACGCGCGCAGCTGGGAAGGCCGCCCGCTCGTCTACGCGATCATCGCCAGCCCCGCCAACCTTGCTCGCATCGATACCATCCGCGCCGACATGCAGCGCATCGCCGGTGGCGGGGCGCCGGGGGCGGACAGCCTGCCCGTTACCTGGCTCAGCTACGGCGTGCACGGTGACGAGATCAGCAGCACCGATGCCGCGCTGGCCGTCGCCTATCACCTCGTCGCCGCGCGGGGCGATGCTGCCGCCGACACGATCCTGGACAACAGCGTGGTGATCGTCGATCCCATGCAGAACCCGGACGGGCGCGCGCGCTTTGCCAGCAGCTACTACGCTGCCGAGGGGCTGGCGCCATCGGGTCTGCGGTTCACCGCCGGGCACGACCAGCCCTGGCCGGGTGGCCGGTTCAACCACTACCTGATCGACCTCAACCGCGACTGGTTCGCGATGACCCAGCCGGAAACGCGCGGCAAGATCGCCGCGATCCGCGAATGGCAGCCGGTGGTGCTGGTGGACGCGCACGAGATGGGCGGGGATTCGAGCTATTTCTTCCCGCCCAACGCCGACCCCTTCAATCCCTACGTCACCGCCGAACAGCGCGCCAAGCTGGTGATGCTCGGCCGCGCCAACGGGGCTGCGCTGGATGCGATCGGCCAGCCCTATTACACGCGTGAGAACTTCGACCTGTTCTATCCCGGCTACGGCGACACCTGGCCCACGCTGAACGGCGCGGTGGCGATGACCTTTGAACAAAGCAGCGCGCGCGGGCTGGTATGGGATCGCAGCGACGGCGATACGCTGACCTATGCCGACGGGGTGCGCAACCATTTCACCACCAGCCTGCAGACCGCGCTGACCGTGGCGCGCAATGCCGACACCTTCCTGCGCGATTTCGCCAGCTACCGCCGCACAACGGCGGCGGGCGCGGTGGGCAGCGGGGCCTTTGTCATCGACCTCGCCCAGCGGCGCTGGAACGCCGAGGCGCTGGCGCAGCGGCTGACCGCGCAAGGCATCGCGGTGGGGCGCGTTGCCGGCCCGGCGAGCGCCTGCGGGCAGTCCTATCCGCAAGGCTATCTCTCGGTATCCATGCGCCAGCCGGGCGCGCGGCTGGTGCGCAGCCTGCTCGACGACGATGTCGAATTGCCCGCCGATTTCATCGAACGACAGGAATCGCGCCGGGCCGGCGACCTGCCGCACGAGGTCTACGACACCACCGCCTGGTCGGTCGGCCAGATGAGCGGCCTGGACGTGCGCGAATGCAACGGCGCGGCGGCAGGTTCGCCGGTGCAGGCGGGCGCGGCGATCCCGGCGCTGGCGGAGGCGGCCGGCCCGTTCGGCGCGGTCGTGCCGTGGACCGACAGCGGACAGGTGCAGCTCGTCGCTCGCGCGCTGACGGCTGGCCTGCGCGGCCGGGCCAGCGACCGCGCCTTCAGCGTGGCGGGCCGTGACTATCCGCGCGGCAGCGTCGTGTTCAGCCGCGCGGAGAACGGCGGCGACCTTTCTGCCCTCACCGCCCTGGCCCGTGAGGTCGGGGCCGAAACGGTCGCGCTTGGCGATGGCTGGACGGATGCCGGTCCCAACCTCGGGAGCGACCGCTTCGTGGCCTTGACCGCGCCCACCATCGCCATGCTGTGGGACGACGGCGTGGCCCCCACCAGCGCGGGCGCGACGCGCTACGTGATCGAACGCCGGTTCGGCCTGCCCGTCGCGCCGATCCGCAGCGGCACGCTGGCGCAGGCGGACTTGCGCGGCGTCGACGTGCTGATCGTGCCCGACAGCTACACCCTGCCCGCCCCGGCGCGCGCGGCAGTGGCCCGCTTCGTGCAGGGCGGCGGCGTGCTGGTGGCCTATGGCGATTCGCTGGCCGCCTTTGCCAGCGGCGACAACGCGCTGTTCGCGACGAACAACGAGACCGTGCTGGGCGGCGAGCCTTCCGGCGAAGAAGAGGACGACGAGGGCGACACGGCTCCCGGCACCGCGATCGAGAGCGACGCCGATTACCGCGCGGCAATCCTCGATACCGGACGCCGCCCGGATACCCTGCCCGGCGCGCTGCTCAACACCGTGGTCGATGCCGAAAGCTTCCTTGCCGCCGGATACGATGGCGCCGCCCCCACCGTCTTCGCCGATGGCTCGCTGATCCTCACCCCGCTCACCCTCGGCGACGGGGTGAACGTGGTGCGCTACGCCCCGGCGGACCGGCTGGTGGCAAGCGGCTACGTGTGGGAGGAGAACCGCCGCCAGCTGGCCTACAAGCCCTACATGATCGCGCAACGGACGGGCCGTGGCCTCGCCATCGGCTTCGCCCACGATCCCGCCGTGCGCGGTTACCTCGACGGGCTGGACCTGCTGCTGGCGAACGCGGTGATCGTGGCGCCGGCGCGGGTGCGGTAAACTCCCTCCCCGGCTGGCGCGACTAGCGCGCCTCTTCCGCCGGGGCGGCCAGCGGGAAGAAGGGGATCGCCACGTCGAACAGCGTGCCATCCCCGGCGCGGGCAAAGGTGTAATACCCCTGCATCGCGCCCTGATTGGTGGTGAGCTCGCAGCCCGAGACGTAGTCGTGGGTCTGGCCCGGCTCTAGCAGCGGGGTTTCCCCGACCACCCCTTCCCCGTCCACGACATTCACCGTTCCGCTCGAATCCGTGATGCGCCAGTGGCGGGTGCGCAATTGCACCGCATCATCGCGGTGGTTCTCTATGCGGATGTGATAGACCCAGAACCAGCGGTTCGCGCCGATGCGCGATTGTTCGGGCATGAAGGTCACCGCCACGCGCACCGTCACCCCGTCGGTGATGGCGGTATGCTGGAACAGCGCGGCGATTGCATCGATAGCCATGCCCCCAAGGGTAACGGTTTCGAAGCCTGCCACAAGGGGGATAAAGGCCATGTGCCGGTGGCCGGCGACTTGCCGCGCCCGTGCCTCATGCTATCGCATGACCATGCCGCACCTGACCTTGATCGAGACGTTCCTGGCGGTGCTGGTGGCCATTTTCGCGCTGCCCTATCTGGTCTGGCGGCTGGGGCGCACCGAGTACGTCGCCCCGCTGGTGGTGGTGCAGATCCTGGCCGGCATCCTGCTAGGCCCCGGCGTGCTGGGTGCGGCCCTGCCCGCGCTTCACGCTGCCCTGTTTCCGCCCGACGTGATCACCATGCTGAACGGCATCGCCATGTGGGGGGTGATGCTGTTCGTCTTCGTCGCCGGGCTGGAGCTCGATCTGAAAGCCGCGTGGCGCTGGCGGGGGGAGACGGGCGTTACCGCGGGGCTGGCCTTTGGTACGCCGATGCTGCTGGGCGCGGGGGCGGGCGGCCTGGTGCTGGCGCTGGACGGACGCGCCGCGTGGGTCGGTGCCGAGGGGCAGGACTGGCAGTTCATCGCCGGCGTGGGCATGGCCTGCGCGGTCACTGCCCTCCCCATCCTGGTGCTGTTCCTGGAAAAGCTGGCCATGCTGCGCGATACGCTGGGCCAGCGCGTGCTGCGGTATGCCAGCCTTGATGACATCGCGATCTGGGCCGTGCTGGCGCTGATCCTGCTGGATTGGGAGCGGGTCGGCCGACAGGCGGCCTTCATCGCGCTGCTGGTGCCCGCCGTGCTGCTGGTGCGCTGGGCGATGGCGCGCCTGCCGCAGCGCGACCGCTGGTACGTGGCCCTCGTCTGGCTGGCGCTGCTGGGCCTTGCGGCCGACTGGTCGGGCCTGCATTTCATGGTGGGCGCCTTTATCGCGGGCGCGGTGCTGGATGGCGAATGGTTCGGGCAGGAGCGCGTCGATCGCTTTCGCGATACCGTGCTGCTTGCGCTGATGCCGGTATTCTTCCTCTCGACCGGCCTCAAGACCCAGTGGAGCGCGGGCGGCTGGACGGTGGCGGGCTTTGCCGCGCTGCTGCTGGCGGCCTCGGTCGCCGGCAAGCTCGGCGGCGTGGCGCTGGCGGGCCGCTTTCTGCGCTGGCGGCAGGGCGAGGCGTGGCTGATCGGCTGGCTGTTGCAGACCAAGGCGCTGATCATGATCATCTTTGCCAACGTGCTGTTGGACAAGCAGATCATCACGCCCGCCAGCTTCACCGCCCTGCTGCTGTGCGCGGTGGCCAGCACGATGCTGACGGTGCCGTTTGCCACGCCCGCCCTGCGGCGATTGCGGGCGAGCGACGGAGCGACCTAGTCCGCCGGGTTGTGCCGGGCGAGAAAGGCCACCACCGCGTCGTAATAGGCCTGTTCGTGAACCGGATCGGCGAAGCCGTGCCCGGTATCCTCCAGGCTCAGCGTCTCGATCTCCACACCGGCACGATTGGCGCGGCCGACCATCAGCTCGTACTGAGTGTAGGGGACGGTGCGGTCATCTTCGCCGTGCACCAGCAGCACGGGGCGCGTCAGCCGGGCGACCTGCACCGCGGGCGAGACATCGTCGAGATCGAAGTTGGTCTGGTCGCCGTCCACCCTGTCCCACCACCTGCCGCGATTGCGGCCGAACAGGTAGTTGCGGTTGTCGTGCAGCTGCCGCTCGAAATGGGTGACGCCGGCGAAGCTGACGGCGCAGCGGTAGATTTCCGGGTTGCGGATCGCGCCCCACAGCGCAGCGAACCCGCCATAGCTCCCGCCCAGGATGCACACCCGTTGCGGATCGACGATGCCCTGCGCCACGAGGTGCGCCACCGCGTCGTCAAGGTCGTCCTGCATGGCCCGCCCGATCTGTCCGTTGCCGAGCAGTTCGAACGCCTCGCCATAGCCGCCGGAGCCGCGATAGTTGGGCTGAATCACAGCATACCCGCGATTGGCGAGAAGCTGCACCATGTCGTCGTAGTCGTCGGTATCGCGAATGCCGTAAGGCCCGCCGTGGGGATGCACGATCAGCGGCAGGCCGCGCGGTTCGCGTCCGCGCGGCAGGGTGAGGTAGCCATGGATCGAGGTGCCGTCGCGGGCGGCGTACCGCACGGGCCTGGGGGTAGCCAGAACCTGCGCATCCACCTGCGGTCGCATCTCCGCGAACAGCTGCAGGTGCCGATCCTCCGGCGCAAAGACATACAGCGCGCCGGGATCGGCGGGGCCGGCCTGCGACACCAGCAACGTCTCCCGGTTCGCGCTCATGTCGAGAATGGTCACATCGCTGCCCGAAAGCGCCTGCGACAGCTGCTGCTGCCAGCGGCGCAACTCCGGATCGATCCACTCGCGGCGGAAGCTGTCACCCGAATAGCCCACGGAGATCGGCTGCCCGTCAGTGCCGAATTGCACGGAGGTCACATCCTCGTCGGGGGAACTGTAGACGACGCGCACGGGCCGCCCGCTGGCGAAATCGTACTCCATCAGCGCCTGCCGGTCGCCCCCCTCGGGCACGCCAAAGGTGTAGCCGATGTCGGATCCGGCGCGCAGGCCGTGAAAATCCCAGAACTCGAAGGCGTCCTCGTCGTCTATGCGGGTGCGCGCGATTTCGCGCCATGGCTGGTCGGGCGCACTACGATAGAGCGCCTCATACCGGCCGCGTCCATGATACCTGATGGCCATGCGAAGAACGCCGGTCTCGTCGGCAATCCAGTGGAACACGCGGTCCATGCTGGACTGGACGCGAACAGGCTCGGGCAAATCCTGGCCTGCGGGCGGGAGGTCGAACCGCCAGACATCGGGATACGCGCCATAGGCCCGGGAAATGGAGGCGAGCACATAGCCGCCATCCTCGTCGTAATGGACCACGTCGTCGCCATCGAAACTCATGTTCGGCAGCACCAGCGGCTGCAGCCGGCGCGATCCCAGTTCGAAACTGAGAAGACGGCTGAAATGGTATTCCTCGCGAATATCCTGGACGGTCATGGAGACCAGGATCCGGTCGTTGCCGACCCAGCGGAACCAGTTGAGATCGTCGGGTTCGCCCAGCGAGGCCCCGTCGACCAACTCGAGCGTCCCCGCATTGTAGATACTGATATAAACGTGTTCGTCACGCAGCACCGTGAAGGCGACCAGCGAACCGTCAGGCGACAGTTGGGCGCGCGAAAGCTGGGACTGTGAGGCAAAGGCGGACGTGTCGATGGCAGGGGGAACGGGGGTATCGGCCCAATCGTGGGCGGCGGCAACCGCCTGGGCAGAGTCCTGGTCCTGCGCCCTAGCCCGGTCGGTCAGCCCGCCCGTCATCGCCAGCGCGGCCACCGCGCCAAACACCCACCCGTTCTGCATCAGCCCCTCCCCCTTGAGGGAAGAAGTCTAGCGCAAACATGACGATAGGCAAGCGGGCGCGGCTAGAGCCCGATTCTGCCCAGCGCCCGGTCCAGATCGTCGATCAGGTCGCGCGGATCCTCCAGCCCGACGTTCAGCCGCAGCATCCCGTCTTCGATCCCCGCCTCGGCGCGGCCTTGTGCACCCATGTTGTAATGCGTGGTGCTGGCCGGGTGGCACAGCAGCGACTTGGAATCGCCGATGTTGTTGGAAATGTCGATCAACTCCAGCGCGTTGCATAGCGCCATGGCCTGGCTCTGACCTCCCGGCGCGAAGAAGGCGAAGATCGGCCCCGCTGCGCTCATCTGCCGCTGGCACAGGTCGTGCTGCGGATGGCTCGGCAGGCCGGGGTGGAGGACGCGCAAGCCCCGCTCTTCCAGGAAGCGGGCCACCTGCAAGGCGGCGGCGCTTTGGGCGGGCGCGCGCAGGGGCAGCGTCTCCAGCCCCTTCATCACCACCCAGGCATTGAACGGCGCGCAGATGGGCCCGGTGTTGCGCTGGAAGGGACTGAGCACTTCCTCGATCCACTGTTGGCTGGCGCAGACCGCGCCCGCCATCACCCGGCCCTGCCCGTCCATCAGCTTGGTGGCCGAATAGGCAACCACGTCCGCGCCGAAATCCATCGGGCGTTGCAGGACCGGCGTGGCGAAGGCGTTGTCGACCACCGTGGTGATGCCGCGGTTGCGGGCAAGGCCGCAGACGAATTCCAGATCGACGAGATCCATCGTCGGGTTGGCCGGGGTCTCGAAGAAGAACGCCTTGGTCTCGGACCGGATCGCGGCCTCCCACGCGGCATTGTCCGTCCCGTCGATGGCGGTGTGGGTAATGCCGAAGCGATTGAGCACATTGTCGAGGATCCAGCGGCACGAGCCGAAGGCGGCGCGGCCCGCCACCACGTGATCGCCCGCGCTCAGCATGGCCAGCAGCGCGCTCGTCATCGCCGCCATGCCGCTCGCCTGCACCAGGCACGCCTCGGCCCCCTCCATCGCGGCGATGCGCTGTTGCAGCATCTCCACCGTGGGGTTCTTGAAGCGCGAATACTGCATTCCGCTCGCCTCGCCGGCGAACCGCGCGGCGACTTCCTCGGCGCTGTCGTAGGTGAAGCCGCTCGTCAGGTAGAGCGCCTCGCTCGTCTCGCCGTGTTCGGAGCGGTGGGTGCCCGCGCGCACGGCCTGGGTGGCGGGGCGCCAGGTGCGGGTAATCTCGGGATCGGTGCCGGTGGTCTTTTTCATCGTGCGCCCGCTGCTACGGGGACGGGGCGCGTTTGCCAATTGCCCTTGGCCGCCCGCACCGATAACGCTGCCCCTGCATGAGCCTGCCGCCCGAGCATCCCCGCGATCCGTTTGCCCTCAACCTGGTCGTAGCGGCAGCGTTCTTCGCGCTCGCCTGCGTGCGCCTGACCGTGCCCTCCACCCCGTTCTTCGACGAGGTGCATTACCTGCCCGCCGCGCGCGCGGTGCTGGACCTGGGGCTGGCGACCAACCTGGAGCATCCGCCGCTGGCCAAGCAGATCATTGCCCTCGGGATGACGGTGCTGGGCGACGGACCGCTGGGCTGGCGCTTCATGAGCGTGATTTTCGGCACCCTGGCGCTGTTCGCCGCCATGCGCGCGGCGTGGTTTTCCAGCTGCACGCGGGCCGCCAGCCTGCTGACCGGCCTGTTCGTCGGCGCCAACTTCCTGCTGTTCGTCCACGCCCGCATCGCCATGCTCGACGTGTTCATGGTTGCCTTCGTGATGGTGGCGCTGTGGATGTTCGCCGGCGCCGTGCGCGAGAACGAGACCGGGCGCTGGCGGCTGGCCATCTGCGGCGTGGCCCTGGGCTGCGCGATGGCGAGCAAATGGAACGCCATTCCCATCGCGGTGCTGCCGGGCCTCGTTTTCTTTTTCGGACGTTTGGCGGCTGGCCGGCGGCGCCTGTGGGCGTCGCGGCGCGGCTGGCCGGTGGCGGGGATGCCTTTGTGGGAGGCGGGCCTGTGGCTGGGCCTGGTGCCGCTGCTGACCTATGCCCTGACGTTCTGGCCCTTCCTCAACTGGGACCTGCCGGTGACCGATGTGGATGGCCTTATCTCGCTCCACCGCGAGATGCTGGCGCTGCAGACCCAGGTGCCCGAGCCGCATCCCTACCAGAGCAACTGGTGGCAATGGGTCGCGAACCAAAGGGCCATCTGGTATCTTTACGAGCCCATCGACGGCGCCCAGCGCGGGGTGATGCTGATCGGCAACCCGGTGACCATGTGGTTCGGGCTGATCGCGATGGGCTGGTGCGCATGGGCGGGCTGGCGGGAGCGACGCAAGGATCTGCTGGCGCTGGTCGTGCTCTACGCCGCAAGCCTGCTGCTGTGGGTCGTCGCGCCCAAGGCGGTGCAGTTCTACTTCCATTATTTCCTCGCCGGCATGTTCGTCTCCGGCGCGCTGGCGCTGGCGGTGGAGCGGCTGTGGCAGCGCGGCGAGCGGCTGGTGCCCTGGGCGCTCACGCTGGGGGCGCTGGGATTTTTCGCCTACTGGTTCCCGATCCTCACTGCCGCGCCGCTGGAGAACGACCAGTCGTTCCTGATGTGGGCGTGGACGGCGGGGTGGCGGTGACCCAGCCACGCCGAACCAAGCGGCTCCCTCCGCTCATCCTGAGCCTGTCGACCCGCGACGAGGCATTTGCCGCCGAGCGGCGCATAAAGGGCTGGAGCAGGGCGAAGAAAGAAGCTTTGATCGCTGGCGATTGGGATGAGATCAGTCGTCTGGCGCGCAACCGTCAGGGCGAGCCGAACTTTGTCCGGCATCCTTCGACAAGCTCAGGATGAGCGGAGGGGGGCCGATGACGGCCCTACCGAAACCGCCCCCACACGAACTTGCTTGACAGCGCGTAATTCCACACGCTGGCGATCACCACTCCCACCAGCGCCGCCAGCCACCACGTCACGCCCTGATCGTTCAGCACGGTCGCCACGGCGACGTTTGCGAACGCCCCGACCGAGCAGGCCCCGCAGAACTTCAGCCAGCCCCAGAAGAACCCGTCCGCTCCCGTCAGCTTCTTGTCGCGGTAGGTCAGCAGGTTGTTCAGCCAGAAGTTGAAGGTCATCGCCACCATGGTGGCAATCGCCTGCGCCCACCCGAAGCCGATGCTCTCGGGCCAGTAGATGCTGGCGAGCACGGCCATGTGGACGAGGACGCCAAGCCCGCCGACGAGGCCGAACAATACGAAGCGCGTGGGCACCCAGCGGCCGAAATAGCGCTCCGCCAGACCGGCGACGAAATCGAGGACCACCCCGTGGTCGAGCTTGCTTTCCCCGGCGAGGCGTTCGGCGAATTTCAACGGGAATTCCTTCACTCTGAGGCGCGGCTCGGCGGTAGCGAGGATGTCGAGCATGATCTTGAAGCCTATGCCCGAAAGGTTGACGGCCTGTTGCCGCAGCTGCTCGGTCCGCAGCAGGAAGAAGCCGCTCATGGCGTCGGTCAGTTCGGTGCCGGTCAGCTTGCGGGCGAGAGCATTGGCCACGCGGCTGCCCTGCTCGCGGCCCTTGCTGGACAGGCCGTCGGCATTGCCGCCCACGGCAAAGCGACTGGCATAGGCGAGTTCGTAGTCGCCCGATTTCACCGCGGCGAGCATGTCGCCCAGCAGCGCGGGGTCGTGCTGGTGGTCGGCATCCATCACCGCGACGAACGGCGCGGCGGTGGCGCACATGCCCTCGATCGCAGCGCTGGCGAGGCCACGGCGGCCGATGCGCTGGATCACGCGAATGCGCGGGTCGGTGCGGCCGATCCGGCGCGCTTCCTCGGCGGTGCCGTCGTGCGAATTGTCGTCGACGAAGACCGCTTCCCAGCCGGTGGGCCCCAGCGCCGCTTCCAGCCGCGCCACCATCGGCGCGATGTTGGCGCGCTCGTTGAGCGTCGGGAGGACGACGGCGAGTTCGAGCTCGCGGGTGGCGGCATCGGCGGCGGCGGAAAGTTCGGTGTGGCTCATGTCCATGCCCGCGGGTTAGCGCGAAATGTTAACCATGTGGTTTACGTGAGCGATCAAAGCCGCGCCAGCACCGCATCGCCGATTTCGCGCGTGCCCGCGGTGCCGCCAAGATCATCGCCGCGTACGCCATCGGCCAGCGTCTGCGAAACGGCGCGCTCCACGCGGGCGGCATCCTCCTCCCGGCCCAGCGAATGGCGCAGCATCATGGCCAGGCTGAGGATCATGGCCATGGGATTGGCGCTACCCTGCCCGGCGATGTCGGGCGCGCTGCCGTGAATGGGTTCGTAAAGGCCGAAGGTGCCGAAGGCGGTCTGCCGCTCCCCCAGTGCCGCGCTGGCGAGCAGGCCGATGGAGCCGACGCACATGCTCGCCTGGTCGGACAGGATGTCGCCGAACAGGTTGCCGGTCACCACCACGTCGAACTGGCCCGGATCGCGCACCAGCTGCATGGCGGCATTGTCGACATACATGTGGCTGAGTGTGACGTCCGGGTAGTCGGCGTGGGTCTCGATGACGACGTCCCGCCATAACTGGCTGGTTTCGAGGACGTTCGCCTTGTCGACGCTGCACAGCCTGCCCGACCGTCCCCCCCTCGCTCTACCTTGGGCGGCGCGAAAGGCGACGTGGGCGATGCGGCGCACCTCGTCCTCGGCATAGGACATGAAATCGAACCCCTGCCGCCGCCCGTCGTCCAGCGTGCGCTGCGCCTTTTCGCCGAAATAGACGTCGCCGTTCAGTTCGCGCACGATCAGCAGATCTATTTCGCCCGCGATTTCAGGACGAAGCGCAGAGAGGCTTTCAAGGCCTTTAAACATCCTGGCGGGGCGCAGGTTGGCGAACAGGCCGAGCGCCGAACGCAGGCCGAGGATCGCCTGCTCGGGCCGCAGGTGCCGTTCCAGGCCGTCGCACGCGGGATCGCCTACCGCGCCGAACAGCACGCCGTCGGCCGCGCGGGCCATGGCGAGCGTTTCCTGCGGCAACGGGTGGCCGTGCCGGCGATAGGCCGCGCCGCCGACATCGCCCTCGAAGACCACGAGCCCGGGCAGGTCGAGCGCGGCCAGCACGGCCCGCGCCTCGGCCATGATTTCCGGTCCGATGCCGTCCCCGGCGAAAAGCGCGATCTTCATGTCAGGCGATCCGTCCCAGCAAGTCCCTCAACCGAATGCGCGCGGCCATAACATCGCCGCGCCGGTCGGCAAGCAGGTAGTGATCGAGCGGGGGCCCAAGCGCATCCATCGCCTCCAGCACCTGCAAGAGGTCGCCCTGCGGCCGCCCACCGGCCCCGCCGTAACCAAGCTCGCGCAGCAGCAGCGCCTCGTAGCCCACCAATGCACTGGCCCACCCGCGCGCACTCGGCGCATGGCAGATCGCCTCCAGCGTGCCGGACAGCGCATCGTAGAGCGAGGGATAGGGCTGGCGTTCGGGAAGGGCCGTGGCGGAAAGCGCGCAGACCCATCCGATCGCGGCGGCGGCCAGCGGTTCGCCCAACCACGGGCCGCGGCTGGCGACGAGTTCCACCCTGACGAAAGGCAACTGGCTGTCGGACCGGGCCGACAGTTGCAGATCCACCGCGTTGCCGGGGATCATCACCGGGCGCAGCACCCGGCCGCGCCCGCCTGCGACGTAGCCGGCCACCAGGCCGTATTCACTGGTCAGGAACCGCGCGACGACCGCCGTCTCCCCATGTTGGCGGGCAGCAAGCAGCAGGGCTGGAGCGCGAACGTGCATCGTTGCAGCGCCGCGCTACGGCAGGATCAGGGGGCGGTGGACGAGCCGGCGAGCTTTGCCTCGAGAACGGTCAACCTCGCTTCGAGGACGTCGACCTTTTCGCGCGCCCGGCCCGCCATGTCCTTTACCGCGTCGAATTCCTCGCGACTGACGAAATCGAGACCGCCCAGGGCCTCCTTCATCCGTTCACGCGCCCCGTCACGCGCTTCGCGCCCCATGCCCGCGAGCGTTCCCGCGGCAGAGTTGGCGAGCTTGATGAAGTCGGAGACGAGGGGATTTTCGCTTTGCATGGTGGCTATCTGGCGATTGCCGGCGCCTTTCACAACTCGAAACTTTGCACCGCGCCGGTCTCTCCCGTCGCATCGGCCGAAGGGTTCAGTTGCAGGAACTGCCAGTTCAGCACCGCGGCAAAGACGATCCAGGCAAGATAGGGCAGCATCAGCACGCCCGCCCACTTGCGCACGCGGAAGAACAGCACCGTGGTGATCGCGGCCAGCACGATCATCGCCACGATGATGTAGAATGCCGCCGCGATCTGGTGCTGGCCGAAGAACACCGGCGACCAGGTGAGATTGACGGCAAGCTGCGCAACGAAGAACCCGATCGCCCAGCCGCGCGCGCGTGAGCCCCAGGCGGCACAGACGATCGCGAGGGCAAGGCCCATCATGGCGTAGAGTACGCTCCACACGATGCCAAAGGTGGCGGGTGGCGGGAAGATGGCCGGCTTTTCCAGCGACTGGAACCACGCGCTCGACGCGTCGCCGCCAAGCTGACCGGCAAGGAACCCCAGCAGCAACACCAGCGGAACGAGGAACAGGGCCCAGCGCAGCAGGCTGGCGCGGAGCTGGGATGGCGAGGCGAGACGGTTCATGGATACTCCGAACGGCACGATTCGACCGCGCACCGACTGTGCCGGGGGCACGGGCGAGTGGCAAGCGGGCTCGAAGGCGGTGTCCGCTTGCGGGGCAGAGGACGCGTCAGCCCGGATTGCCGCGCAGGGCGTGGACGAGGAATTCCACATTGCCTTCGGTGCCGGTGATGGGGCTCTCGATCAGGCCGGCAACGCGCCAGCCGCTATCCTCCAGCCAGGCGGTTACCTCGTCGCACACGCGGGTGTGCAGGGCCGGGTCGCGCACGATGCCGCCCTTGCCGACCTCGCCCTTTGCCACTTCGAACTGCGGCTTGATCAGCGCCACAAGCCGCGCATCGCCCGCCGCCAGGGCAAGCGGCACCTCCAGCACCTTGGCCAGCCCGATGAAGCTGGCATCGCACACCACCCAGTCGCAATCGCGGTCGATCATCATGGGTGTGAGCGCGCGGGCGTTGGTCTGTTCCAGAACGGTCACGCGCGGATCCTGGCGCAGCTTCCAGGCCAGCTGGTTGGTGCCAACATCCACGGCAAAGACCCGCGCCGCGCCGTGATGCAGCATGACCTCGGTAAAGCCGCCGGTGGAACTGCCGATGTCCATCGCCACGGCGCCGCGCGCATCGAGCCCGAATTCGCGGATGGCGTGGTCCAGCTTCATGCCGCCCCGCCCCACCCAGGGATGATCGCGCCCGCGCACCTCGATGGTGCAATCGGCGAGCACCTGCTGGCCCGACTTGCCCATCCGTTCCAGCCGGTTCGGCGGACCGGCGAAAACGAGGCCCGCCATCACCAGGGCCTGCGCACGCGTGCGACTCTCCGCTTCGCCGCGCTCCACGAGCAACTGGTCGATCCTGACCTTCTTGGGCTTGTCCTGCGTCATGGCCTTGGCGATAGGGATGCGGAACCCCGCGTGCCAGTGGCTTGTTGCTGATGGCATGACCGATTTCGTTTCCCGAGGTAGCCCGACCCCCATGATCCAGCGTTCCCCCAAGATCCAGCGGACCGTCTCCGCCATCGCCCTGCTCGGCACGCTGGCGCTTGCCGCCTGTATCCCGCCCTCGCCAGAGCCGACGCCGGTGCCGACCCCCTCGCCCACGCCCGTGGCACAGCCGAGCGCCGCGCCGACCAATGTCGTCACGCCCAGTTACGACAACTGGATGGACTATCCCGCCACGCCCGGTGACTGGACCTATCGCTCCGCGGGCACCGCCACGCAGGCGCTGTTTGGCGAGGCCAGCCAGGGCCCGCGGCTGACGATCGGGTGCGACCGGGCCACGCGCCGGGTGACGATCGCCCGCGCCGGTTCCGCCACCGGGCAGGTCACCATGACGATCCGCACCGAAACGCAGGACCGGGCGCTGACGACCGCGGGAACCATGGCGGGCGCTGCGCCGATGATCGCCGCGCAACTTTCCGCCAGCGATGCCCTGCTGGACGCGATGGCCTTTACCAAGGGTCGCTTTGCGCTGGAGGTACCCGGCACCAGCACGCTGTACGTGCCGGCCTACCCGGAGATTTCGCGGGTGGTGGAAGACTGCCGGGGCTGAGGGCGTTCCGGGCGCGAAAGGCGCCAGCCGCAACGATCGATACTGACAGTGAATAATCGAAATACAAGGCTTGTTTTAGCCTCGCCTTTGACTCACATATTGGCACGAGACCGGCGATGATCGGCGGTCTTGGGCCCCGGTGAAATGGCGGCCCTTGGCTTTACAGCGCGAAAGGAGGTGATCCGATGTCTCATGGTTCAGCACGGAGGTCGGTGACGATCCACGCGGAGCATATTCGGTAATTCTTTCTTTCGCCGAGTAAGGCTACGTGGGCGGTCGACACGGCCGCTGACCATGCGGAGGGCGGTTCCTGCTGAGGCGGGGCCGCCCTTCTCATTTGTGTCGTCTGCCAAGTCTTGCCACTGCTACCCTCTGCCGATAATCGCGGATGATGGATTTCACCCGCATCCCCCATCCCGCCCCCGTCCCCGGCGCCACGCGCGACCAGGCGATTGCCGATCCCGGTTTCGGCAAGGTCTTCACCGATCACATGGTCTCGATCGACTACGATGCCGAAAAGGGCGGCTGGCACAGCCCGACGCTCGGCCCGCGCGTGTCGATCGAGCTCGATCCGGCAGCGTCCGTGCTGCACTACGCGCAGGAAATCTTCGAGGGGCTGAAGGCTTACAAGCTGTCTGACGGTACGATGGCGCTGTTCCGGCCCGACGCCAACGCGTCGCGTTTCAACCGCTCTGCCGAGCGACTGGCCATGCCGCACCTGCCCGAGGACGTGTTCGTCGAGGCCGTGCGGCAAGCCGTGCTGGCCGACCGCGACTGGTTTCCGGCGGTGGACGGCGGCTCGCTCTACGTGCGGCCCTTCATGTTCGCCAACGAGGCGTTCCTCGGGGTGCGGCCGGCGACGCGGTACAAGTTCCTCGTGATCCTCAGCCCGGCGGGCAACTATTTCAAGTCCGGCGCGCCTGCCGTCAGCGTCTGGATCAGCGACTACTCCCGCGCCGCGCCCGGCGGCACCGGCGCTGCCAAGTGCGGCGGCAACTACGCCGCCAGCCTCGTCCCCACCGGAGAGGCCTTTGCGCGCGGGCACGACCAGACCGTCTTTCTCGACGCGGCCGAACGCAAGTGGATCGAGGAACTGGGCGGCATGAACCTGTTCTTCGTGTTCGACGACGGCACCATCCTGACCCCGCCCCTGCGCGGCACGATCCTGCCCGGCATCACGCGCAACAGCATCATCACCCTCGCCCGCGAGCAGGGGCTGACGGTGCGCGAAGAGATGTACAGCCTCGACCAGTGGCGCGAGGACGCCGGCAGCGGCAAGCTGGTCGAGACCTTTGCCTGCGGCACCGCGGCGGTGGTGACGGCGGTAGGCACGGTGGCGGGCCACGACGGCGCGTTCACCATCGGCAGCGGCGGCCCCGGCCAGTTGACGCAGACCTTGCGTGACAAGCTGGTCGGCATCCAGCGCGGCACCGTCGAGGATACCCACGGCTGGGTTACCCGGCTGGACTGACGATGCGCGGGACGCTCCGCCCCGCGCTTGCCTACGGTGCGCTTACCGCGCTCGCCGCCCTGCTCCTCGCTTGGCTCGACTGGCGCCACGTCACGCGCGACTGGTCGACGCAGTTCTACCTCGTCGTCGTTGCGCTGGTGTTCGCCGGGTTGGGCCTGTGGCTGGGCAACCGCCTTACCCCGCGAACCGCCGCGCTGCCCTTTGCCCGCAACCAGCGCGCACTCGCCAGCCTCGGCATTTCGCCACGCGAGGTCGAGGTGCTTGACGAGCTGGCGCAGGGCAAGGCCAACAAGGTCATCGCCCGCGACCTCGGCATCAGTCCCAACACCGTGAAGACCCATGTCGCGCGCCTGTTCGAGAAACTGGGCGCGGCCAACCGCACCGAGGCCATCGCCCGCGCGCGCGACCTGCGCCTGTTGCCGTAGATTCGGGCGAGACCCACCCAGTCACCCGTTTGGGCGATAGTGTCTCGCGGGAATCGGCAGACATGATACGCCACGACAGGGAGTATCGACCATGACCCGCACCATCCTGACCTACGGCACGATCGCAGGACTCGTCCTGGTTGCGCTGTTCTACACCACGTTCCTGCTGACCGCGCATGCTGGGCCCTACGGCGCGCTGCTGGGCTTCACCACGATGTTCGCTGCGCTCTCTTTCGTGTTCGTGGGGGCCAAACGCTACCGCGACAACGAACTCGGCGGTGTCATCCGGTTCTGGCCAGCCCTTCGCCTCGGCCTCGGCATCGCGATGGTCGCGTCGGTGTTCTACGTCGTGGGCTGGGAGGTCTACATGTACATGACCGACTACACCTTCATGGCGCAATACACTGCCATTCAGGAAGACGCCATGCGCGCGGACGGCGCCTCGGCACAAGCCATCGCCGCGATGGAACGCGAAATGGCGAGCTTTGCCGAAAGCTACGCCAGTCCGCTCTACCGCATGGCGATCACGTTGATGGAGATCAGCCCGGTCGTCATCATCGTCTCGCTGGTCAGCGCGGCGCTGCTGCGCAATCCGCGCTTCATGCCCGCGGTGAGCGCCCGCTACACCCGGTCGGGATAGATCGGGCGAATGTCCACCGGGATGTCCTCCATCTCCGCGATCACGCGGCGCGCGTGATCGTCCAGCCTGGCGTAGCGATTGAAGAAGGCGATGGTGCCCTGGTAATCGCCGCGCGCCTGCAGCATCAGTTCGGTGCGAAGCAGTTCGGTAAGCCCGCTTTCCAGCCGCGCCTCGTCCACCACGAAGTGGCCTGCCCGCTCATCCCAGGCGAAGGCGCCGCGTTCCAGCAGGAAGCCGTACTGCGCCGCCGCGCCCTTGCCGTGCGCCTCCTCGATGCCGAAGCGCATCGAGCGGAACAGGCCGGCGAAATAGGTCTGCAACAGCTCGCTCTTTTCCGCCATCGGCAGCTCGCCGCGTTCCATCATGTAGAGCAGGTTGTAGACGCCCATGACGTCGGCCTTGCTCTCCTCCAGCGCGCTGTACTGCTCGCGCAGTTCGGCGTTCACCGTGGTCTCGCGGCCGTTGAGCATGATGGTGCCCGGGCCGAGCGAGTGGCTGAGTTCGTGGAACAGCGTGAACAGCTGCATGTAGCGACGGCTGACGAGGTTCGCCTGCTCGGGGGCCAGCACCACGTCGGCGATGGGGTCGAGGATGCGGTCGAACTTTGCGCCCAGCACGTTCGAAAGGATCACCTTCTTTGCGCCCTTAGCCTCGCGCACGCGCTCGTCGTTGGGCAGGTTGAAGGCGATGGTCTGCACGCCCGGAACGTTGTCGCCGCCGCCGTGGATCTGGTCCGCCACCGCGATGGGGCTTTCGAAGCCGCGGGCGAAGTTGTGATACTGCGCGTCGATCGGCAGGTTGCCCTCCATGTCACGCAGGTAGCCGACATAACGGTCGAGCGCGGCGCTCTCTTCCGGGTTGCGCAGGGTCACGAAGCTCTCGAACGCGGTCTTGGTGCCGTAAAGGCGGTCGGTGTAGACCTCGTAGGGGCCGATGGCGACCTCGATGGGCGTGCCTTCCAGGTCCATCCACGCCATCTCGCTTTCGAAATAATCGTCGCTGAGGAAGCTGTCGGCGCGCAGGTTGAGAAAGCGCTTGAGGCTGGGGTTGGTGGTGATCCCGGCGGCGCGGCGCAGCAGCGCGGCGGCGGGTTCCAGCTGGGCGCGGTATTCCACGCTGTAGGGCACGGCAACAAAGCCGCCCCGCCCGTCCCGCTTCACCACGGTATAGGGGCTCATCAGCGCCTCGCGCTGGTCGGGATGCGCGGCGAGCCAGGCGTCGAATTCCGCGCGCGTCAGGTCTTCGGGATAGAAGCCCGCCCCCTCCGGCCATTCCTGCGTGCCGTAGAACGGGTGGTTTTCGGCAATGCTGTCCCAAGGGCCGAAATTGCGATCGAACATGTCGAGCAGGTCGCTCTGTCCGCTGCGGGCGAGTTCGTCGCGCATGGCGGGCAGGTTCGCGCCGCGTTGGCGCAGGTAGATCTCGTCCATGAAGCCCGAGGCCTCGATCAGCAGGTTGACGACCTGCCGCTCCTCCGCGTTGAGATAGCTGGTGTCGGGCGCCATCCGCACGTCGGCAATGCTGGCCCGGCTGGCGGCCATGTCGTAGGCATCGGGTGCCGCCGTACTGGCGTCCATCGTCGTGCAGGCGGCGATAGCCAAGGGCGCAGTGGCAAGACTGAGGGCGATAAGAGCGCGGCGCATGGGCAAGTCCTTGATGCAGGATGGGTTCTGGCGAAACGATCTAGCCCACCACCCGCCACGTGTCACGTACCGCGCATCGCTCGATCGGGTCATCGTTCGCGAATGCTAGGTTGTCGCGGGCGTCAAATCCCCTTTGGCGCAGAACAGGGCGTGCAGCGTCTCGATTACCGCGCGCGCCTGGACTGCACCGAGCGATTAGCGGACGAACTGCGCCCCGCCCCCTGCCGCCTGCCGATTCAAACCGCAGGCAGGTCCTGTTCGGCAAATCCCCAGCCCGCCAGCGTCCGGCTGGTGGCACGGTCGATGAGGCGCTTGGCGTCGTCGATGCTGTAAGGGTGGGCATCCTTCATGGCTTTCAATTCCCCCCAGGCGATCGGCACGGCGACCGGGGCACCGCTGCGGGCGCGGGCGGAATAGGGGAGGACCGCGGTGCTGCCGCGCTGATTGCGCAGCCAGTCGATGAAGATCTTGCCCTTGCGCTTGGCCTTGCTCATCGTCGCCACGAAGCGATCGGGCTCGGCCAGGCTCAACGCCTCGGCAAAGCGGCGGGCGAAATCCTTGTGCACCTCCCAGTCGTGACCGGTCGACAGCGGCACCACCACGTGCACGCCCTTGCCGCCCGAAAGCATGGCAAAGCTGACGAGGCCAAGGTCGGCCAACCGGTCGCGGATGTGGGTGGCGGCGCTCTTGACGTCGGCGAAGTCCAGCCCCTCGTCCGGGTCGAGGTCGAAGATCATGCGATCGGGCGCCTCGACGGCGGAACTGCGCGAAGCCCAGCCGTGGAACTCGATCGTGCCCATCTGCACGCATTGCAGCAGGCCGCGCACGTCCTCGATCCACAGGTAATCCTCGCTGCCCCCGTCCTTTTCGCGGATCGGCACCTTGTGGACGGCATCGCCCAGGGCGCCGCTGTCGTGCTTCTGGAAAAAGCATTTCTTCCCCCGGCCCTGCGGACAGCGCACCAGGCTGATCGGGCGACGGGCCGCGAAGGGCAGCATGATCGGCGCGATGGCGGCGTAATAATCGGCAAGTTCGCCCTTGGTCTGGCCGCTGTCGGGAAAGATCACCCGCTCGCGGCTGGAAATGGCGACCGCTGCCGGTTCTGCGGGGGCGGGGGCGGCCTTTTCGGGCGTGACGGCATCGGCCTTCTTGTCGCCGCGCAGGCCCAGGAAGCTGCCGTGGCGGATGTTGCCGTCGGCGGTGAATTCGGCAAAGGCGACTTCGGCAACCAGCTTTGGCGTGACCCAGGTCACCCCACGCGCGCTCACCCGGTCGACTTCGGCAGGGGGCGTCTTGCGCTCCAACCTCGCCAGCCTGCCGGCAAGATCGTCCAGATCCTTGCCGGAAAAGCCGGTGCCGACGTTACCCTTGTAGACCAGCTTCCCGCCCTCGTGCTGAGCCATCAGCAGCGATGCGAAGGGCCGCGCCTTGGTGGTCGAAGCCTTCCAGCCGATCACCACGAATTCCTGCCGCCGGGTGCATTTCACCTTGACCCAGCGCTTGGCGCGAGACCCGGAATAGCGCCCGTCGACGGTCTTGGAGATGATGCCTTCCTGCCCGGCATCGCACATCTGCCGATACAATGCCTCGCCTGCGCCGATCACGTGGTCGGCGACAAAAATCGGCGGCTCTGCCGTGCCGAGCAGGGCGTCGAGCCGTTCCTTCCTTTCGATGTTCGTCAGGTCGGCCAGATCCTCGCCGCCCAGTTCGAGCAGGTCAAAGGCGTGCAACTGCAAGGCGTCGTGCGCCCCCTGCTCTCCGTGGCCGCGTTTCAACATCCCCTGCAGCGTGGAGAAATCGGGATTGCCCTTCGCATCCACGGCCACGATCTCGCCGTCGATCAGGCAGCTCGGCAGATCGAGCGCGGCGATGGATCTGGCCAAGGGGGCGAACTTGTCGGTCCAGTCCTTGCCGCTGCGGGTATAGACGCGCACCTCTTCGCCCCGTGCCGCCACCAGCGCGCGGTAACCGTCGAACTTGATCTCGTGCATCCAGCCGTTGCCGGTGGGAACATCGTCGACCAGCGTGGCGAGTTGAGGCTTGCGGAACCTGGGGAGCGGCGCGTTCTTCTTCGCCGGCTTGCGCTTGCTTTTTGTGTGCGCGCTGGCCTTTGCCATCTGCGCGAGGAAAGCGTCGTCCTTCTTGCCCGCGAGGGAGAATTCGCCCTTCCTGTCCGCCGCGATCTCGGCCATCGAGCGGCCCGTCAGCACGCTCGTCAGTTCGCGCTGGACGAGGGCATCGCCAGCCTCGGCATGGTTGTCCTGCAACTTGCGCAGCAGCCAGTTTTCCCGCTTTTCTCCCGGCTTTTTCTTCAGCCTTATCAACAGCCACTCGCCCTGCATCCGCTCACCCTGGAGGCAGAAATGCAGGTGGCCCTCGTCGATGTCGGATGCGCTCTTGCCCGGGATGGGCGACCAGGTGCCGCGATCCCACAACATCACCGTGCCGCCGCCGTATTCGCCCTTGGGAATGGTGCCTTCGAAGCTGTTGTAGGACAGCGGATGATCCTCGGTCCGCACGGCCAGGCGCTTGATATCGGGATCGGGGGACGGTCCCTTGGTGACCGCCCAGCTTTTCATCACCCCGTCGACCTCCAGCCGGAGATCCCAGTGCAGGCGGGTGGCGTCGTGCTTCTGCACGATGAAGGCATTGCCGCTGGTGCTGCTTTCCGCCTTGCCGGCAGGCTCCGGCGTCTTTCCGAAATCGCGCTTGGCATTGTATTCGGCGAGCGGATCAGTCCGGGCCATGGGCCGCCTCCTCGTGAGGGATGCCGCGCAAGCGACCCTGTTCCTTGCGTTCCAGCAGACGCAGCCCGCTCAGCATGACGAGGCTGATGATCGTGCCGATCACCACCAGCGGCCATTGCCCCGCCCCGCAGGCAATGCCGATCACCGCCGCCAGCCACAGGTGCGCCGCGGTGGTGAGGTTGTGCACCTGCCCCTTGCTGAACACGATCAGCCCTGCGCCGATGATGCCGACGAAAGCGCCCGCCGCCTCGTACAGCCGCAGTGGGTCGGCCCTTTCCGCATCCATCTCATAATACAGCGCGATGATGGACACCGTCATCGCCGCACTGGTGAAACAGAGCAGCCCATGCGTTCGCATCCCCGCCGCGTGGCCGCGCAGTTCGCGATCGAGCCCGAGCAACAGCCCGATGATCGCGGCGATACCCAGGCGGGCAAGCAGGTCCCAGTCGAGCCAGTGGACGAGGATCGGGTCGTTTAGTTCCATCCCTCAGGCGCTCTTCTTGGTGCGCCCCGCGGGCTTGGCTGCCGGCTTGCTCTTGGCAGCGGGCTTCTTGTCGCTGCCGACCGACTTCTTCAACGCCGCCATCAGGTCGATCACGTTGCCGCCGCCGGTCGCAGGTTCGCCTGCGTCCTCGATGATGGCCTTGTTGCTTCTGGACTTCGCCTTCTTGTCGATCAGCCGGCGCAGCGCATCCACATAACGGTCCTCGAACTCGCTGGCATCGAAGGGCGCGCTGCGCTGGTCGATCAGCGCGGTGGCAAGGTCCAGCAGTTCCTTCTTCGGCTTGGCGTCGTCGATCGCGCCGAAGAACGACTGCCCCTTGCGCACCTCGTCCGCATACCGCAGCGTTTCCAGCAACAGGCCCTTGCCGCACGGCTTGATGGCAACCAGCTTTTCGGTCCCCCGCACCGCCAGCTGGCCCAAGGCCACCTTCTTCGATTTGCGCAACGCCTCGCGCAGGACGACGAAGGCTTCTTCCGCCAGTTCGTCCTTCGGTGCGACGTAATAGGGTTTCTCGTAATACAGCGGATCGATCTCGTCGGCGTCGACGAACTGGACGAGCTCCAGCGTCTTCTTGCTCTCCAGCTTGACGGCCTCGATTTCCTCGTCCTCCAGAAGGACGTATTCGCCCTTGGAAATCTCGTATCCCTTGATGATGTCGTCGCGGTCGACGGGGCCGACGCCGGGCACGACCTTTTCGTAGGCGATCCGCTTGCCGCTGGGTTCGTGGATCTGGTTGAAGCTGATCTTCGCGCCCGACTGGGTCGCGGTGAAAATCTCTACCGGGATCGAGACCAGCGCAAGCCTGATCTGACCTTGCCAATATGCCCTTGCCGCCATGTGCCTCGTGCCTCCTTGTGGAGACAGCGAACGAGCGCGCCGTTGGTTTCTGGGCAATGGTCGCCGAGCAGTAGCGTCAACGCCTTTCCGGTATCAGCACGCCGCCAGTCGGCATGGGGCGGACCGTATCGCGAAAGGTGCGCAGATAGCCGTTCGCCTCGGTGCGAAAGCCCGGGCCCGTGCGCTGCGCCAGGTCTTCTGCCGAAACATCCAGGTCGAGGCTGCGCCTTGCGACGGAAATGCGCACCATGTCCCCGTCGCGCACCAGGCCGATCGGCGCACCGGGGGTCGCCGCCTCGGGATGGACCTCGGCCACGGTCAGGCCCTTGAGGCACAATCCCGAAAGCTGCCCGTCGGTGACGAAAGCAGTGGTCATGGCAAGGCCCGCCGCGTCGAGTGCGAAGAGGACGAGGCTTGCCCCGCCGCCCATGGCCGGCCCGCCGACAAGGCCCTGGTTCCGGCTGATGACGACGTCGCCTGCTTGCACCACGCCGTCCTTTATCGCCGCCATGCAGTCCGCCGTGCTCTCGAACACGCGGGCGGGGCCGGTGAACTCCTCGGGCCGGCTGCCGTCGCGCACGCCGAGGCGGACGACTGCGCTATCTGCGAGGGTGCCTTTCAGGATGGCGATGCTCGGCCCTTCGCTGAAAGGCGCGTCGAGCGGCTGGATGGTTTCCGGTTCCTCAATCTCGTAGCCCGCGAGGTTCTCGGCGAGTGTCTTGCCGGACACGGTCAGCGCCTCGCCGTCGATGCGCGGTAAGAGGCGTTGCAGCACGGCCCGCGCGCCGCCCGCATCCTCGAACTGCTCGATGCGGATCGCGCCGGTGGGGCGCACGGGGCACAGCACGGGCACGTCGCTCATCTCCTCCCACAGCGCGAATACGTCGACGCCGTTCTCGGCCTCCACCGCGGTGGCCTGCAGGTGCTTGATGGCGTTTATGCTGCCGCTGACGGCCAGCACGGTCGCCACGGCGTTGCGAAAGGCGGGCTCGGTCAGGATCTGCCGGGGGCGCAGGTCCTCGTGCACCATGTCGACGATGCGCCGCGCGGCAGCGCGCGCGTTGGCCTGCATCTTGGGGCTGTTGCCGCGCACCGGCGCATGACCCGGCAATGCCATGCCCAGCGCCTCCACCACGCAGTGCATGGTGTTCGCGGTCGCCATCCCGGCGCAGACGCCCGGGCCCATGATGGCGTTCTCGGCCATCTGCGGGATCGGGAATTTCGGCGCCTTGCCGAACAGCGCGCCGACCTGGCCCGACCACACGTCCTCGACGTCAACGGGCTCGCCGTCGATCTCCCCCGCCTGCTGGTAGCCGCCGATGACGAGAATGGTCGGGATGTTCAGACGCGCCGCCGCCATCAGGTGGCCGGGCGGGGTCTTGTCGCAACTGGTGAGACATATCATGCCGTCGAGCAGGGCGCCTTCGACCTGCACCTCTATATCGTTGGCGATGATGTCGCGCCCGGCGAGGATGTAACTGCCCGCCCTGGCCGCGCCGGTGATGAAATCGGACGGGGCCGAGGTCCGCACCTCGAACGGCATGCCGCCCGCCGCGCGGATTTCCTCCTTCACCATCTGCGCGATGCCGTCGAGGTGGGCGTAGCAGATGGCCAGCTCGCTGGACGAATTGACCACCGCGATCTTGGGCTTTTCCATGTCCTCCATGCTGAGGCCGAGCGCGCGCCAGTTGGCCCTGCGACCGGGCGTGTTGGCGGCGTTGCTGCGAAGTGTGACCATGGAAAGACGGCTCCTGTCAGGCTGTATCGGGCGCGCCCTGCGGCAGGCGGCGGGTGAAACGGGCGAGCACCAGCACGCAGACGACGATGCCCAGCAGGCAGGCGGCGGTGAAGACATAGCCCTGCCGCGCCCCCGCCTCGCCTTGCAGGAACCCCGCCCAGGCACCGATGAAGGGCGCTGCCACTGCCCCGAACTTGGCCATGAAGCTAGCCCAGCCGCCGCCAAAGCTGCGCACCGCGCTGGGGTAATAGATGCTGGTGATGGAGATGACCGCCGCATGGCCCGCGCCCACGAACACCGCGCCGAACAGCAGGGCCGCCGCCAGCGGCGTCCCGCCGACGAAATAGCCATAGCCGACCAGCAGCGAGGTGGGGATGCCGAGCAGGGGCGCGATGGCGATCCAGCCGGGGCCGCGCTTCTCGGTAAAGGCGAGCAGGGCCACGCCGCCGATCGCCCCCGCCAGCCCGCTCGCCCCCGAAAGCCACGCGGCATCGGCGCGCGCCAGGCCCAGCGCCTCCATGAACAACACGCCGTAGGCGTTCTTCAGGTAGATCGCGATGCTGGAGAAAAAGTAGGCGAGCCAGATCAGCGGGGTGACGTAGAGCAGCGCGCCCACGAACAGTTCCCGCCCCTTGCGCAGCGGGTTTTCGCTTTTCGTTGTTGCGCGCTCGTCTCCCAGGATAAAGCGATCCACGGCGGCATGGTCTTCCCCGCTGTCGAACCGCGCCAAGGCCTTGCGGATGCGTTCGGGCGATTGCTCCTTTGCCACCAGCCAGCGCGCGCTTTCGGGCAGGGTCGGCAGCAGGATCAGGGCGAAGGCCAGCGTCATTGCGCCGCATACCCAGAAAATGCCCTGCCAGCCGAGCACCGGGGCGATCCAGTTGGCAATCGGCGCGGCGGAGGCGGCGCCGAAACTGAAGCCGAGCATGATGATCGTCACCGATGTCGCCCGCATCGAGCGCGGCATGGATTCGATGCTCAGGGACCAGACCGGCGCCAGCAGTCCGCCGATGGCCAGACCGGACACGAAGCGCAGCACCGTAATCATGTCTGGCGACGTGGCAAAGCCGACCGCCGTCGTCAGGATCGCGCTGCCAAAGGTGCAGGCGATGATGACCGGGCGGCGGCCGACCCTGTCGGCAAGGTAGGCCCCGAACAGCGAACCGACCATTTGCCCGGCATTGCCCGCCGCGGCGACCCAGGCCGTGGCGGAATCGCCGATCCCCCACTCATCGCGAATGTATGGCAGGGCATAGGGCAGCGCGGTGAAATCCTGCCCGTCGAAAAAGGTGACGAGGCTGCACAGAAGAAGCAGGATGACATGGCTGCGACCGAAGGGCTGGTCCTGAATGAACCGGGCGACGTCCAGCGTGCCTGCAACCTGAGTGGTCATCGCGTCTCCCCGCGCCAAAGCGTATTTGCCGGCCTGCACAGGCGCGGCGTCGGCAGCGTCATGCAGGGTGGCACCGCGGATGCGCAAGTGCAATCGGACATTGTCAACGTTTTCATGCGGCTTGAACGCGGGCCTGCCCATCGGCTATTCGGATGCGTGGCCGCGCAACCCGGAGAAGCGCCTTGACCGACACGACCATCTGGCCTGCCATCCCCTACGCGCCGTGGCACGATACCTGCGCGGCCCTGCACCTCTACGCCCAGATCGTCGGCAAATACCGGCTGGCCCATTCGCCGTGGGTCAACCATTCCTGGCACGCGACCCTTTATGTCGATGCCGACGGTCTGACGACCGGCCTCGTCCCGGACGGGCCCGGCATCACCGTGCGGTTCGATCTCAGGCGGCACCGGGTCACCGCCTCCTGCGCCAGCGGGCAGAGCGCGCAATTCCCGCTCGCACCCATGTCGGTCGCCCAATTCGATGCGCGATTCAAGGACATGATCGCCACGCTGGGCGGCCTGCCCGACTATCATGGGCAGCCCAACGAACTGGCCCATGCGACGCCCTTTGCGCACGATACCGCGCCCCGTCCGTGGGATGCCGAAGCGGTATCGCGTTTCCATACGGCCCTTACCCGCATCGAACCCGTCTTTGCCCGGTTCCGCACGGGGTTCATCGGCAAGGTCAGCCCGGTGCACCTGTTCTGGGGCAGCTTCGACCTTGCGGTCACGCGCTTTTCCGGCAGGGCGGCGCCGCCTCATCCCGGCGGTATCCCCAACCTCCCCGATGCGATCACCCGCGAAGCCTACAGCCACGAGGTCAGTTCCGCCGGGTTCTGGCCGGGTGGCGGCGGGATCGAGGAGCCGTGCTTCTATTCCTACGCCTACCCCGTCCCCGCGGGTTTCGCCGAACAGGGCGTGGCACCGGCCGCCGCGCGGTTCGACCAGGGCCTGGGCGAATTCGTGCTGCCCTACGAAGCCGTCAGAACCGCTGCCGACCCCGAGGCAACCTTGCTGCAATTCCTGCAAGGCACCTTCGATGCCGCCGCCAGGCTTGGCGGTTGGGACGAAGGGCTGGCCCGCCCGCTGGGCCTGAAGGGCCGGCCTCTACCAAACGCGTGAACTACGGGTGGGTAAGGCCGTTGCCCCGCCCTCCCTTCACTCGGCCCACCAGTAAGGGGCACGCTGCGCGTCGCCGGTGACGATCTCGTTCATCGTCGCCGCGTCATAGGCGCGCCCTCCCAGCACGACCGTCTCCACCCGCTCGGTGTTGCGGATGTTCTCCAGCGGGTTGCCGGACAGGATGACGAGATCCGCCAGCTTGCCGGGCTCCAGGCTGCCGATCTCCCGGTCCATGCCGAGCGAGCGGGCAGGCACGATGGTGGCCGCCTGAAGCGCCTGCAACGGGGTCATGCCGCCGCGCACGAACGACCATATCTCCCAGTGCGGCGCGATACCGGCCTGCTGGCCGTGCGCGCCGATCGACACCAGCACGCCGCGTTCCGCCAGGCGGGCAGCCTCGCGCGCCACGTCGTCGTCGATGAAGTCGCCTTCGGGCGCGGTTGTGCGGCGGGCGGTCTGCGCGCGCAGCAGCGCGGGCGGCGTATGCGCCATCAACAGCGGTTGTTCGAACACGTCGGTCGCCTGCCGCCAGTAGGGATCACCAGCCAGGCCGCCGTATCCCACCACCAGGGTGGGGGTATAGCTGGAGTTCGACTGGGCGAAGAACTGCAGCACGTCCTCGTACATCCGCATCACCGGAATGTTGTGCTCCAGCGTGGAGTTGCCGTCGGCGATCAGGTTCAGGTCCATGCCGAACAACGATCCGCCCTCGGCCACCACCAGCATGTTCTCCCGCCGGGCGGCCTCCACCACCATTTGCCGCTGGTCGCGGCGGGGCTGGTTGTAGTTCTTGATGCTGGGCGCCCCTTCCGCGCGCAGGCGGCGGACATGGTCGAGCGCATCGTCCAGCGAATCGATCTGGGCATAGGCATAGGGGTTGCGCGCGCCGTAGATGATCCGCCCGGTGGAAAAGATGCGCGGCGCCAGGATCATGCCGGTGCGCTGCATGTCCTCGGCCACGAAGACCGGCGTGTCGCTCGACGGATCGTGCAGCGTCGTGGTGCCGAGCGCCAACGCCTGGATCATGTTCCAGTTGGTCTGCGGCACCAGCTCGTCTGCGGCGTAGGAGCCGTGGGCGTGGGCATCGACGAGGCCGGGGATGATCGTGCGGCCGGCGGCGTCGATGGTCGGGGTGCCCGCCGGGATCGGCGTGGAGGCTGCCGGGCCGATGGCGGCGATCAGGTCTCCGTCGACGATGATCGTGCCGTTCTCGATGGTCCCGCCGTCGGCACCCGCCATGGTCACGATACGCGCGCCGGTTATCGCCATGCGCCCTTCGTGGCGGTCCGCCGCCACCGTGCGCAGCAGCGAGACCCCGGTCTGCGGGGGCGTGAAATCCGCCCGCTCCTCGCCCTCGGCAGGCGGCGCGGAGGGGAACAGCGTCGACGTTTCGGCGGTGTAGAGCGTGGGACCGAGCGACCAGTGCAGCCGGTCGCCATCGCTGGACCAGTGCACGTAGTCGGCGCCCGAATCCGATACTTCGACCACCGGCAGATTGCGCGCCCCGGCCGAGATCGACACCGCCTGGCCACCCGGCATCAGCGGCATGGCATAGGCGTCGTAGTTCTCGGTGAACGCGAAGAAATTGCCCGACGGGGCGACCATGTAGCCGGTCACCAGGTCGCCGGTGGCGTGGGTGCGGGCGTCCAAGCCATCGCGGTTGGTGGAAACCAGCGTCTGCGCGCCGCCTTCCGAGCCGGTCATGAAGATGCGGTCGTTGCTGGCGCCATAATGCGGCCTGGCCATGTCGCGGCTGACCAGCACCGGATCGCCACCTGCCGCGTCGACGCGGTAGACCCCGGGATTGTCGCTGTATTCGGGCGCGGTGAGAAAGCCGCCCTCGGCCTTTTCGAACACGATCGTGCGACCGTCCGGCGAAAAGCGCGGACGGGCGAAATGGCCGGGCTGGCGGGTCACGCGCTCGCTGCTGCGGCCATCGCGCCCGACCGTGCGGATCTCGCCCAGCCCCTCGTCCGTCCAGCGCACGTAGATGATGCGCGTTCCGTCACGCGACCAGCTCGGGTACAGCTCGAACGCGCCATCCTCGTTCGTCAGGCGCCGCATCGCGCCGCCTGCCGCGGGCATCGTGTAGAGGTGACCAAGGCTTTCGAACACCACGGTCCGGCCGTCGGGCGACACTTCGGCGAAGCGCGCCATCGTCACCTCGACGCTGTCCACCGCGACGGGGATGACCGGGTGCGGCGCTGGCAAGATGCCGCGCGTATCGTCGATCACGAAGGGAATCTCCGCCGCGCCCGAACCATCGGCGTTGATGCGGCGGATCTTGCCGCCGGCCCAGAACACGAGCGAGCGATTGTCCGGCGTCCAGTCCATGTTGGGATAGAGTCCGGTAACCGCCCAGGTCTCCTGCACGTCGCGGTCCAGATCGGCGTAGATCATCCGCTCCGTTCCGGTCGCAAGGTCGCGCACGTATAGCTGCGATTGCGTGTTTTCGCGGCGGACGAAGGCGATCATCCGGCCATCGGGCGACGGTGTCGGCCGGACTGCGCCGCCCAGACCGGAGATGGCCGTGGTCACCTCTCCCGAGGCCAGGTCATAGCGTTCGATATTGAACAGATCCTGGTTGGAATCCTGCGCGTATTCGAAGATCGGCCCCGGGGTGATGTTGCGGGTGTAGTAGATCGCCTCGCCATCGGGCGCGTAGATCGGTTCGCCCAGCTCCTTCTGGTGCTGTTCGTTCGGCCGTTCGACCAGTGCCACCCCGCTGCCGCCCGAGACGTGGTAGATCCACACCTCGCCCGTGCCGAGCGAACGGCCGGTGGTGAAATGCTTCTTGGCGGCGATGAACTGGCCATCGGGCGACCATGTCGGCTGGTTGAGGAGGCGGAAGTCCTCGTCGGTCAACTGGCGCATGCCGCTGCCATCGGCATTCATCAGCCAGATGTTGTCCCCCCCGCCGCGGTCGGAGGTAAAGGCGATGCGCGAACCGTCGGGCGAGAAGCGCGGCTGCACTTCCCAAGCCAGCCCCTCGGCGATGCGGGTGGGCGTGCCGCCGTTGATGGGCATGGTGTAGATGTCGCCCAGCAGCGCAAACGCGATCGTCCGGCCATCGGGCGACACGTCGATATCCATCCAGGTGCCTTCGTTCACGCGGATCGGAACCTGCCTGATCGTCACGCCGGGGGGATTGTTGACGTCCCATTCGGCATCGTCGTCATCGGCAGCGATGCTTTCGCCCGTGGCACTGTTCTCGACCGATTGGCCGGGGGCGGGATCGGGCGGGGGAACTTCGCGCGTGTTCTGATCCTCGGTCGCTTCCGTCTCCTCGACCGGATCGGGCCCAGGCACCGGCTGGGCCTGCTGCGCGACGCTGGCCGAAGCGATGGCCATGAATCCAGCGGCGGAGAGGAGTGCGAATTTACGGATCATGCGGCTTCCCGATCATTTGTTTCAATGGGTTCATACCGCATCACCTCGCTGGCGCAACGCGTTTGGGCTGGCCGATCACAACCTGCCAGCTCGTTCCCTCCAAAGCACATGGTCGATGACTTGACCTTCCTGCCATGACAAAGCGGAGCGATGTCACTCGCCGATCTTGTCACCCAACCACCGCGTGCCATCGTGGTGGGCAGCTCTGGAGGGATTGGTGGCGCACTGGAAGGCCAACTGCGGAACAAGGGCTTTGTCGTCACGGGCCTCAGCCGATCCCCTCCACCCGGGACGGACCACCTTGCGATCGATCTGACCCGGGAATGCACCATCGAAGCGGCTGCCACACAGTTGCGCGACCAGGCGCCGTTCTCACTGATCATGGTTTGTACCGGCCTGTTGCATGGCGACGACATGAGGCCCGAAAAGGCGCTGCGCGATCTCGATCAGTCCAACCTGATGCAGCTGTTTGCCGTCAACGCCGTTGGCCCGGCGCTAGTTGCCAAGCATTTCGTGCCCCTCCTGCCCAAGGGGAGCAGAAGCATCTTTGCCGCCTTGTCAGCGCGGGTCGGCAGCATTGGGGATAACCGGCTCGGCGGATGGTACGGCTACCGCGCCTCCAAAGCCGCGTTGAACATGCTGATAAAGACGCTGTCCATCGAGCTGGCACGCACGCACCCGGAGGCGATCTGCGTGGGCCTGCATCCCGGCACTGTCGACACCGGCCTCAGCAAGCCTTTCCAGAGAAACGTTCGGCCCGATCGCCTGTTCTCGGCAGACACCGCAGCAGGGCATCTGCTGCATGTCCTCGACAGGCTCGTCAGCGAAGATAGCGGCCGTTGTCTGGCCTGGGATGGCACTGCCATCGCCCCCTGAACGAGGCCGGCCACAGCGCTATGCCAGCCAGGGCAGCACCATCTCCCTGACGTCGACCTTGGCCCGCAACCGCGCCGCGAGCAGAGCGGTTCCGCTGATCTTGCGCTGGATGAACAATACGTCGGCCGGCGGCACGTGCCATGCCGCCCGGTCCTGGGCGATAGCCATGCCATCGTCGCGCAGCAGGCCGACGAACTGGCGGTCGCCGAAATCGAAGGGCCCGTCGCGGTTCATTTCCCGCAGGATGATGTCGATAATCGCGTCGATCCGCGCTGCGTGGCGGGCGACCGCATCGGCACCCAAGAAACCCGCGGCCACCGCGGCATCGCGCACCGCTCCACGGTTCCCCGCCAGGCCCGATCGCAGGAGACGCCGGTAATTCTCGGCGACTTCTGGTCCGACGGATCGTGCCGCGCCGAAATCGAGCAGAACGATCCGCCCGCTGTCCTGCTGATAGCGGTAGTTGGCAAAGTTGGGATCGGTCTGCATCAGCCCGAACTCGAACAGCTCGCGCAAGACCAGCGCGATGATCGTGCGCGCGGCGGAATCGCGCTGCGCCTGCGGTGCGTCTTCCAGCGATTCGATCGGGCGGCCTTCGATGAAGTCCATGGCGAGGACGCGCGACGTGGTCAGCGCAGGGTCGAGCACGGGAACGACGACTTCCGGCATATCGGCCAGGAGCGCGCCGAACCGCGTCATCTGCGCGCCCTCCCTCTCGTAATCGGCCTCCTCGGCGAGTTGCTGCTTCGCCTCGGCAAGCAGCGGCGCAATGTCCAGCCCTGCCGGAAGCAGGCCCGACACCCGCAGCAGGATCGCCACGTTGTCGACATCGGCGTCGATGCTCTCGCGCACGCCGGGATACTGGACCTTGATCGCCAGATCGCGGCCGTCACGGGTCGTCGCGCGGTGGACCTGGCCGATGGAGGCGGCTGCCATGGGGCGCGGGTCGAAGCGGCTGAACCGTGTCCGCCAGCCCGGCCCCCATTCGGCCGCCAGCACTCGCTGCAACTGGTCGGGGCGCATGTGGTGGGCATCGTTGCGCAGGCGCGCCATGATCACGGCAAGCTCGGGCGGCAGCATGTCGCCTGCATCCATCGAGATCATCTGGCCCAGCTTCATGGCCGCCCCGCGAAGATGCGACAACCTGTCGGCAAGTCGCATGGCATTGCCCGGGGTCAGCAGCATGTCGCGCAAGCGTGGTCGTTCGCCTTGGCCCAGTCGGCGCGCACCTTCGGCCACCATGCCACCGGCAATCCCGCCAGCCAGGCGGCCGAACTGGCCGAGCCGTGCGAGCCGGCTGTGGGGAACCGCGCGGCCCCGATCATCGCGGCCCCGATCATCCCTGTCGTCACCGCTCATCGGCCTACCATCCCATGCTGCCTGGTATGCCCTTGAACGGACCGGCATAGCGGCTGGTGATCCAGCCGCCGTAGAACTCTCCCGGCTGGGGCAGCGCCGTCTCGCCGTCCACGCTGCAGCGATCGAACGGGGCGGCGTAGAAGGCGACATGATCGCGCAGCATCGCAAAGGCCGGCGTGGGGTTGGGATAGCTCCAGCCGACGCGCGCCAGCACGGCGCCGTCCGTGATCACATCCCAGTACACCGCCGCGCCCTTCCATTCGCAAAAGCTCGACCCTGCGGCCCGGCGCAGCACGCCAGCGGCGATATCCTGCGGCGGGATGTAATAGTTTGGCGGGTGGCTGGTCTCCATCGTGCGGATGGCCGAACGGGTCCGGGCGATGACGGCGCCGCCATGCTCGATCATCACGCATTCGCCGGCCGCTTGCGCAATCGCGGGGCGAGGCAGATCCCAGACGCTGGTCTGGCCCGGTGCAACCGGGTCGCGCCATGGCCTCATGCGGGCCACCGGCGCAGGGCCAGCCGCTGAAGCTTCGGTCGCCAGCGCAGGAACACGCCGTAGAATCGTTCGAGCAGGGCAAGCACAATGGGCAGGCGTGCCGCCTGTCCCAGCGGCCACAGGACAGGGATCGCGCGCCACATCGCTGCAAAGGCGGCGGCACCCGACAGAAGGCGCCCGTCCTCGCTTGCGTGAAATCGGGCAAGCAGGCTGGCCCGGTCGACCGGGCAGCCATCCGCAGACCCGGTTGCGACATCGACGAACGTTATTGCGCTCCGTCGGTCAAGCCGCCGCATGAGGGCAATTTCGCGCTCGCACAACGGGCAACCGCCATCGAACCAGACAACCAGATCTGCCATGACCTGCCATATAGGGAAAGCAGGCGCCATTTCAGGAGGGACAAAGGACCCGGCGCACACGCTTTGCGGTTGATCGACTGGCTCGTCCTACGACAACCGGCGTATGTTTTCCAAATCGCCTTGGCAGGGGAAACCCGCTACACGGCGCGTCACACCTCCACACCATTCGGGCCCAGATCATCGCACGCAAGTATTCCAGGCATTCAGCCGACGAAACCCCGACACACGAGGACGACGCGGAGGCTACTCCGCCTGCCTCATGCTGGCTTTGCTGTCGTCCGCTGGGCAAGACCACGGTCTGGCATCACCCCGTGCCGAAAAGCCGCGGCGGGCGCGATGTCGTGCCGATGCATCCCATTTGCCAGCAGGCCCTGATGGCCAACTTCTCCAACGCGGAGTTGCAGCGTCACGCGCTGGATGTCGATGCCCTGCTGGCCAATCCCGACGTGAGCAAGTTCGTTGCCTGGGTGGCGAAGAAAGACCCTGACTTTACCGCGACTACCGCAAAGAAGAAGCGCTGAGGGCCCGACCGGCGGGACGAAGTGCTAGGGGACTATCAATGGCCAACTCAACCCAGCAAGACGCGCAGCCCGTTTGTGTGGCCGCACTGTACCGGTTCGCAAGCCTAGCCGACTGCGAAAGCCTGCGCGCGCCGCTATGGCAGCTGTGCAGTGACGAGGGCATCAAGGGCACGCTGCTGCTCGCCAGCGAAGGGATCAACGGAACGATCGCCGGATCGCCAGCGGGCATCGAAAGCGTTGTCGCCCACATTCGCAATTGGCCCGGCTGCGCCGAACTGGCGGTAAAATACTCGGCCGCTGCCGTGATGCCGTTCCACCGGCTGAAGGTGCGGATAAAGGCCGAGATCGTCACCATGGGTCAGCCCGGCATCGATCCGGCCACTAATGCCGGAACGTACGTGGAACCCGGCGCCTGGAATGCCCTGCTCGACGATCCCGATACGATCGTGATCGACACGCGCAACGATTACGAAGTCGCGATCGGCTCCTTCCCCGGGGCGATCGATCCAGGGACGGCCACCTTTCGCGACTTTGCCGCTTGGTTCGAGCGCGAGCGCGGACGCCTGATCGGCTCCGGCAAGCCGCCCAAGGTGGCGATGTTCTGCACCGGCGGCATTCGCTGCGAGAAGGCCTCCGCGTTTCTCAAGAAAGAGGGGCTGGACGACGTCTTCCACCTCAAGGGCGGCATTCTCGCCTATCTCGAGCAGGTGGCCGAAAGCGCGAGCCGATGGCAGGGGGAATGCTTCGTTTTCGACCAGCGTGTTGCCGTCGGGCAAGGGCTGGCGGCGGGCACGCATGAGCTGTGCTTCGCTTGCCGACGGCCCGTCAGCCCTTCCGACATGCGATCTCCCCACTTTGAAGCGGGGGTGAGTTGCGCTGCTTGTCACGGGGAAAGGACCGAGGCGCAAAGGGCGTCGTACCGCGAACGACAGGCGCAGGAAAAGCTCGCCGCCCGGCAGGGCCGCGCGCACGTGGGCGCGGTGCTAGCACGTACGGGCGACGACCTTGCCGAGTGAGCGGGTTCTCTACAGCTTTCGCCGCTGCCCCTACGCGATCCGGGCGCGCCTGGCGCTGGCGATCAGTCAGACGCCCTGTACGTTACGCGAAGTGCATCTTGCGCGAAAGCCTGCTGCCATGCTGGCCGTGTCGCCAAAGGCTACCGTTCCCGTGCTTG
Source organism: Aurantiacibacter arachoides (assembly GCF_009827335.1). GTDB lineage: Bacteria > Pseudomonadota > Alphaproteobacteria > Sphingomonadales > Sphingomonadaceae > Alteraurantiacibacter > Alteraurantiacibacter arachoides. Next base: position 700,773 of record NZ_WTYH01000001.1, on the reverse strand, counting down.
TCGACGGGGATGGAACGGTGCTGGACGAAAGCATCGACATCATGCGCTGGGCGCTCACCCGTAACGATCCCGAAGGATGGCTGGACCGCGACGACGCCGCGCTCATCGCGCAGAATGACGGGCCATTCAAACACGATCTGGATCGGTACAAGTATCCCGAACGCCATGATGCAGACGCCGCGGTTCATCGCCAGCGCGGATTGGCGTTCCTGGTCACACTGGACGCAAGGTTGTCCGGTTCAAGGCACCTGTGCGGACCGAACCGCGGTATGACAGATGCGGCGATAATGCCGTTCGTCCGCCAGTTTGCCGGCGTGGACAAGCTATGGTTTGCTGCTCAATCCATACCCGGCGTGCAGCGTTGGCTGGCTGGCCATCTGGCGTCGCCGCTGTTCGCAACGGTCATGACGCGCGTTGCGCCGTGGACACCGGGCGACCCGGAAACGGCATTTCCCCCGCCCGGTCCTTCACAGCGCCCGTTTGCGGCAACCCCTATCGTCGAGACAAACTGACATGAGCGTAGCCTTCCGCCGGGACAGTGACGAAGAGCACCTGGAACCGAAATTCGAGATCCCCTTACCCGCCGGGCCGAACCTGGTGACGGCACGCGGCCTCGCGCTGATCGAAAGCCGTATCGCCGAACTGGAAACCAGTCTGGCCGCTTCGAGTGACGAGGCAGCCACCGCTGCCATCAAACGCGATCTGCGATACTGGCGCCAGCGCCGGTCGTCGGCAGAACTCGCGGTCAGGCCCGCCGGCGACATCGTCGGGTTCGGAGTGACGGTCCGCGTCCTCTTCAACGGCAAGCCACGGACGTTCACGATTGTCGGTGATGACGAGGCTGACCCGGCGAACGGCATGATCTCGTTCAAATCGCCTCTGAGTCAGGCCATGCTGGGGTCGGAGATCGACGAAACGCTGCCTTTCGGGAATAATCCGGACGCCATCCGGATCCTTGGGATTATCGTCGACGACACGTTCGGCGCTGACAATGCGCCGCATCCACTGGCGCAACCCGAATAGGTAACCGCCTGGGCTCCGCCGTAAGGGGTGTTGCTGAATTGCGGACGGTCCGCGCGTATTGGTCGGGAGCAGGTATTTGCGTTTCATGGATTTCAGCTCGTGGCAAAGCATTCTGTTGACCGTCGGCGCCCTCGCGCTGGTGACCCTGATCGGGGTTAGCATCCGACTGCTCATCATGCTCACCGTCCAGCAGCGGCGAGAGCGGATGAACCGCCAGATCAACGAACGACTGCGCACGCTGATCGCTGCCTATCGCACGCTCGGCGGCTCCTTTACCGGTGACCTGGCCGTTGATCCGACGCACCTGCGAGACCTGCACCGGGATAGTGCGGAGAGCCATCCGGTTCACATTGCGCCGGGGGATCTGTTACCCCAATCACTTGGCTCGGATCGCTCGCGCCGCATCCGCGACGCGGTCGAAGCTGCGTTGTCCGACATTCTGCTGCTGGGAACCGACGAGCAGGTCCGTCTGGCGGACAAGGCCGCGCGCGACCTTGTCGCAGGCCGCCGGGTTCACACGCATGAACTGGTCGTTTCGCTACGCAACTTCGTTCGCCACGCCCTCCAGCTCGATCCCATCCCTGACGATCTCGCGATCGGGATTCCGATACAGGGACCGACACGTCCGGCGAGTTCGGCCAGCGGCAAGGGCCGTGGGAGTGGGGATGGCGGCCGTGGCGGCGGCGGCGGCGGTATGGGTGGTGGCATGGGCGGCGGTGGCATGGCCATGGGCGGCATGGGCATGGGTGTCGGAGCCAGCGCCGCCGGACCGGGAGAACCCGGCGAAGCATGAATCGGCCAAATGGTCAGCCCAGATATCTGAACTGGCTTGGAAGTCCGTGCGGTTGGTCACCACAGCTAACGTGACGACCCGGTATGCGTGATCGGCTACCGCTGGATCACCGCAACCGTTGATCGATCATATCGGGTTCGACCGGTTGGCTGTCTGTGTCGTGTCAGCCGGTGCTCGTGGGCGGTTGCGGGGCGTGATGCTCCACACGGTATTGGACACGTCGTCTGCCACGAGCAGCCTTCCGCGCGGCGCATCGAACAGAACCCCTACCGGCCGTCCGCGCGCTTCGCCATCGGCCAGGAACCCTGTCAGGAAGTCGATGGGATCGCCCGAGGGCCGCCCGCCGCTGAAGGGCACGAAAACGACCTTGTAGCCCGAGCGGTCATCGCGGTTCCAGCTGCCGTGCTCGCCGACGAAGGCGCCCTCGGCAAACCGGCCGCCCATGCCGCCGTCGCTCACAAAGCTCAGGCCGAGCGCCGCGACGTGGCTGCCGAGCGCGTAATCGGGTGCTATCGCCCGCGCCACCATGTCGGGCCTTTGCGGGTGGACGCGCGGGTCGACGGTCTGGCCGTAATAACTGTAAGGCCAGCCGTAGAACCCGCCTTCCCGCACGGAGGTGAGGTAATCGGGCACGAGTTCGGGGCCCAGTTCGTCACGCTCGTTGACGACCGACCACAGGCGGTTGCCCCAGGGGTCGAACGCCAGCGCGGTGGGATTGCGGATACCGCTGGCGAAGACGCGGCTGGAGCCGTCGGCCGGGTCGACCTCCCAGATCACGGCGCGGTCCTCCTCGGCGTCCATGCCGCGCTCGCCCACGTTGCTGTTCGATCCGATGCCGACGTAGAGGCGGCTGCCATCGGGGCTGGCCGTCAGCGCCTTGGTCCAGTGGTGGTTGATGACGGCGGGCAGGTCGGTGACCTTTTCGCCCGGCGCCGTAATGGCCGTCGCACCGTCGGTGTAGGGGAAGCGCATCAGGTCGCCCTGGTTGGCGACGTAGATGGCGCCGTCCACGAAAGCGAGGCCGTAAGGCGCGTCGAGATCGGAGATGAAGGTGGTCTGCAGGTTGGTTTGCCCGTCGCCGTCGCTGTCGCGCAGCAACGTGATGCGATCGCCGCCCTCGACCGGGCTCTTGCCGCGACCCTTCAGAATACCGGCAATGATGTCCTTGGGGCGCAGCTTGGGCGCCTTGCCGCCGGAACCTTCGGCCACCAGCACGTCACCATTGGGCAGGACGAGCATCTGGCGCGGAATCTTCAGGTCCTGCGCGATCGGCGTGACGACGTAGCCTTCGGGCACGGTCGGCAGTTCACCGTCCCACCCGGCGGGCGGAGCGATGGCGATGGCGGGGATGAGGCTGTCTGCCTGGTCCGGCAGGGTCGGCGAGGCACCGGTCTGGTCGAGCCCTTCCGAAGACGGCGAACAGGCGGCAACGAGCGCCAGTAGCGGCAGCGCGGCGAGGGACAGGCGCGTCATGAGCGGGTCTCCGTGACGACGGTTCGGGAATGAACGATGAAGGCGGCGACCAGCGCCAGCACGGTGCACACGATGGACATGACCAGGCCCGCGGTGCCGACCGAGTGCCACCCGTCCTTTGCGTGTTGCAGGGCGTTGACGAAGCCGGTGACGAACATGCTCGCCACCACGATAAGGTACAGGAGACTGCGTCCCCTCGCTCCGCGCGCCCCCATTCGGCGTCCTGGGCCGAAGAAGAATGCGATCAGCGCCCAGGCCAGCAGCAGTCCGGCGAACAGGTCCGCCCCGGCGATCAGCCACTGCGAAAAGTTGGTCCACTGCACGACCGCGGTCTGCAGGTAGGCAATGTCGCTGACGAGCGCCGCCGGATAAAGCGCGACCGGAAAGGCCAGCAGGATGGCGTGGATGGGGCTGGCGAGAGGCGCTGTGCGCACTCCGGGGTCTGTCATTGATCGCTCCGGCCTGTTGATCGAATGCCCCTTCAACCGGCAAGGGGCGCAAAAGGTCCGGGAATTTGCGGCACTCACCCGACAAGGGCGGGCAGCGCTCCGAACAGGACGGCGACGCCTGCCATCCCGATGGCGAGCGGAGTGACGTGTCGGCCCGCGCCACGCGCGCGCCTTGCCGCCCGCAAACGCCACAGCCAGATTAGCGCTGCAAGCGCGACAACCGTGGCGGCAAGCGCGATCCACCGTGCCGCGGGATCGCCGGGAAACGCGCTGCTCGCACCCCAGAGGGCGGTAAAATGCGCCGTCCACACGGCAAAGGCCCAGCCCGCGCCCTGCCAGTCGGTGGTCTCGGTGTAGTGGCCTGCCACCTCTCAGCCCCCCGGAAACAGCCGCACGACCGCGGCGGTCAGCAGGCCCTGCACCGCCACGTAGCCGATGAAGCGGGTCACGGTGTCGAGCGTGACGTTCGCTGGCCCGGTCAGCAGCCCGCGCCCGCTGCGGTAGCCGAGATAGAGCGCCATGATGACGGCGATGGCCGCGCATACGGCCTGGAAGGCGACCAGCGCAAACACGGTGGCACCCTGTCCGCTGGCCTGCGGCAGCAGCCCCGCCTCGTGCCAGCCGGTCCAATCGAACCAGCTCCCCGCCACCAGCGCCCCGCTGGCTAGCGCCGCCAGCAGCCACGGACCTTGCCCCGGAAACACGCCCTTCTCCGACCGGGCCAGCACCGCGCGCGATGCCCGGGCGAATATAAAGGCGATGGCGGCAAGGCCGGCGACGATCCCGCTCTGCCACAGCGGCGGGGCGGCGATCCAGACCTCGGGGTGGATGCCGTAAAGGTAAAGGTAGGCGAACACCGCCATGAAGGCGATCATGCCCATAACTACCATCAGCGTGTTGAGCGCCCACCAGCCGTGGCTGGAAGGCCCCGTGATGGCGACCGGCAGCACGATACCTGCGCCCACGTCCGCCTCGGTGTGTTTGAGCGGGCGATCGGTCTCCCACAGCCAGCGCAGCACGCAGGCAATGGCGACCACGCCGGCGACCAGCGAGAAGGCGTAGGCTTGGACCGTCAGGGACAGGAAATGCAGCGCCGTGCCCACCGCCGCCGCCAGTGGCCAGGGCGAGGGGCCGGGCATGATCTGCAGGTACTGCGGCTCGGCATTGATCGGGCTGGTAATCAGCGTTTCCCGCAGGCCCGTTGCGCTGCCGGGGAGGAAGTAGCGTCCCTCCTCCACCCGGCGGCCAAGGTCGGGATCGTCCCACAATGGCTCGCGGCTCTTGACCAGCGGGATGGAGCGCGTCGAATAGAGCCCGGTCGGCAGCCATTCCAGCGTGCCCCCGCCATAGACGTTGCCCGCCTCGTCCTCTGCCGAGAAGCGGAACTTGCGGAACAGGTCGACGATGAACAGCAGCACGCCCGCCGCGATCACGAAGGCGCCCACGCTGGAAACGAGGTTCAGCAGGTCGAGGCCCCGACCCGGCAGATAGGTGTAGACCCGGCGCGGCATCCCCATCAGCCCGGTCAGGTGCATCGGCAGGAAGGTGATGTGGATGCCGGCAAACATCAGCCAGAACACCCAGCGGCCCAGCCGTTCGCTCAGCGCGCGCTTGCTGGTCATGCCGAACCAGTAATAGAACGCGCCGAACATCGGCAGCACCATCCCGCCGATCAGCACGTAGTGCAGGTGGGCGACGATGAAATAGGTGTCGTGCGCCTGCCAGTCGAACGGCACCATGCCGACCATCACGCCCGTCAATCCGCCCATCACGAAGATCAGCAGCCCGCCGACCACGAACAGCGCAGGCACCGACCAGCGGATCTTTCCGCTCGCCAATGTGGCGATCCAGCAGAACACCTGGATCCCGGCGGGAAGGCTGACCGCCATGCTCGCCGCGCTGAAATAGCCGGTGGAGACGCGCGGCATGCCGGTGGCGAACATATGGTGCGCCCAGACGCCGAAGCTGATGAAACCGGTGGCGATGATCGCCAGCACGTTTAGCCGGTAGCCGACCAGTTCGGTGCGGGCGATGGTGGCGACCATCATGCTCATCAGGCCGGCGGCGGGCAGGAAGATGATGTAGACTTCCGGGTGACCGAAGAACCAGAACAGGTGCTGCCACAGCAGCGGATCGCCGCCGCGGGTGGGATCGAAGAACGGCCAGTTGAAGGCGCGCTCCAGCTCCAGCAGCAGGGTGCCCAGGATCACGCTGGGAAAGGCGACCACGATCATCACCGCGAAGACCAGCATGGCCCAGGCGAACACCGGCATCCGGCTCAGCGTCATGCCCGGCGCGCGGGTGCGCAGCACGCCCACGATGATCTCGATCGCGCCGGCGATGGCGGAAATCTCGATGAAGCCGATGCCCAGCAGCCAGAAGTCGGTGTTGATGCCGGGACTGTAGGCGATGGAGGTCAGCGGCGGGTACATGAACCAGCCGCCGTCGGGTGCGAGGCCCACGAACAGCGAGCAGAAGAACAGCAAGCCGCCCACGAAATAGGCCCAGAAGGCGTAGGCGGAAAGGCGCGGGAACGGCAGGTCGCGCGCGGCCAGCATCTGCGGCAGCAGCAGCACGCCGATCGCCTCCACCATGGGCACGGCGAACAGGAACATCATCACCGTGCCGTGCATGGTGAAGAACTGGTTGTAGGTGTCGACCGGCAGGAACTCCTGCAACGGCGCGGCCAGCTGCACCCGCATCCCCAGCGAGAGGATCCCTGCCAGCAGGAAGAACAGAAAGGCGGTGCCGACGTAGTAGATGCCGATGTAGTTGTTGTTGACCGCGGTCAGGTAACCCCAGCCCTTCGGCGCGCCCCAGACGCGCTTCAACTCCTCCAGCTCGCCCTCGGGCCGGGGGCCGGCCGTGGGAAAGCGATCGTAGAGGGCGTGGTCGAACCCCGTCTCGCTCATCGCGGGGTGTCCAGCCAGGCCGCGATGGCTGCGATTTCCTGCGCGGACAGCAGATCATAGCTCGGCATCCGGTTGCCAGGCTTGATCGCCTGGCTGTCGGTGATCCACCCCTGCAGCGTGCCGCGATTGTTGGGCAACACGCCCGCACCCAGCGTTTGACGGCGGGCGAGATGCGTCAGGTCTGGTCCGGACAGCCCGTTCGCCTGCGTGCCCTCCACGCGGTGGCAGGCAGCGCAGCCGCTGGCCATGAACAGCGCCTCGCCATCCGGAGCGCCGCCCGCAGCCGGGCCGCGGGCGATGGCCGCCGTGCGCCGTGCCATGTCCGGCAGCGCGCCGGGCACGTCCTGTTGTTCGGCAAGACCCGACGGCCCCAGCCGCTCTCCGGCGAGGAAGCGGCGATAGTCAGCCTCCTCGTGCGCGACGGCGACGAAGCCCATCAGCGCGTGCGGCCCGCCGCAGTATTCGGCGCAGACCCCGCCGTAGTGGCCGGCCCGGTCGGCCTGCACCTTCAGCGTGTTGGTGCGGCCGGGGATCATGTCCTCCTTGCCCGAAAGATTGGGCACCCAGAAACTGTGGATCACGTCGGCGCTGCGCAGTTCGAGCACCACCGGGCGCCCGACCGGCAGGTGGACTTCGTTGGCATCGCGCAGGATCACCCGGCCCGCCGCGTCAAGATATTCGACATCCCACCACCACATGTGCCCCGTCACCCGAATGCGCTGCTCGTCGCCGCGAATGGGATCGGTCAGCGAGGCGGTGAGCGTCAGCCCCCAGACCAGCAGGCCCGCCAGCACCACGCCGGGAAAGGCGACACCCATGATCCAGACTGTCTTCTCACCGCCGATCCGCGCCTTCCATTTCGCCGGGCCGAACAGCGCGACGTACAGCGCCGCGGCGACGATAGCGGTCACCACGCCGCCCATGGCGAACAGCGCCCAGGCGAGCACGGTCACGCTTTCGGCATAAGGCCCTGCGGGGTCGAGCACGGGCGGCGGCCAGCCCCACCAGGCATCGAATACGGTCCGGGTGTCAGTCATCGGCACTACCATAGAGATAGGCGGCAACGGCGCGCGCCTCTGATTGCGTGATCGGCATGGGCGGCATCGTGCTGCCGGGCTTGGCAAGCGGGGCATTGCGCACGAAGGCGGCCAGGTTGGCGGGCGTGTTGGGCAAGGCACCGGCGATCGGGCCGCGCCCGTCGAAAGCGGTCAGGTCCGGCCCGGCATCGCCGCGCGGCCAGTCGACGCCGGGAAGGGCGTGACACGCGGCGCAGCCTGCGGCGGTGGCCACGGCACGGCCGCGCTCCACCACCTCGGGGGCAAATTCGTGACGCGCCTCGACCGGCGGCTTGCAAGCTGCGGCCGTCGCTGCCAGCACAAGCGCGGCGATCACGCGGGGCGCCAAGGAACCGGCGCGGCGGCATTCGGGTTGGAAGGACGAGCGATGACCGGGTTTCCTGCCATTTTCCGCCTGCTGGGCGGTCTTGCCGTGTGCGGCGCCGCCGGTTGCACTGATCCCGCAATCGTCGAGGACCCGTTCGATCAAACCGGCGAACTTATCGCCTTCAGCGGCGGAGAGGCCGGCGCGCTCGCCGCCTGCTCCACCTGCCACGGCGTGCAGGGAGAAGGCGATGGCAACCTCGCCCCGCGCATCGCCGGGCTGGACCAGGGATACGCCCTGCGCCAGCTCGAACATTTTGCCTCCGGCGCGCGCAAGCATCCGCAGATGTACCGGATCGCCACGACGCTGGACGGCGCGGCGCGCGAAAAGGTCACCGCCTACTACGCCGCGATGCCATACGATCCGGCCCCGAACGGGGCGGCGCCCGGCGCTGCGCCAGACCAGTGTGCAGGTGCGACGATCTATCACGATGGGGTGCCCTCGCAGGGCGTCGCTTCGTGCGCAAGTTGCCACGGCGCGGACGGGCTCGGCAATGCAGGCAACCCGCCGCTTGCCGGGCAGAGCGCGCCATATCTCGCCCACCAGCTGGACGCCTGGGCCAGCGGCGAGCGATACGGCGATGCGAGGGCCGCGATGACTGCCATCAGCCGCGCTCTGCATCCGACCGATCGGCAAGCGGTGGCGGCGTATGCCGCGCGCCTTGCGGATGCTGGCGGCGATCCTGCACTTCCGGAAACATGCCTTCCAGAACGTCGTCCCCGTCGATGAAATGGTGTTTGATCGCCGCCAGCGCATGGGCGGGGACCAGCAGCGCCAGAACGATGACCGCCGCCACGTGCACGTCCATCGCCCAGTCCAGCACGCGGAACTGCCAGGCGCGCGACAGGTCGTAGAACGGCATGGGCGGGACCGGGATGATCCCTGCAAGAAACAGCGGCCGCGCCGGCTGGATCGCCGACCACATCGCCCAGCCCGACAGTGGCAGGATGGTGAACAGCGCATAGAATATCGCGTGCGTGATGTGGGCGATCGTCGATGCGACACCCGGTTCGTCGGCATCGTTGATGGGTCCCGGCACGATCAGGCGCCACAGCAGCCGCAGCAGGCCCAGTGCCAGCAGGCTTAGCCCTATCTGCGAATGCAGGGCATAGGCATCCAGCTTCTCGCCCCCGACAAGATAGCGCTGGATCCACCAGCCGGTGCCCAGCTGGAAAATGACGACGGCCGCCATGATCCAGTGGAAGGCTACGCCCACCGGCGTGTACCGGCCCCGGTCCCGGTAGCCCTTGGCCCATTGCCCCAGCCTGTTCATGCAGGGCGAGAGGCGGGCAATGGCCGGGCGTCGGCCCCCAGCGCGCGCCAGAGCATGGCCATTGCCAGCAGCAGGTAGGCCCCGCCCCCGCCGACCCACATGACCAGGCCGGCGACCTGCTGATCCTCCAGCGCGGTGAGGCCCCAGAGCGTCGTTGTCAGCCAGTGCGGCGCGTAGAGCGCCCGGCCGGCGAAGACGAGCAGAGCGCCCAGCACGCCCATCTGCACCATCTGCGCCAGCAGGCCCGCCGCCGCGCCCAGCGCCGTTGCGCGGCGCACGGAAACCCACCAGGCGGCAGCACTGAGAGTGATCGATACCTGCATTGCCCAGAACACCAGGTCGTTCGACATGGCCTGCGCGTAAGAGGCCGGCACGTGCCAGGCCCACAAGATTGCGGTCTGCACCACCGTGGCAAGCCCCAGCGAAACGTTCGGAAAGGCCCTTGCCCCGACCGCCCCGACCAGCAACGGCGCGAGCACCAGCGCGAGCGCCAGGTGGTGGATCGAACGGGCAAGGAACAGGGCAGAGCCCAGCGCGCACAAGGGCGTGACGAACAGGATCACCATGCAGGCGGTCGCCGCCAATTGGCTGCGCATCGTTGCCCGCGACGCCTTGAAACCGAACAGCAGCAGCACGGCGAGCGAACCGAGCAGGACCCAATCCCAGTTCCAGTGCGCCAGCCAGTGTGCCGGTCCCGGCGCTTCACCGCAGTAGGGATGCCAGCGTTGCGCATGGGTCGTCGTCATGGGAGTCATCGGGCGACCCTATCGAAAGTCGCATGTCATGCAATCGCGACGATCGCCTGCTTTCAATCTCTTTCGCGGCTGATCATCGCCATGCGCGGGCAGAACTCCCCTCGCCGACTTTTGCCAAAGGCATTGAGAAGCGGCTCGCAGGCCGTTAGCGATGCCGCAAACCTGCCTTTGCCCCCCGAGGACGCGCAACCATGATCCATCGCCTGCTACCCTTCGTTCTTCTCGCCGGCTGCGCCACACATGCAGAGCCGGTCTTGATCGCCGGGCCGGTTGACGCCCGCCCGGCAGACCAAACGTATGCTCAGGAAGACGCGCGTCTGCTCGCCTTTCTCGACGCCGCGTTCGATGCCCAGAGCGCCCTCAGTCCGGAACAGCTGACGAGCCTGGGATCGCGGCAGGATTACGACAGGCTCGGCGACTACACGCTCGAATCCGGCGACGCGGAAATGCAGCTCGCAGAGCGCCAGCTGGCGCAGATGCGCGCGCAATTCGATCCCGCGCGATTGGGTGCCTCGGCCCGGCTCAGCTACATCCTGTTCGAACGCGAGGTGGAGCGTCGCCGCGAAGACGATCGGTTCCGCGCCTATGGCTTCCCGGTTTCGACCAACGGCACGCCGGCCGGCAGCATCCCGGTCTTCCTCATCAACCAGCACAGGGTGGAAACCGTCGCCGACGCACGCGCCTATATCGCCCGGCTGCGCGACAGTGAGCGCGTGATGCGTGAGACCGTAGCGGTAATGGAGCAGCAGGCAGCGCTCGGCATCGTGCCGCCCGCCATGGTGTTCGCACCGGCGACCGCCGACGCCCGCAGCATCCTGACGGGGGCGCCGTTCGCCTCCGGCCCGGACAACCCGATCTGGGCCGATTTCCAGGCAAAGGTGAACGCGCTGGATATCCCCGATGGTGAGAAGACCGAACTGCTGGGGGACGCACGCGCAGCGCTGACCGGCCCGTTCCGCAACGGGGTCGAAACGCTGATTGCCGGGATCCAGGCGCTCGAACCGCGTGCCGATGGCAACAACGGCGCATGGAGCCTGCCGGACGGCGACGCCTATTACGCCAATCGCCTGGCAGCCTACACCACCACCGATCTTTCCGCCGACCAGATCCACACGATCGGGCTTGAGCAGGTGGCCGCCATTCGGGCCGAGATGGAAGAGGTCAGGCGGGAGATCGGCTTCACCGGCACGCTGGAGGAATTCTTCGCCGCGCTGCGAAGCGATCCGGCCTACAAATACCCCAACACCGCCGAAGGGCGGGAGCGCTATCTGGAGGAAGCCCGTGCGCTGATCGCGAGTGTCATGGCCCTGGCCCCGCAATATTTCGAGCGTCTTCCCGAGGCCGCGCTGGAAGTGCGCGCGGTGGAACCATTCCGCCAGGACACCGCCGCCGTCGCCTTTTACAATCGCCCCGCGCCCGATGGCACGCGGCCCGGCATCTTCTACGTCAATCTGGCGGACATGAACCAGGTCAACCGCATCCAGACCGATGCCATTGCCGCGCACGAGGGTGCGCCCGGCCACCACTTCCAGATCGCCCGCGCGCAGGAGCTGCAGGGTATACCCAAGTTCCGGCGCTTCGGCGGATACAGCGCCTACACCGAAGGCTGGGGGCTGTATTCGGAGCGGCTGGCGGACGAGATGGGCGTCTACACCACGCCTGAACAGCGCTTCGGAATGCTGTCGCTGCAGATGTGGCGCGCAATCCGGCTGGTGCTCGATACCGGCATCCATGCCAAGCGCTGGTCGCGGGAGGAGGCAATCGCCTATTTCCGCGCCAATTCTCCCAATTCCGAACGCGACATGGCCAAGGAAGTCGATCGCTACATCAACAATCCCGGCCAGGCGACCAGCTACATGATCGGCCAGCTGAGGATCGCGGAATTGCGCGACCGTGCGGAGACCGAGCTGGGCCCCCGCTTCGATATTCGCGCTTTTCACGAGGCGGTGCTGGGTCAGGGCGCATTGCCGCTCGATACGCTCGAGACGCAGGTGGATGCCTACATCGCGCGCATCAAACAACAGTCGTGAAGGCGGTGTCGCCCTGCGCGACGCCTAGCTCTGCTGCTCGTCCTCGATAATCCAGTCGGCAAGGTCGGCGCCGGCAGCCATCAATCCCAGTCCGTGGGCAATCGAGGTTAGTTCATTGCCCATCACCAGCCGGCCTTCACCGAAACGCTGCGCGAACAGCCGGCGCACTGCCGGTATCTGCGAGGACCCGCCGGTCAGGAACACATGGTCGATGTCGTCTGGGGCAAGGCCGGCCTGCTCCAGCGCAAGGTCGACTGTCTTGTCGATGCGCTGGAGATCCGCGGCGATCCACCTTTCGAAATGCTGGCGCTCGACCCTCGCCTCGATGGCGAGGCCCGGTGCTTCAAAGACGAACTCGGCCTGGGTCTCGCTTGAAAGCGTGCGTTTTACCAGCCCGATCGCCTCGTAAAGCGCGTAGCCCAGCTCGCCCTCGATCACTGCGACCATGCGCGCGATCGCTGCGGGATCGGTTGCGCTGCGCTGCAATCGCGACAATTCGGCAAGCGTGCGCCGGTTGCGCATCAGGGCAAGGCGCGACCAGTCGCCAAAATCGGCAAAATGGCCGGCCGGAATCTCCAGCGCCTTGTCGAAGGAGCGATAGGTCCCGCCCTTGCCCAGCAAGGGCAGCACGATGTTGTCCATGATCCGGTAATCGAACGTGTCCCCAGCGATGCCGATGCCGGCAGACCCCAAGGGTATGCACCGCCGCGCCGCGCCGGGCTCGGCTGCGCGGACAACCGAGAAATCGGTGGTCCCGCCGCCGAAATCGGCCACCAGCAAGGTCGCGGGCTCATCGAGCTGCGAAGCAAAGCCGTATGCTGCGCCCATCGGTTCGTAGACATAGTGGATTTCGCGCCCGAGGGCAGCGAACATCGCATTGTACCGCGCGCGCGCCAGCGCCGGATCGGGCCGGGCGCCGGCGTAGCGCACCGGACGGCCCACCACGATCCTGTCCGGCAGGTCGGACAGCGGCCCGCCCGCATGGGCCACCAGGTGCGCCAGGAATATTTGCCCCAGCTCTTCGAACCGCAGCCGCTTGTCGAACAGGTTGGCGGTTTCGAACAGGGGGTTGGCAGCCAGCGACTTGAACGATTGCAGGAAACGGCTGCCTTGCGGAAAATCGAGGAACTCGGCGATGGCCCATGGGCCCGCCTCGTGCCCCAGACCGCCGCGTATCGCATCGTCCTGCCAGAAACAGAGCGCAGAGCGGAAGACCTCGGACGCACCGTGCGGCGTGGCGAAATCGACCAGCGCCGTGTCACCGGCGCCATCGGCAGACGCGATGACCGAGTTGGTCGTGCCGAAATCGATGCCGACGGCACGCATGGCAGGCTTGGGGTCGTCCACTGGCACGCGGGCTACGCTTCCGACTTCAGCGTGACCCACACCTCGATCGGGGCGACGAACTTGCCAGGCGCAGGCTTGCCGATATCGATCCGCTCGGCGGTGACCAGTTCGCCGGTTGCCAGGTTGAACCTGGCCCAGGGCTTCGGCATCCGGCCAAAGGCCATTGTCTGGATCGGGCGCCCGGTGGCGGTGTTCATGATTGTCGCAACGATGCTCATGCGCGGCCCGTTAGTCCGCCCGTGCAGGTGCTGTCCAGAATGGCGAGGCGGCTATCGCCAGGCTGCTTGGAAGTGATCATGGGCAAACCAGCCGATTGCTGCGCGGTTTCCGGATTAGGCAGAAAGCAGGATAGAGGAGTGTGCGGCGATCTTGTTGTCGCAGCGGCCTGCTTTTTATTAGCTGAAATCGCTGAGGCCAAGAGGCCAACTTATCCATCGCCTTCGAGGACAAATTGATCATCGGTCCCTGCGAGAGATCGGCCCTGCCGGTTGAAAAATTCATTTAATTGGCGGCGGATGGCCGCATTCTATTTGTCAAACCTGTCGTTCCACAATCTTTCGAAAAGATCCGCCAATCAATCAACGGACGGAAACGATACGGCCATTTACTGGCGAAAAGGTGATAGAACTACAGAAGCCTTTAGCCATCATTCTGGCGGTCGACGCTCGAATGGCCAGTTGCGACAACAAGTTAGGGCGTCGGTTTGGCAAATGGCCTTCCGACTGCACAGCGTACCGTAATGAAACGGAGTAGCCGCCCGTCTCGACAAGTGGATTTGTCTTGGTTAGTGAAGCGTTAACCAAATCGAAGGGCGCAAACGATTCGCGTATCGCTTCGATTATCAGAAGTTAAACTAGACTACTTTTTTTGGGGGGGGGATGATGCGACTGATTATCGGTCTGTGCTTTGCTGCGTGCTACGCATCCCCCGCCCTAGCTGACGAAATCGTTGATACGCGCACGGTGCAGATCGCTGTGGACGGGACGATCAGCCAGCGCTGCGCAATGGGCAGCATTCCCAACATGGATTTCGGCGATCTCAATCGGGGTGGCCTATCCGCGAACGCACGTGTCGCTTTTGACTGCAACGTACCCTTCACCATGAACATCTCGGGTTCCGGGGGCGCTCTTAGCCATACGACGATGCCTTCGGGCCAAGGGCCCTACTCAGGCGCCCTACCCTACGCATTGGGAATTTCGATGCCGGTCCGGCACCCGTCGGTGCGTACGCTTACGCGCACTTTTGACAGCCGCGAACTGCGTGGTGGGGGGTCCTTTTCCAGCAACGGTGGGATCGCGACGGACGGGATGACGCTTTCCATTCAACTCGCCGCCCCAACCGGAGAGGCTGGGTTGCTGGCCGGAAATTACGTTGAAACGATCACCATCACGGTGTCGCCAATGTAGGTCGACGCTTCATATTCGGCGTTGGCAGCCCCGATGCATGGCCGCATCGCTGACGCCAATCCGCCCGCCTGACTCGCACCGTTGTCAGGCGCAAATGTTCACGCGGTGCATCATTAATCCGTCGATGAAGCACAACGGGGGTGCGATCGACAGTAAAGGACATCAAGTTATGAAGTTCGTCATGCGGGCCGCTTTGGCCACCACAGCAATCGTCTCGATGGGCGGCGTCGCCCAGGCCCAGACTCATAGTATCGTCAATCCGGTGAACGAGAGCGTCACCATTCCGGTGACGACTCAGACCACGACGACCACGATCGTGTCGCAGCGTCCGAACCCTTCGTTCGGTCAGGGCAACAACAATCAATCGCCGTTCATCACCAACGGTTGCCCGAACAATCCGGCCTGCGTCAGCACCCCGGTGACGACGACAACGAGCACCACGACCAATGAGGTCCAGACCTCGTTCACTATCTCGGGCTCGGCTGCCAACGACACCGAAGCGGCTACGCCGACCGTGGCGAACACCTTCACTTTGACCGGCACCGTCAGCCGCGACTGCTCGTTCTATGCCGGCAACACTAACGCCGCACGCACGATCGACTTCGGCACCATTGGCGTTCGCACCGGCAACAACGAGAACGTGAATGCCGCGTTCGAGATGGCCGGCCCGGCGACTGCCACCGTCCAGACCCTGACCGCTGGCTGCAACACCAACAACTCCGTAGAAGTCAGCAAGAACGACATCCGCGGCATGGTGAACGCCAATCCGGGTGGTTATGACACGGACGAGTTCCAGGCCAACATCCCCTACGCGGTCACCGCGAGCTGGACCGGTGTGGGCCTCAACGCCGTGACCACCGGCACGCAGCAGGGCTTCACCGTGCCCACGACCGGTAATGCCGGTTCGCTGCAGCAGGGTGCCTGGCGTTCGGCCATGGAGATCGCTTTCAACGCGCCTGCCATCACCGATCGCGGCCTGGTTGCCGGTACCTACAGCGGCACCACCACCGTAACGCTGCGCGCTCTCTAAGCTTGCCCGGTAGGGGCGGGCGGCGCTCACCCCTGGGGGCAATCGCATAGAATAAGGATGCGGGCACCGTCGCATCCGGGGTTGCAATGTTCGGTGCACACTCCTGGCCTTTTCGGGCCGATCAAATGAGGAATACTTTTATGAAGACTGCACTTTATCTCGCTGCCGCTTCGGCCGCGCTTATCGCCACCGGCGCCCAGGCCCAGACGCACCAGACGACGAACGTTGCCGAATACGCCAGCGTCGCGCCGATCAACGGTTCGCCGACCACCTACAACGCGACCACCCCGCTCGAGCGTCAGCAGGCCGATGCCGTTCTGGCCCAGGGCAACAATCCCACCGTCGCTCTCGGCACCCGCATCACGCTGCTCTCGACCGCCGCCGATGACACCGAAGCCGCCTCGCCGACCGTGTCGAACACCTTCACCCTGACCGGCGTCGTCAACCGCGACTGCTCGTTCTACGCCGGCAACACCGCTGCTGCGCGCACGATCGATTTCGGCACCATCGGCGTTCGCACCGGCAACAACGAGAACGTGAATGCCGCGTTCGAGATGGCCGGCGCTGCCACTGCCACCGTTCAGACCCTGACCGCCGGTTGCAACACCAACAACTCGGTCGAGCTGAGCAAGGACGATATCCGCGGCATGGTCAATGCCAACCCGGGCGGTTACGACACCGACGAGTTCCAGGCGAACATCCCCTATGCGGTCTATGCCACCTGGACCGGCGTTGGCCTCAACGCGGTGACCACCGGCACGCAGCAGGCCGTCTACGTTGCGCCGCAGGCGAATGCCTCGACGCTGCAGCAGGGTGCCTGGCGTTCGGCCATGCGCATCGATTTCAACGCGCCCGCCATCAGCGATCGCGGCCTGGTCGCTGGTACCTACACCGGCACCACCACGGTCACGCTGCGCGCGCTGTAATCACCTAACGCGGATGGGCGGTGCCGATGTGCACCGCCCATTCAATAACCAGACGGGACAGCGGTCGCTGTCCGATCAGAGGGGGAATATCATGAAAATCGTTTTCAAGGCTGCTCTGGCCACTACTGCTCTTGTTGCCTTTGCCGGCAGCGCTCAGGCACAGACCCATACCTCGACCCGCATTCAGTATGCCAACCCGGTTGTCGGGCCGACGGGTAACGTCGACACGCCGCTTAACTTCGGCGAAGCCATCACGGTTGCGATCAACGAGGGCCTTCTCGCGCTTGATATCGGAACGCGCTATTTGGCGACCTCGACCGCTGCCAACAACACGGAAGCGGCTACGCCCACCGTGGCGAACACCTTCACCCTGACCGGCACCGTCAGCCGCGACTGCTCGTTCTATGCCGGCAACACCAACGCTGCGCGCACGATCGACTTCGGCACCATCGGCGTTCGCACCGGCAACAACGAGAACGTGAATGCCGCGTTCGAGATGGCCGGCCCGGCGACTGCCACCGTCCAGACCCTGACCGCTGGCTGCAACACCAACAACTCCGTAGAAGTCAGCAAGAACGACATCCGCGGCATGGTGAACGCCAATCCGGGTGGTTATGACACGGACGAGTTCCAGGCCAACATCCCCTACGCGGTCACCGCGAGCTGGACCGGTGTGGGCCTCAACGCCGTGACCACCGGCACGCAGCAGGGCTTCACCGTGCCCACGACCGGTAATGCCGGTTCGCTGCAGCAGGGTGCCTGGCGTTCGGCCATGGAGATCGCCTTCAACGCACCTGCCATCACCGATCGCGGCCTGGTGGCCGGTACCTACAGCGGCACCACCACGGTGACGCTGCGCGCTCTTTAAGCGACACACGACAGACTGGAGAAAGGGGAGAGCGGGATCTTTCCCCTTTCTTCACGTCTGGGTGGCAATTTTAAGATCATAACGAACGGACGGGGAATGATGATGCTGGTCACACTTTGGCGCCGCGGCATTGCGACGCTGGGGGCCTTGGCTCTTGTTGTGGGTCTGACGCCCGCTTCTGCCATGCGCGTGTCCCCGATGGTCGTTGAAATGGAATCGCAGGCCGGCGCCGCAGTGGCGCGGATCGAGGTTCAGAACATCAACCAAGGCAGCCTGGCGTTCGAAACACGTATCTATCGCATGACGCTGGATGATGATGGAAACATCGTCGAGGAACCGGCTGACGAGGATTTCCTTGTCTTCCCGCCGCAGGGCGTCCTTTCCCCCGGTGCAAGGCAGGTTGTACGGCTTCAATGGGCGGGTGCGCCTGATATTGCCGCTTCCCAGGCATACTACGTCTCCGTCAATCAACTGCCGATCGCCTTTGCGCCGGCCGACGCTGATAACGTCGCGGCGCAGGTGCAGGTCGTCTACAACATGCGCGCGCTCGTCGTCGTCGCCCCGCCTGGCGCGACGCCCAACGTCAGCGCCATGTCGGTTGGCCCCGTTACCTACACGCCCGAAAGCCCTCCCGGTTCGACCGAAGTTGCGCAAAGCGTGCGTGGTCTTGAGGTCACGCTCGCCAACACCGGCCGGCGCCATGCCATGATGTCGGGTTACAACTGGCGGTTCGAAGGCACTGACACCGAGGGGCAGCCCATACGCGTCGACGTGACGACCGAAGAGCTTAATCGCGCAGTCGGAACCGGCTATGTCCCCGCTTTGGGCGAACGGACCTTTCGTCTGCCGGTCCTTGGCTTTTCCGATCAGCCAATCCGCCTGACGTTCTTTCAGTGAAGCGTTTGCTGCTTTCGTCGGCAGCACTGCCCCTGATACTTGCAAGCGGTGCAGGTGCGCAGGTCGTCGTGCCGTTGCCGCGATCAACTCCTGCGCCCGCTCCGCAGGAGAACGCCGTCCCGCAACAGGAGCAACCGCCGCGCGCTCAGGACGGCATAGTTGTGCCGCTGCCCGGCCCGCAGACGCCGGATCAACTGCTGGAACCGGCCGTACCGATCGGTCCTCACGGCCGCCCGGACATCAACCCCTACGATCGCGACATCGACATGACGGTGCCGCTCACGTTTCTTACCCGGTCCCTCGGGGACATCCCCATGCGGCTGACCGCAGACGATCGCTTCCTGCTCGATTCCCCCACCTTCCTGCGATTGATGCGCACCGTCCTGAATGACGAGGCGCACGCGGAGCTTTCGGCGACGCTCTCTCCTCTAACGGTGTTCGGACCCGAGGATCTCGTCTCGACAGGCGTCGCCCTGACTTACGATCCTGCATCGCTCGCGGTCGTGGTTGTTCAGGTCAGGGCGGATCAGCGGGCGGTGGAGGATATCTTCGCCCCGCCGCGCGACGATCTGAACGATGTCAGCCTCGCGCCGGCGGCCTTTTCCGCCTACCTCAACCTCAATGCCTCGCAGACCTACCTGTGGACTGCGGCAGATCAGCAGCGGCCCACAATCAACCTTGACGGGGCCCTGCGTTTCGGGCGGATCGTGTTCGAAGGGGATGCCTCGCTCGGCGAGGAATTCGGCTTGACCGAGACGAGCTACCGGTTCGCCCGCAACTATGCCCGTTTCGTTTATGACCAACCCGAAAGCTACCGTCGCTGGTATCTGGGCGATCTGGACCCGGAGGTGCGCGGCCAACAGTCGTTCGTCCAGATGGGCGGCGTCGGCGTTGCCCGGCAGCAGCGCCGGTTCAACACGTTTCGGTCGGCGGTCTTGCAAGGAAACCGCCAGCTCATCCTGCAGCGAGAGGCGACGGTCAGGTTCTTTCGCAATGGCAGTCTGTATCGCGAACTGCGGTTGCAGCCGGGTCGCTACGATTTCAGCTCGTTGCCGCTTCTGGCGGGCAGCAATGATGTGCGGGTGCAGGTGCAGGACATCACCGGAGCAGTGCAGGACCTGTCGTATTCGCAGTACCTCGATCCGATCGACCTGGACCCAGGCGATTACGAATACGGCGCCTACCTTGGTGCCACCAGCCGGGAACTCGGCCGGGCGCCGGATTACCGCGGTCCGTTGGCTTTCACGGGATTTTTCCGCAAGGCCTTTTTCGGCCGCCCCGCCATCGGTGTCGGCGTGCAGGCGAGCGAACAGGTGCAGAGCCTGACCGGGCAGACCCAGTTCGTTTTGCCCAATGGCGGCCGGCTGTTGTTCGACGGGGGCGTCAGCCTGTCGGAACGGGCCGGCACCGGGTACGGCGCGGGCGTCGCCTACGACCAGTTCTTCGATCGCGGGGGTTTGGCTGACAACCTTTCACTGCGAGTCGACTACGTTTCTCCCGATTTCGCCAGTCTTTCTAACCCGGAAGGTTTCAATCTTACCGCGGTTTCGATGTCTGCGCAGTACACCAGGCAATTCAGCCAGGACATCCTCGCCACGATCAGCGGTTCCTATCTCAAGGGCCGCGAGACAACGGGCGACACCTACCGTGTCGGCGCGACTGCCTTCTATCGCATCAACGAACGCTGGACGGTGCGTGCCGGGGTTGATTACGCTGGCTTCCCGCGTACCTTTGCCATCGGCAGTGGCTTCAGCGCCAATATCGGACTCGTCTTTCAACCGGACTACCGCCGCCGGGCGGAGGCGCGATATGAATCGCGCGATAATCTCGCTGAACTGTCGTACGTCCAAAGCGGTCTCAACGAACTCAACAGCGTCGGGTTCGGCGGCGTCCTCACCCATCGGGACGATGCGGTCCAGGCGCAGGGCTTTGCCAGTTATTCGGGCAATCGTTTCGATGCGTCGGTCAGCCATGCGGCCTTTGGCCCATCGCTCTCCTCGATCGATCAGTTGCAGGCGACTTCGGTGCGGGTGGGTACGACCATCGCCTTTGCCGATGGCGTGTTCGGCATGGGGCGCCGCATCAACGACAGTTTCGCGCTCGTCTATCCGCACGAGACACTTGATGATCGAACCGTCGTTGCCGGCGCCTCGCTGGCGCAGAACAACTACATCGGCAAAAGCGGAGCGCTGGGTGCCGCGGTAAACAATTTCCTCGCCTCCTACGTGACGCAATCGGTACAGTACGACGTGGAAAATCCGCCCACAGGCTACGACATCGGGCCAGGCGTGGTTCGGGTCAGGCCGCCTTATCGCAGTGGCTATGCCGTGCGGGTTGGTACCGATGCCTTTGTCAGCGCGACAGGAACGCTGACGAGGGCTGGCGAGGCCGTTTCGCTTGCCGGTGGCCGCGTCACGCTTCTCGATTTGCGCGATGGCGAGAACCCGCAGCCGATGCCTTTCTTCACCAACACCGTCGGGCGCTTCGCGATCTCGTCGCTGTTGCCAGGTCGGCGTTACCTGGTGGAAACCTACGGTCCGAACGGGACAACCGCTCGCAGTTTTGAATTTACGGTTCCTGCCAACAGTGACGGCCTCGTCGATCTTGGCGCCGTAGCTCCAGGCACGGTCAGATGAAAGGACACTTGATGGTGCGTTTTGCCCTGCTCGCCCTTGCCTTTAGCCTAGGTGCGGCGGCAAATCCGGCGGCCGCGCAAGCGGGACCTCCCGGCGCCGTCCCCGGCGGGGGTCAAGGAAACTCGCCCCTTGCTGACTGCAGACTGAGGATCAATGCAACCCCAACGGCGTGGATCATCCGCGGCTATGATCCATACGAGCCCACCCCTCCCGAAGCGGTGTTCAGTGCCACGTTCGTGAACGACGGGGCGGCCGAATGCCGGTTCACACCGACATTCGAACTGGATCAGCCACCATTCGGCCTTTCGTCGGGCAGGGGCAGACCGATTGGCTATGCCCTGATCAACCTGTCCGATTCGCAGGACGTAACGCCGCGAACGGGCAGATCGGTGCGCAACTCTTCCGAGCAGCGCGCGATGGTACTGGCGTCGAACGAACAGCGCACGATCACCTACCGGCTCGTCGCATCACCCGACGATGTCAGCGGTGCGGGCACGTTTACCCAGGACGTTGTCCTGACCGCACAGGACCACGCCCTGCGCACGATGGGCGGAACGCGGGTCGTGCTGGGGCTCGAGGTTTTGCCGTCCGCGCGGATCGGCCTGGCTGGAGCCTATCGCGTTTCGGACGGGCAGGCCGTGGTAAGTCTTGGCGAACTTCGCGAAGGTCCGGCACCCGTTCCCCTGCAACTGCGTGTATCTAGCACCGGCCGTTACGAACTCGACGTAACCTCGCTCAATGCCGGAAACCTGCGTTTGTCTGGCACCGAATGGACCGTGCCCTATTCGCTCACGATCGGTGGAAATCGCGTCAATCTCTCTGCAACGGATCGGGTCTCCGGGCCCGCCGAGACCGGGATGAATCGTACCGCGCTGCCGATCCAGTTCTACATCGGCGATGTATCGCGCAAACGTGCAGGTACGTACTCGGATTTGATCTCGATAACAGTGACGGCGCGCTAGGGCAGGCTTAACCAAACGCAAAACATTCGCTGTTAGACACTCCCCTTGAAGCCGTTTTCAACAAGGTGGGGTGATGGCAATGCAGGCAGCAAAAGCGATTTGCGCCATGGCTATGGTGCTCGCGTCCGTTCCCGCAGCGGGCACGGATGCAAGTTTTACGGTTCGCGCCGTAGTGCCGGTTTATTGCGAGGTACAGCACCGGGGGGCCGGCAGTGTTGCGCTCCAGGGCCAGTCAATATCGCTTGGCAACTTCCGCGAATACTGCAATTCGCCGGGCGGCTATTCCCTGGTGGTTCGCTACGCGCCGGGAACACTTCAAGGAACCGTACTTTCTGCAGGATTCGATCAAGTCGTTCTTGATGGTTCGGGCGAAGCCGTACTGAGCAGGGAAATCCGCCCGCGGTTCCGGCACCGTACGGTCATCGCTACACCGGGCGAGCGCGGTTTCGACACCGACCGCATCGGCTTCGATCTATTACCGGCAAACCCTGCTGGATGACGGCTCGGTATGCAGCGTTCGAGCGCCTGGCTTGTCTGGTCCACCGCTGGCCGCAGATAACACGTCTCTGAACTTCACGTTTATTTCGTGGCTTGGGTTGAAACAGCAGAATGGGCAGCCGCTTTAGCGGGGGCCAAGGCATGGCTATCTAGCTGCGCACGTGCGTTGTGATAGCGGGAGAATTGGCTCCGACAGGTCCATCCCGCAGGATCAGATTAGGCATGTTTCTCGTGACGAAGATGAATGGGCGAGCAGCCGATCCGCAGGGGTCTTGGGCCCGGACCGGAGTGACCGATCCGCTGCACCGGTGCTCATCTCGTCACAGACACGGCCTGCAAGAGTGCTATGATACGGCCCGGAAGTGGGAACGCCGCCCACCGGCACGCAAGACCCCGATGAAATGCCCGAGATACGGGAGTTACAGGGCGGCATGGAAACAGAGGCCATTGCCAAGGGTTAGTGGCGGTGCTGTCAGTCTAACTGCAACTCGTCTCCGATTGGCTAGGCCTCTCCTTCTGCGTTTTCGATTCAGACCATGAGGTTCTGCCACTCGGCGAGTGCGGCCGAGCGGCGGGCCTTGTAGGCCTGTCTGTTGATCATGTGTCGGCTGAGGTTGTAGTGGTTGTGGACGTTGGCGTGGAGGTGATTGAAGCGGTGGGAGCCAGTCGCGAGGTCTAGGTAGATCCAATCAAGGTCATCATCCTCAAGCCGATACAGAACGGAGCCGACGCGATCCTCGATACGCTCGACCTTGCGAGGGTAAAATATCCTGAAGATGAAAGGCGGGTTCACTGCGAGATTCGCCCTTGGGCCGTTGAACTGGCACCCGGGCGGATTGGTTCGAAAAGGCTCACGGAAGGGTAGTTGGGGGTAGTCTGGGCGACACCCAAACACCTCGTAAGGTCAAGTGGCCGGGTGCTGTGGTGCTGTCAGTCTAACCGCAACTCGTCTCCGATGGCGAGGCTTCCCCCTCCCCTCAGTCAGTTCAGGCCACGAGGTTCTGCCACTCGGCCAAGGCGGCCGATCGGCGGGTCTTGTAGGTCTGTCTGTCGATCAGGTGTCGTTCGAGGTTGAAGTGGTTGTGGACGTTGGCGTGCACCGAGGCGAACTTCTGTAGCGACTTCATCTGTCGGAACCTGAGCATCGCCCGTTCTCGTCGTCGAAATGGCAGGTGGCTGTTCTCGACCCGGTTATTGGCCCAACGTCCCACCTCCTGCTTCTCGGCGTTGCCCAGTTCGGTCATCGCCGCCCTGTACGAGCGCAGACCATCAGTCGTGATCTCGGCCGGCGAGCCGTGGCGTCGCAGCGCCTTTTTAATGAACCGCAGGGCTGCCTTCTTGTCTCTGGTCTTCGTGACGTAGCTTTCCAGCACCTCGCCCTCCTGGTCGACCGCTCGCCACAGGTAATGCATCTCGCCGTTGATCTTCACGTAGACCTCATCGAGATGCCACTTCCATTGCCTGAAGCCTTTCATCCGGCTGACCCGCTGGCGACGAACGTCAGCCGCGAACATTGGGCCGAACCTGTTCCACCAGTGGCGTACGGTCTCATGGCTGATGTCGATGCCGCGTTCGAACAGCAGGTCTTCGACGTTCCGCAGGCTCAGCGGAAACCGCACGTACATCATCACAACCAGGCGGATCACCTCGGGCGACGAGTTGAAATAGCGGAAGGGGCTGGTTTTTCGGGGTCGAGGCATCGGAGCGCCCTACCCTCACCGCCTTAAAACGCTAGCGGTGCATTTGCTCTGACAATGCCAACCTTCAGCTAACGACCCGATTGCGGACATAAGCCTCGTCCTGGTGCTGTCAGTCTAACCGCAACTCGTCTCCGATTGGCAGAGCTCTCCCCCTCCCAGCGGTCAACTTAGGCCATGAGGTTCTGCCACTCGGCCAAGGCGGCCGAGCGGCGGGTCTTGTAAGTCTGTCTGTCGATTAGGTGGCGTTCAAGGTTGAAGTGATTGTGGACGTTGGCATGCACCGAGGCGAACTTCTGTAACGATTTCATTTGTCGGAACCTGAGCATGGCCCGCTCCCTTCGCCGGAATGGAAGGTGGCTGTTCTCCACCCTGTTGTTGGCCCAGCGTCCCACCTCCTGCTTTTCAGCGTTGCCTAGCTCGGTCATCGCCGCCTTGTAGGACCGCAGGCCATCGGTGGTGATGTGGGCAGGCGAGCCGTGACGTTTTAGCGCCTTCTTCATGAACCGCAGCGCGGCCTTCTTGTCTCTGGTCTTCGTGACGTAGCTCTCGAGCACCTCGCCTTCCTGGTCGACCGCTCGCCACAGGTAGTGCATCTCCCCGTTGATCTTCACGTACACCTCGTCGAGATGCCAATGCCATTGGCGGAAGCCTTTCATCCTGCTCATCCGTTGCCGTCGGACGCCAGCGGCAAACATGGGGCCGAACCTGTTCCACCAATGGCGCACCGTTTCATGGCTGATGTCGATCCCGCGTTCGAACAGCAGGTCTTCCACGTTCCGCAAGCTCAGCGGGAAGCGGACGTACATCATCACAACCAGGCGGATCACCTCAGGTGACGAGTTGAAATAACGGAATGGGCTGGCTGGTTTGCGAGGACGGGGCATCGGAGCGCCCTACCCTCGCCGAATCGAAACGCTAGTGGTGCATTTGCTCTGACAGAGCCAGTTGGGCAGCTGCTGGAATTATGCTCAATTGATGAGTTCGGCGGTTGCCGACAACTAGGCATTATGCCCCATTCACTATCAGATTAATCACTTGGGGATGTCTGCTTTCAGGCACCGATGCGGTAACACGGAATGTCGCCGATTGGGCGCAAAGCAGTCAGGTCGCATCTTGGCCGCGAGTTGAGCCAAAGTGCAATTCGGCTGCACCTACCAATGGGTTGGCCACGACGTTTTCAGCCTGGCGTGTTTTCGAGTTCGATCCAGACGGGCGCATGATCGCTGGTTTTCTCCCATCCGCGGGGCTCCGTATCTACTTCCGCCTTCATCAGACGGTTGGTACCTTGCCCATTCAGAAGAAAATGGTCGATCCTGAGCCCCGCATTGCGGTCAAATGCGCCGCGCCAATATTCCCAGAATGTGTAGATCGTTTCGTCAGGATGCAGATGTCTGACGGCATCGGTCCAGCCTTGGTCGAGAAGCCGTTGATAAG
Organism: Aurantiacibacter arachoides; assembly: GCF_009827335.1. GTDB lineage: Bacteria > Pseudomonadota > Alphaproteobacteria > Sphingomonadales > Sphingomonadaceae > Alteraurantiacibacter > Alteraurantiacibacter arachoides. The sequence continues at coordinate 674,921 of NZ_WTYH01000001.1, read as the reverse complement.
CTGCTCGCACTTCGGGTGCGAACAGCGCATCCTCGCGCCAGCGATCTGGCGCGTAGACATCGCGATCAGTCGGCATGACATTGTAGTCGCCAGCTATGACAACCGGCGCATCGAGAGTGAACAGTGTACTGAGATGCTTCTCCAGGCGATCGAACCAGCGCAGTTTGTAATCGAACTTGGTACCGGGCCGAGGATTGCCGTTGGGTAGATAGAGCCCGGCAATAAGCACGCCATTAATGGCAGCCTCGATATAGCGACTTTGCAAATCGTCCGGATCGCCTGGCAGCCCGCGCCGCGTCTCGTGTATCTCACCAATCCGGCTCAGGATCGCCACGCCGTTCCAGCGACTCTGACCGTGCCAAATAGCTTCGTAGCCGGCATCTCGGATGGCCGTTTCTGGAAAACGCTCCTGCGGTGCTTTGAGCTCCTGAAGGCAGACGATCTCGGGTTCTGCGAGTTCGAGCCAGCGCAGGAGCACAGGCAGCCGACCGTTAATGCCGTTCAAATTGTAGGTCGCGATCTTCAATGTTCGGTCACCGAACTCTGGCGGCCGGTCGAATGCCCACAGCTTTGCCGAGCCGTCCCAACGATTAAGGAACATAGCCCTCGTTGAGGACGATAGTGCCTTGCCCCAATAGCATGACAATCATCGCGCCCAGCAGGAAGTGGACCTGCGGCACGGCTGACGAAAGTGGTCAAACGCTGCTTGAGCAGGGGGTACTGGAAGAGGCCGTTAGCGCGATCAGACATACTACCTCGTAACGCAGGTGAGCCGTTATCGTGTCTTGCGCTAAGGGCGAGGGCAAACCTCTGGAAAACAGCGTCCGCTGCCTTCGGCCCCGCACCTATCCTGCTAAACGGCCATGATGGGTACCAGCATCGAACTCGGCTCCGATAACACCGGAGGTCCTGTCAATCTCGACGTTGAGGAGCTTCTCGCGACGAGGCTGCTGGTGCAGGGAAACAGCGGCTCGGGCAAATCGCATTTGCTCCGCCGAGTGCTCGAAAAGAGCGCAGGCGTCGTGCAGCAGATCGTGATCGATCCAGAAGGCGATTTTGTGAGCCTTGCCGAAGCGTTCGGCCATGTCGTGATCGACGGCGCCGCTTATTCCGACGCGGAAATTACCAGGCTGGCGGCACGCATCCGTGAGCACCGGGCTTCGGTGGTCCTGGCACTCGACGAACTTGAGATCGAAAATCAGATGCGCTGCGCTGCGCTTTTCCTGGCTAGCCTCTTCGAAGCTCCCGCTAATCAATGGTATCCCGCCCTCGTCATCGTCGACGAGGCACAGTTATTCGCACCCGCAGCAGCAGGAGAGGTGAGCGACGAAGCGCGGCGCGGATCGCTCGCTGCAATGACCAACTTGATGTGCCGTGGTCGCAAGCGCGGTCTTGCAGGCGTGATCGCGACACAGCGGCTGGCGAAGCTGGCCAAGAATGTGGCGGCCGAGGCATCGAACTTTCTGATGGGCCGGACTTTTCTCGATATCGATATGGTCCGGGCGGCAGACCTGCTGGGCATGGAGCGCCGCCAGGCAGAGCAGATACGCGATCTTGAGCGTGGCGAATTTCTCGGGCTTGGGCCTGCTATCAGCCGGCGTCCCGTGGCAGTCAGGATCGGTAGTGTGGAGACGCGTGCCAAGTCCGCGGTAGCCGGCCTAACTCCCCTGCCGCTCTCGACCGGGGAAGAGATGGCTGCCCTTTTGCACGCTGAACCACAGAGCCCACCGATACAGCCCGATCTGTGGAGCGCCGCCGCGGAGCCCCCCCCCCGAGCGACCGAGAGCAAGCTTCAGGAGCATATCGCAGCCCAGTCACAACCTTCCAAAGAAGACTGCGGGTCCTCGATGTCGCGTGAAGACGTCAGCCAGGTTGTGCGCACGGTCCTGCATGAGATGTCGCAAGAGGAGGGATGTACCTTCCATCAGTCGGCGGCGCTGTTCCAGGATTTCTCCGTCCGTTGCCGCATGCAGGGAGTAAAGACGCACGGCCTAGATGCGGCGGAGTTCCGCAAGGAATTTGCCATCGCTGTTGCCGGATTGGATTTGGACGCGGATGACGGCCAGGTGGAGCGCCTTCTTGAACTGGCCGACACGGTTCCCGAGGAACTCCTCACACCTTTTCTGGCGATCGGCAAAGCCGCCATCGCGGGCGAGGCATGTCCGGATGACGAGGTGCTCGCCATTCTCTACGGCACACGATCGGTAGGGCGTGCTCGAAGGATGCTCGATTACCTAGAACGTTGCAACGTAGTAGTAGTCCGTACCGATTTCTCTGGGCGGCGCTCAGTCGCGATACCGCAGCTCAGCCTCGCAACTACGGTGGCTTGAACTGGCCCGGTAGCATCGTGATGGGCAAAGCTGACTTAGCTAACAAATGCGTGCTATCGTCATCATCCGCACGAGGTCAGACAGTGTCTTCGCCTGCATTTTCATCATCGCGTTGGCACGATAGACTTCCACGGTGCGCGGGCTGATGTCGAGATCGAAGGCAATCACCTTGTTGGCCTTACCGGCCACCAGGCCATCGACCACTTCGTGCTCCCTGGCCGATAGCAGGCCGATACGGTGGACCACCTCGTTTCGTTCAGAATGAAGCTGTTCATCTCCGGCCTTTTCCGCCAGCACTTTACGGATAGACGAGAGTATCGTCACGTCGTCGAACGGCTTCTCGATGAAGTCCGACGCGCCTGCTTTCATCGCCTGGATCGCCAAGGGAACGTCAGCATGCCCGGTGATGACAATGACCGGCACCGGAACATCGCGTTGCTTCAGTCTTTCCGTCAGCTCGACGCCGCTGGTGCCAGGCATGCGCACATCGGTGACGACACACGCACCCGCCAGCGCCGGGGAGGCTTTCAGAAATGCATCTGCCGACGCGAAGGAGCGCACCCGGATTCCTGTGACATCGAGCAGAAATTCAAGCGAATGACGGGCGCTCTCATCATCATCGATTACATAGACAATCTGATCGGCTGCACCGCTACTCGCCATCGTACAATTCCTCATTTGCAACACGTTGAAGCGTGAAGCCGAATTCCGCGCCGCCCCCCTCTGCTTGCTGCGCCCAGATCCGCCCCCCATTTGCCTCCACGATCGTCCGCGAAATTGATAGGCCCACCCCTAGCCCTTCCCGCTTGGTAGTGATGAAGGGCTGGAACAACTTGTCGGCCACATCGGGATCGATGCCTGGTCCGGTATCGGCCACAACAATCGCAGCCATGTCATCTTCGGCCGGTCCGATTGATATTGTCAGATGACGCTGCTGAGAAGTGCAGTCCACCATGGCGTCGACGGCGTTCCGCACCAGGTTTAGCACGACCTGCTGAATTTGCACCTTGTCGGCCAAGATCAGATCAATTTCGGGGCTGAACGCGTACCGGACGCGAATGCCGTGCTGCTTGGCACCAACCAGTGCCAGCGCGCTCGCCTCCTCGACAAGCTTCGGCAGACTCTCGATGGTTCGTTCGGTTTCGCCGCGGGCCACGAAATCGCGCAACCGGCGGATGATGTCGCCGGCCCTCAGCGCCTCGGTCGCCGCACGACTGACAGCCTCTGCCACCCGCTCATGCGGAACCTCGTCGCGTTCGAGAAGCATCCGGCTTCCCTTAAGGTAGTTGGCAATCGCTGAGAGCGGCTGATTGATTTCGTGGGCGAGAGCAGAAGCCATCTCGCCGAGTGCCGTCAGCCGCGAAACGTGCACCAGTTCGCTCTGGAGTTCCTGCAGCCTGGCCTCTGTCTCCTGCCGGTCGGTCAGATCCCGGATAAAGCCAGTGAAATAGCGGTGCCCCTCGGCTTGCATCTCGCCCACCGCCAATTCGAGTGGGAACGTTGAGCCGTCCTTTCGCTCGCCGACGACAACGCGTCCTTTGCCGATGATGCGTCGCTCGCCCGTTTGGTAGTAGCGCTGAAGATAATCATCGTGTGCGCTGCGATAGGGATCGGGCATCAAGACGCTGACGTTGCGTCCGGCAACCTCGTCCGCCTGCCATCCGAACATACGTTCGGCGGCGAGACTGAAATCGTGGATTAGGCCGGCCTCGTCGATCACAACCATAGCATCCGGCACGGTTTCGAGGATTGATCGCAAATGGGCTTCGCGACCCGCGAGCGCGGCCGCCGCCGCTTCCGTTTCGACGCGGGCGCGCTGAAACCATTCTCCGCCGATAGCCACTGCAATGCCAATGAGCACAAATCCCGTCGCCGCGATCAGGCTCCCGCTTTCAACAGGTCCGCTCAGACTGTCGCACCAAAGACCGGCAGCAGCGCCCATCCCAGCCGCGAGGCCGCCCGCCCGAAACCCGGAAAACGCGCTCGCCACCACGATGGCCGGCACGAAAAAAATGAATGTTGCGCGCTGACCCAGTGCGTCCGCGAACAGCAGCCGGACTGCCACTGCCAATGCAATTGCAAGCAGGGCTAGCGTCGACGCAGCCACAAAGGACAGCCTCGGTTGCAACCGGCTGACCAAGCTCGTGCGCTCCACCTCCGGTAAAGCCCTTAGGGTACTCACGGTAGGGTGATCATCCAAATTTCGCGTTTCCGTTCATCGCCGTAGAAAGTGCCTGACAGCGGCGCTCTGAGCGAAGGTGCCGCAAAGCGGAGAAATTTCAATGACTGCACCTTTCATCGATCTGGGCGTCCATCACAACCCCCGCGGGCTATCGGACCGGATCGCGTTTAGCTTTACAAAAGTACTGCGTTGGACGGCCGATACGTTCTTTGCCGAGCGCTACGGGCATCGTGCCGTTGTTCTCGAAACCGTCGCGGCCGTTCCGGGGATGGTAGGCGCGACGATCAATCATCTCGCGTGCCTGCGCCGCATGTGCGACGACAAGGGCTGGATCAAGACGCTCATGGACGAAGCCGAAAATGAGCGCATGCACCTGATGACTTTTATCGAAGTCTCGCAGCCGACTTGGTTCGAGCGGGCGGTGATCATCGGCGTGCAATGGGTATTCTACCTGTTTTTCTTCGCGCTCTACCTGATCAGTTCGAAGACCGCGCATCGGGTGGTGGGCTACTTTGAGGAAGAAGCCGTGATCAGCTACACGCACTATCTCGCTGAGATTGATGAGGGTCGTAGCCCGAACGTTCCGGCTCCCGAGATCGCCAAGACATACTGGGACTTGCCCAGCGATGCCACGTTGCGCGACGTGGTCCTGGTGGTCCGGGCTGACGAGGCGCACCATCGCGATGTGAACCACGGCTTCGCCAACGAACTCGCCGGTCTTCCGGTGGGCGAGATTGCCGAATGCCCGCACCACGTAACGCTCGAGCCGAACTGGAAGAAGGCGGCCTGAGGCCGGCCGCCACAGGGGGACAGACCATGGTCCATCGGAAATCTATCCTGCTGTTCATCGAGGATCTGCCAGTCCTGTCTTCCCTACAGTTCTCTCTGGCGATTGAAGGTTTCCAGGTCGTCGACGGGGCGGCTGAAGGGATCGATCCCACAGTCGCCGCCGCGCTGGTAATCGATCAGAACTATCTTGGTGACGGCTTGGCGGTTCTTGGAGACCTGCGAATGCGGGGTTGCAGGGTGCCGGCTATCGTTCTTGCGACCAATCCGACTGCCGGTCTGCGCGATCGTCTGATCGCAGCGAACGCCAAGCTGATCGAGAAACCGCTTCTCGGCAACGAGCTCAGCCACGCCATTCATGCCTTAATCGCAATTCGAAAGGCAGCCTGATATGAAAGCCGATCTCCTCCGGAACCTCGAACCTTACAAACGCACAGCCACGTTCACCGACTCCACCGTACCGGCCGGTCTGCTCGCAGACCATTCGACCAAGGGCGGGATCTGGGGCCTCATCCAGGTGGAAGAAGGAAAGCTGCGCTATCTCGTGACGGATCCTCGCCGCGTTTCGACCAACGAGGTGCTCACGCCAGACAGTGCACCCGGAATTGTCGAGCCCACGATCCTGCATCGGGTCGAGCCTATCGGAGCGGTGAAGTTCCACGTCGAATTCCTGCGTCCTCCGCTTCCCGGCAGGGAAAGCTCTGTTACCGATAAGGGAGAGGGATCATGAACCAGGAAGCCGCTCAGGCCGAGAGGAGCGGCGCCGACACGCGCGCCTTTGCACAGCACAAACGAGCCCAAAAACGCGCAGCTGCAGAGGAAATCGGCGTCGATGCAGAATTCATCGATCACCTCGTCGAGGCATTTTACGGAAGGATCCGGGAGGACGCGCTTCTCGCGCCGATCTTCGCTGAACGTATCGCCGATTGGCCATCGCACCTGACACGAATGAAGGCATTCTGGCGTTCGGTGCTCCACAATAGTGGCGAGTATTCGGGTAATCCCATGCTTAAACACCTCGCGATCCCGGGCCTCGAATTAAGACATTTCGCGCACTGGCTCGGCCTCTTTTACGAAACGCTACGCGATGTCGAAGGGCAGGACGCGGCGACCGAACTGGTAGGTGGAAGGGCGAGAATGATCGCCGATAGTCTCTTAACCGCAATCACAATGCGCCGCGACGGATTGGCCGGAGGGCGCGCAGGAAAGGACTTGCCCCATGTCTGATGCTGTTCTCCAATTGCCCGCACAAAAGCCGCTGCAAGAAGGGCAAAACGTCTCGTCCGGCGCGCTGCCCCCGTTCGCCGGTTTCGGGGCCAACGACAACGAGACCGTCAGCGCGCCGCAACAGCCCGAGGCGCGCATGTTCGAATTGCCGGCGGCGGTCTGGCGAGCGATGATCGCGTGCTATGGTGTCTTCTTGCTCGCATTGCTGGGTGCGACAGGCGGTGCACAAGCCACCTTCGCGGTTGTCATCGCGACCGTGTACGTCGCAATGTTCTTCGGAACAGTTCGAGTGTTGCTGAGCCAATCACCGCCGCAGGCTCGCAGCGTACTTGACCGCCAGGGCGCAGTTTTGCAGACGGCCTTCGGTCCGCTTGCCCGGGGAGAGGTCTATGCGCAGGCGCTAATCATACCGGCTGCCGTGGCCTTCTTAGGAATCGCAATTGCCATCATCAGTGCGGCCGTCATCTGACCTTAGAAGTACTGCACCAATGTCAATTCGTATCCATGCCTTGGCTACTCGAGAGTGATTGATCGCGCACCCGTTGGGTAAGAGCGCGGAAAAATGCATCAAGATCATCGACATCGACGTCGAGAACTTCGTCCCATTCTCTGAGAAGCAGTTCAACGTCAGCGCGTTTATGCAGTGCTGGTTCTGCTGGCGGGGCAGGTGGCTCGAAATCAACACGGTGCGGCCAGTAATGTCCGGTGAGATTGTTGTAGACCCAACCTACCAAAGAAAGTGCCAGTACGTTCGCGGCGATGGGTATAAGGTAGGACCAGGACCACATATCCGCGCCGCTGGCACCCATTGCACACAGGAGCGCACTGGCTCCGCCCGGCGGATGCAAGCAGCGCGCATATGTCATGACCGCCACAGCGACGGCTACAGCAATGCTGCAGGCAAGCCATGGTGAATCGATATAGGTTCCTAGGCTCAGGCCGACAGCAGCGGAGATGAGATTACCACCGATGACGGGCCAAGGCTGTGCGAGCGGGCTTGCAGGAACGGCGAAGACTAGAACTGCCGATGCTCCGAGCGGCGCCATCAGCCACGGCATGTCGAGATTGTTCTGCGTGAGCAGGCACTGAGTTATCAGCGCCGCAACGCCTATTGCAATTGCTGCACCAACGGCTCCTCTTAGCCATCCGATCTGGCCTAGAGCTGCTTGAGGCAGGAGCGATGCGGATCGAGCGAGGATAGCTTGGATCAAGAGTTACACTTTAGTTTCACTGAGCACGTGCGACAGCTCTCTGCCTGAGGCAGCTAGCCTATGCAGCATTGATTTCGTCCTCGGGACTGAAGATTTACTAAGGTGCCGAGCGCGGCGGGGTAGTGCCCTCTTTCTCCCCTCGCCATTGCCGCCGCTACTCAGTCAGGGAAGCTACAGTCGAAACCGTGGGAGATGCCGACAGGCGGATCACTCAAGGCGGTGTCGGGATTAATACCCTGTTCCGTCGAATAACAGGGAAACCCTGTTTTCGTACCCGCAAGCTATGGAAATCGCGGGATATTCTGGCGAGCAAAATGGCGAAAACCCCCTAAGTCAGCCTGATTATCAGGCGAAATGTGATATTTTCCCTGTTATTCCCTGTTTAGCAGAGAAACCGCACCGATGCTCATCTCGCTAGAGACGCGCCCCGCAAAAGGCCCCTGATATCGATCGTGAGACGCCGGAAGGCCTGCCGCGGTTACGCAAGCCCCTGATAATATGCCCCTGTTGCGGGGGGTTACAGGGAGACCATGCAAGCTGAGACCAGTGCCGGGGGTTGGTGGCGGAGAGGGTGGGAATCGAAGCTTACAAAAAAATGATTGTTTCTATTGATCAAAGTCCGACATCAAATTGTCCTTTGCCCCAAACTTTACCCCCAGTTTGCGCCGATGGATTTCGAAAGCCGATCGGTCACACCGGCAGCCCGACGTAGTTCTCGGCGATGGCGGTCTGGGCGGCGCGGCTGGAGGCGATGTAGTCGAGTTCGGCGACCTGCATGGCGCGCTCGAACGGCCCGTCCTCGGGGAAGCGATGCATCAGGCGGGTGAGCGACCAGCTGAACCGCTCGGACTTCCACACGCGGGCGAGCGCGGTGTCGGAGTAGGCGGCGACCCTATCGGGCTCGTTGCGGCGGAAGAAGCCTGTCAGCGCCTCGGCGGCGTAATGCACATCGCTGGCGGCGAGATTCAGGCCCTTGGCGCCTGTCGGCGGGACGATGTGCGCGGCATCGCCGCACAGCAGCAGGCTGCCGTGGCGCATGGGGGCAAAGACGTAGCTTCGTAAGGGCGCGATGCTCTTTTCGAGGCTCGGCCCGCGGGTCATGTGCGCGGCGGCCTCGGGGCCGAGACGGATCGCCAGCTCGTCCCATAGGCGCTCGTCGTTCCACTCCTCCACCCGGTCGGTCAGCGGCACGTCGACGTAGTAGCGGCTGCGGGTCTCGGAGCGCATCGAGGCGAGCGCGAAGCCGCGTTCGTGGTTGGCGTAGATCAGCTCGTGGTTGCACGGCGGCACGTCAGCGAGGATGCCGAGCCAGCCGAAGGGATATTCGCGCAGGTACTCCCTCGCCACGCGTTCGGGGATGGCCTTGCGGCTCGGGCCGTGGAAGCCGTCGCAGCCGACCACGAAGCGCGCGTCCACGCGGTGCTCGCTGCCGTCCTTAGTGTAGGTGACATAAGGCGCGTCGCTCTCCACCTCGTGCAGCGCCACGTCGGCGGCCTCGTAGACAACCTCGAGCCCGCGCTCCTCGCGCGCTGCCATCAGGTCGCGGGTAAGCTCGGTCTGGCCGTAGACCACCACCTGCTTCCCCGTCAGGTCGGCAATGTCGATACGGATCAGCCGCTCGCCGTCCGCCAGGTTGAAACCGCCGTGCGGCAGCCCCTCAGCCCTCAACCGCGCATCGAGCCCCAGCCGCGCCATCAGCGAGACGGTGATCTCTTCCAGCACGCCTGCGCGAATGCGGCCAAGGATATAGTCGGGCGTCTGCCGCTCGATCACCACGCATTCCACCCCCTCGGCGCGCAGCAGGTGGCCGAGCAAGAGGGCGGCAGGGCCGGCGCCCACGATGCAGACCTGGGTTTTCACAATCCCGACTAAAACGGTGCGGCGAGGCGGTGCAGGGCACCACCGATAAGCCCGCCGACGACCTCCGGCCCCGCACCACCAAGCTGCGCCTCGCCAACAGCGATACTGGTTTCCACGATGTCGCGGCAGCGCTCCTTGCGGCGCTCCTCGTAGGCGGCGAGCGCCTCGTGCGCGGTCACGGCGCGGGCGAGTTCTTCGGCCAGCACGATCGCGCTCTCCACCGCCATGCCCGCGCCCGAGGCGAGGTGCGGCGTGGTCGCGTGGACCGCGTCGCCCAGCAGCACCACGCGACCGTTCGACCACGGCCCCGGTTGCAGCTTGGCCGCCAGCGGGCGGTAATTGATCCAGTGCTCGCGCATCATGTTGTCGCGGATCCACCCGGCCGAATGACCGAAGGGCGCGAGGTGGGCCTTCAGCGTCTCGAAGAGCTCCTCGCCCTCGAGGTGCTTCTTTCGCCTCTGGTGCGGGGTGAGCATCCACAGGTAGACCGCGTCCTTTCCGCAGCGGGTGATGCCGACCGTGTGCTGATGGCCGAAATACATCTCGCCCTTTTCCAGCATCGGCGGCTTCTCGATGGAGACGCGCCAGCAACCCTGTCCCGTGCGTTCCGGTTCGCTCATGTGCGGAAAGGCGAGCTTGCGCACGCCAGAGTGCATGCCGTCGGCACCAACCACGAGGTCGTAGCGGTTCCTGCTACCATCGGAGAAGGTCACGTCCACGCCTTCGCCATCGACGACGAGGTCATCCACCGTCAGGGCGAGGCGCACGGGCACGCCGGCCTCGCGCACCCGCCTCTGCATCAGTTCATGGAGCACCGGCCGCATGATGCCGCCGGTTGCGGGCTGTTCGCCATCGACCGCCGGCTCGTCCAGTTCGCGCAGGTGCTGCCCGTTGAACAGGAACACGCTCGACCCATTGGTGATCGCGCCGTGCTCGGCGATGTCCTGCCACATCCCGAGGTGGCGATAGGCGCGCAGCGTCACGCCGGTGATGGTGATGCCCGCGCCGTAGACGCGCCAGTCGGGATCGCGATCGATCAGGTCGACCGAAACGCCGCGCTGGGCCAGCGCGATCGCGGCGGCCATGCCGCCGATGCCGCCTCCGACGACCAGCGCGGTGGCTATGCTGCCAATCTGTTCCTCTGCCATGTCCCCTGCCTAACGCGCGCGGGACGCGAGGCAAATCGGAACGGTGGATGCATCGCCATCCACGCAATGCGTGCATGAATATCGTACCCGATGAATTACTCGGCCGAGAAACCCGGAACCCGGCGCCAATGCTCGACCCGCGGCGGTGCGACGAAGAACGGACCGGCGAGCGCGCGCCATTCCTCGAACGCGGGTGTCTGGCGAAAGGTGACCATGTGATGTTCGACGCTGTCCCATTCGACGACCAGGCGATATTGTGCCTCGTCCTCGTGAACCCGTTCGAGACGCATGGCGCGGCAGCCCGAGGCGCCGGCAAAGACAGGAATCGCTTTTCGCACGGCCTCCTCGAAAGCGTCGGCATTGCCGGGATCGATGGCGAGATAGGCGATTTCGGTGACCATTCGCCAATCATGATGGCAAGCGCAAAGGGAGACAAGGCTTGAAGATCGTGGTCACCGGAGCCGGCGGGTTCGTGGGGCGTCACCTTGTCGACCGGCTGCTGGCGCGCGGCAACGAGGTGACGGGCATCGACACCCACGCCGCCGCAATTCCCGCGGGAGCGCGCGCCCTTGCCGGTGACATCGGCGATGCTGTCTTGCAGAAGGAAGCCCTGGCTGGTGGCTGCGACGCCCTGGTGCATCTCGCCACCGTGCCCGGTGGGGCGGCCGAGACCGATCCGGCCGCCTCGCGCCGTATTAACATCGATGCCATGTATGACCTGGTCGAACGGGCGGCAGCAGCGGGAGGGCGGCCACGCTTCGTCTACGCCAGTTCCATCGCTGTGCTCGGCCACCCGTTGCCCGAAACCGGTGTCGACGACAGCACCCCGCTGTCGCCCGAACTGATCTACGGCGGGCACAAGGCGATGATGGAGGTCGCCATCGCGATGTTCTCCAATCGCGGCGCGATCGACGGGGTGACCGTACGCCTGCCCGGAATCCTTGCTCGACCGAGGGGTCCGAGTGGGATGAAATCCGCCTTCATGTCCGACCTTTTTCACGCGCTCAAGGCAGGCGAGTCGTTCACCTGCCCGACCCGGCCCGAGGCGACGATCTGGGCACAGTCGGTGGCACGCTGCGCTGACAATTTCGTCCACGCGCTGACTTGCGAAACTCGCCTGCTGCCGCCGACCCGCGCTGTCACCCTGCCCGCGTTGCGGATCTCGATGGGCGCGATGGCGGAGGAGATCGCGCGGCAATGCGGCGTGTCGGCAGGCCTCGTGAGCTGGGTGCCCGACCCGCGACTGGAGGCAGCCTTCGGCGCCTATCCGCCGCTGACCACGCCCGCCGCCGAGCACGCGGGATTTGCCAACGATGGAACTGTGGCTAAGCTGGTGGCGAGCGCGCTGTCGACGCTCGAGTAACGCCACTGGAGAGCGATGCGCTTCCAACGCCTGGACCTGAACCTGCTCGTCGCGCTCGACGCGCTGCTGACCGAGCAGAGCGTGTCGCTCGCCGCTGACCGGCTGTGCCTGTCGCAGTCCGCCACCTCCAGCGCGCTCGGCCGTCTGCGCGAGTATTTCGAGGACGACCTGCTCGTCCTCAAGGGCCGCCAGATGGTCCTCACCACCCGCGCCGAGGAGCTGATCGAGCCGACGCGCGCCGTGCTCGAGCAGATCCGGCAGACCATTGCGGTCGCGCCCGAGTTCGATCATGCGACGAGCGACCGCACGATCCGCTTCATGGCGTCCGACTACACCACGGAGGTTTTGCTCGCCCCGGCAATGCAGCATTTTGCCGTGGCCGCGCCGGAAATGCGGTTCGAGATCCAGCACATGGGGAGCGCGCCCGTGGAATCGCTCGAACGCGGCAGCGTCGACCTGCTGGTGACGGTCGATTTCGCGACGTCGGCCGATCATCCCAGCGAACTGATGTTCGAGGACGACTACGTGGTCGTCGGCGATGCGGGGAATCCGGCGATGGACGAGGAGATGACGAGCGAGCTCTACCTGTCGCTGCCGCACGTCACCGTGCGCTTCGGCAAGGCGCGCATCCCCGCCTTCGACGACTGGTACATGCGCCGCAAGAAGCGGCAGCGGCGCATCGAGGTGGTGACTGCCAGCTTCGTCACCATGCCCGCGCTGATCGTGGGAACGCGCCGGATCGCCACCATGCACCGTCGCTTGGCGGAAAAGCTGGGGCGGCGTTATCCGCTGCGCTTCGCCGAGGTCCCGTTCGAGATACCGCCGGTGCGCGAGGTGGCGCAGTGGGATGTCGCCAGCAGCAACGATGCGGCACTGCGCTGGGTGGTGGGCGAACTCAAGAAGGTCGCCGAGGCCGAGGTTCCAGCCAAGCCTGCGCAGGGCTATCGGCCGCAGGGCCCGCACGACGACGCCATCGCCTTCCACTTCCTCCAGAACGCGCCGGTCCGCTAGTCCAGCTCATCGTAGGACCGCCGCGCCGCCGCGATCTCGCCGCGCCGCTCGTTGAGCCAGGAAATCGTGCGCCGCAGTTCGCCCACCAGAGCGCGCCCGAGGGGGGTCAGCGCATAGCTAACTCGCGGCGGGACGTCGTCGGTTACCATTCGGCTCACGAAGCCGTCACGCTCCAGTGCGCGCAACTTTAGAGTCAGAATGCGCTGCGAAAGCGCCTGTTCGGCGGAAAGCGCGGCGGCGGTGCGGCGCAGGTCGGCGTGTCGCCATTCGCCGGTTTCCAGCACCAGCAGAAGCAGCGGCGACCAGCGGTCTCCAAGCATGGCCATGACCGAGCGCGCGGGGTCCTCGCGCTCGACACCACCCTCGCCCATCTCCGCCGCGAGCGCCGCCAACCTGGTGCGCGCCGGTTCTTCCAGATCGTCCGACCCTGGGCTCAACCTTCGCCTCCTGCAGGGCACAAAAATGTGCCGTCTTCCCTAGTTGTCCGGCTTGCTTACGATGATCGGTGCAAGGCGCAAGGTGCCGGAGGAGAGGTGAGATGACAGACGCGATCCGGCTTGATGGCAGGGTGGCGATCGTGACCGGGGGTGCCGGCGGCATCGGCGGCGCGACCGCTCGCCTGATGACGCTGCGCGGGGCGCGGGTGGCGGTGGCGGATATCGCACTAGAACGGGCCGAGGCGCTGGCGGGCGAACTGGACGGGGCCATTGCCGTGCGGCTCGACTTGGGGGACGAAAGATCGACCGAGGCAATGGTCGCGACCGCGGTGCAACATTTCCGCCGGCTCGACATCCTGCACAACAACGCCGCGCTGCTCGGGCCGGAGATCGCTGAAGCCGACGGCGACGTCGAGAACATGGATACGGCGCTGTGGGACCGCACATTCGCCGTTAACGTGCGCGGCACGATGGTCGCCTGCCGCGCCGCCCTGCCGCACTTGCGCGAAAGCCGCGGCAACATCGTCAACACCGTCAGCAACTTGGCGCTGCAGGGGCACCTGATCCAGGCTGCCTATTCCAGCAGCAAGGCCGCGCTTATCCAGCTCACCCGCGCCATTGCTGCGAGCCACGGCAAGGCGGGCATACGCTGCAACGCGGTCGCGCCGGGCATGACCGTGACCCCTGCTCTGCTCGAAGCCTTTCCTCCGCCCGTGCGCGAGGCGGTAGAGGACGAAACCCTGCGCGACCGGCTGGGCGTTGCCGAGGACATTGCCGAGGCGGTCGCTTTCCTTGCCAGCGATGCCGCGCGCAATATCACCGGCGAGGTGCTGGTCTGCGACGGCGGCTGCTCCGCCCACGTCCCCGGCATCGCCCGCTTCCGCAGCTTTTTCGGAGACAACGCATGAGCCAGCACGATATCGTCGTCATGGGCGGCGGCCACAACCAGCTGGGCTGCGCTGCCTATCTCGCCAAGGCGGGCAAGAAGGTGCTGGTGCTGGAGAAGAAGCCCTTCCCCGGGGGCGGTGCCGTGACGCTGGAGCGCACCGCGCCCGGCTTCTTCCACAACAAGCACTCGGCCATGCACGGCATGATCCAGGCGAACCCGCTGCTGGTGAACGACGAGCTGGGTCTGAAGTCGAAATACGGCCTCGAATACTTCTATCCCAAGGCGCCGATGGGGCTGCTGCTGAAGGATTTTACCCCTTTCGTCACCTACGTCGATGTCGACCAGACCTGCCAGTACATCGCACAGTACAGCCAGAAGGATGCCGACGCCTACCGCAAGTTCGTCGAGTGGGGTGCGCGGATGATGCCGATGCTGCTGCAGGGCATGTTCAACGTGCCGATCCCGATGGGCGCCTTCATCATGATGATGGAATCGAGCGAGGACGGCCGCCGCCTGCTCGACCTCATGTTCCGCAGCCCGCTGCAGATCGTCGACGAGCTGTTCGAGACCGACATTCTCAAGATCCACCTGCTCAAATGGGTGTCGGAGGGCATCCTCCAGTTTCCCGACGACATGGGCACCGGGTTCGGCATGATCATCATGATCCTTCTCGTGCACTTCTACCCTGTCGGCTTCCCGGTGAAGGGCTCGGGCGACCTCAGCCGCGCGCTCGTCGAGTGCATCGAGGACCACGGCGGCGAAGTGCGCTGCGGGGTCGAGATCGAAAAGGTGCTCGTCGAGAGCGGCCGCGCGGTCGGCCTGCGTTCGACCGACGGCGAGGAGTTCCGTGGGCGCGACGCCGTGGTCGCGGGCCTGCACCCCAGCCTGCTCGGCGATTTCGTCGAGGGGCTGGACGCCGACCTGCTGGCGCGCGGCAAGCGTGTGAAGACCGCACCCTACACGCTTTTCAAGGTCGATGCCGCGCTCGACCGCTCGGCGGCGGAGCTATCCTCGAAAATTCCGGAGATCCTCAGGGAATCCGCCGCAAACTGCATCACGGCCACGACCCTGCAGGGTTTCCTCGCCAGCTTCGAGCCTATCCGCCGCGGCGAGGCGAATACCGAGACACCGCTGCATGGCGGCGGCATCGTGGATTTCCCCGGCCTCCAGCCCGAGGGGAAGAGCCAGCTCTACTTGACCAGCTACCAGCCCTACAGCCTCGACCGGCAGGGCCCGGCGCGGTGGGACGCAATCAAGGAGGACGTCGCCGACAAGCTGGTCCGCAGCCTCGACCACTTCTTTCCAGGCCTGGAGGACAGCGTCATCGCGCGCGAAGTAGATTCGCCGCTCGACATGGAGCGCTGGTCCCCCACCACCTTCGTCGGCGGCGAGGTGCACGGCGCGGGGCTGCAGATGTTCCAGACATCGGGCCTGCGCCCCACGCCCGAACTGTCGCAATATGCCGTGCCGGGCTGCGAAGGGCTCTACCTGTGCGGCCCCTTCATGCATCCGGGCGGCGCGATCTTCGGCGTGGGACGGCCCACCGCGATCAGGATCATGGACGATCTCGGCATCGATTTCGACAAGGTGATTGCAGCATGAGCGACTCGAAAAAATCGCAGCAGATGCGTATCTTCGACGCGACCGGGCAGGAGCTGATGACGGTGCGCGCCATCGAGCGCGACGGCAGCGACCTAGTGATCCGTGGCAAGATCTTCGGCGCCATGCCGATGGCCGCGAAACTGCGGCCCGAGGAGGCGCGAGCGGCGCTGAAAATGCTCGACGCGAAAACCGCGTGGTTTCTTTTCACCCTGCTGTTCCGGCGCAGCCGCTGAAACCTATCGCTGCTGCCGATAGGCAGGGCTCCACCGAAATCGCTTAGCTTTGCGCCGGTTTTGCCTAGTCTGCCGAAACGGTTCGAACGGTATCGGGATTGGCGATGAGTATTCTGGGTGTCGAAAGCGTCGTCTTCGGGGTCGAGGACCTGGCCGAGCACACGCGCTTCTGGACGGATTTCGGCCTGACTCTGGAAAGCGGCGACGCTGCGGAGAGCGTGTTCCGCCTGCCCTCGGGCAGTCGCCTCGTCTGCTATCGCCACGGCGACGCGCGTTTGCCCTCGCCCGATCCGTTCCCCGGCGATGGCCTGAAGGAAACCGTCTGGGGCGTGTCCGATCAGACAGCGCTCGACCGCTATGCCGCCAGCCTTGACAGCGAGGTCGAGGTCACGCGCGAGGAGGACGGCACAGTGCGCTGCGTGTGTCCCGACGGCCAGCCCATCGCGTTGCGGCTGTGGCAGAAGCGCGCCTTCGTGTCCGAAGCCAGCCCGGTCAACACCCCGACCAGCTACCCGCGCTTCAACCAGCATCGTATCTGGCGCCGCAAGTGCATTCCCAAGACGATCAACCACGTCGTCTTCTTCAGCCCCGATTACATCGGCAGCTTCGAATTCTACGACCGCCACCTAGGCTTCCGCTACACCGACCACTCCAAGGGAACCGGCCTGTTCGCCCGCGCCGACGGCACCTACGAGCATCACTCCATCTTCTGGGTGAACTGCGACCTGCCCATCGCTCCCGACCATTTCAAGTTCATGCACATCGCTTTCGGCTGCGACGATATCGACGAGGTGATGCTGGGCGCGAACATCATGGAAGCGAAGGGCTGGAAGAACACCAGCATGAATTCCTCGGGCGGAATCTCGCGCCACCGGGCGACGAGCGCGATCTATTACTACTGCGACATACCCGGCAAGTCGGGCGAGGCGGAGTATCACGCCGATACCGACTACCTCGACGACAACTGGGTGCCGCGCGCATGGGACTTCCGCTTCGGCAGCCTGCTCTGGTCGAACAATGCCCCGCCCATCTTCCGCGGCGACGACATCCCGTGGGACATGACCTTCGACCGCGACCGCAAGAGCTTCGACGCCTATCGCCGCGAGAAGCCGGGCAAGCGACCCGCCGAGGGCAAGCTGGCCGAGCTGACCGAGGACGACGAACACGCCATCTGAAAAGGATGGAATGGGAGGGCACATGGCCGGGTACACTGCAATGGACCGCCGCGACTTCGTTAGCGGCGCTGCTGCCGCTCTGGCACTGCTTTCAGTCAGCGCGCGCCCCGTCTCTGCCAGTGCAGCGCCGCTGGCGCGCGTCATATGCGATAACGATTTCGCCGGCGATCCGGACGGGCTGTTTCAGCTCGCGCAGCAGGTGCTTTCGCCTTCGATCGACATTTCGCTGATCGTCGGCTCGCACTTACACGAAGCTGGCTTGCTTGGCGGACAGTCGACAGCCAGCGACGGCGCAGCCAGCGCGCAGGCCCTGCTAAGAGTGATGCGACAGGAAGATCGGTTCGGCGTGCTCGCCGGAAGCGAAACCGCGATCGAATCGCGCGAAGAATGGCAAGCGAGTCCGGCCACGGCTGCGATCGTCGCGGAGGCGATGCGCGAGGATTTGGCGGGAACGTTCCTCTACTGCGCTGGCGCAAGTCTCACTGAACTGGCGCTTGCATGGTTGGCGGAACCCAGGATTGGCCCTCGCACCCGGCTGATATGGATCGGCGGAAACGAGCATCCAGGCCTCGGCTATCCACCGCCAAACGCCGATCCGATGGAGTTCAATTTCGGGCTTGATCCTGTCGCGGCCCAAGTGATTTTCAATGAGAGCGACATCGAAATCTGGCAGGTGCCGCGCAATGCCTACCGCCAGTTGATCGTGAGCGCCTCCGAGCTCGCCGAACTCGCTGCAGGTGGACCGATCGGATCCTATCTCGTCGGCAAGCTGGGGGAGCTTCACGAGATGGTCGAACGGCTGCTTCAGCGCACGTTTCCGCGCACGGAAACCTATATCATGGGCGACAGTCCGCTGATCACGCTGAGCGCTTTGCAGACTTTCTTTCAGACCGATCCCGCCTCGAGCGAGTACGTGCTGAAACCAACCCCAATCCTTAATGCCGATGGCACCTACAACGATAATCCCGCAGGCCGCCCGATGCGCGCTTTCACCAGTATCGATACCCGCCTCACTTTGGCTGACATGATGGCCAAGATTCGTGCGGCGGACCGCGCCCTGTTGGCAGGCTGAAACCGCTATTCTAGGCTGGCAACATCGGACTGCTGGAGTTTCGCAATTGCCGCGCATACCGAGATCGGCCTCGCGGAGGACGAGCGAATGATTGAAGCGGTGCAGGCGCTTCACACCCGCGACCCGCGCCCGACCGAAAGTCTGGAGCGCAGCGTGAAGTCGGATGGTCCGGGCGTACAAGTACGGCGAATCTTGGGAAATGGATGGAGCGCGAAACCGGCTGACCACTGATTTGCATCACAATTTTGCGTTTCCCGCTCTCCACCTCACACTCAGCTCGATCCCCTGACCCACCGGCAGCAGCACGCTTTGCATATCTCCCTTGGCGGCGATCGCGGTACGCAGGGCGCGGGCGTTCTCGCGGGCACTTTCGGGCGAGATCATGTTGTCGGTACAGACGATCCCCTCCACCGAGAGTTTCGGATAAACCGCCTCGAAACACGGCACGTACAGATCCTTCCAGATGTCGAGCAGCGCGAAATCCCACTCGCCCGGATCCGCCGCCACCAATTCCAGCGCATCGCCGCAGCGCAGCTCGACCCGGTCCGCGAGACCCGCTTCCTGCAGCCGCTCGCGCGCGTAATCCTGCTTGAATTCCGCAAGGTCCATGCTGACGACAGTTGCGCCCACGGCGCGCGCGGCGTCGGCGAGGAACAGCGTCGAATAACCGTAGCTGGTGCCGAGCTCCAGGATACGGCGCGGGCGACGCGCGACGATAAGCGCGTGGAGCAGCCCGCCGACCTCCTCGCCTACCGGCAGCAGGAACTCGTCGCGACGGGCGATCCCCGCCGGGCCCAGATCGCGCATGCGCCCGTCGTCCTCGACCTCGCGGCGGCGATAGTCGTCGAACACGGCCTGCACCCGGGGATCGTCGAACGTCATGCTCTTGCGGCCTCCATCTTCTCGTGCGCGGCATCCTCCCGCGCGAGTGCGCGCCGCAATTGCGGCAGCGCCTCGTGGTCGGCGCGATGACGGGCGATGTAGCGCCAGAGCGAGAGATCGAAGCCGCCGAACTCGGAATTGGTGTAGGCCCACCACAGGTAGGTATCGACGATCGACCAGTCGTTGCCGAACCACCAGCGGCGCTGTTCGAGGTCGCTATCGAGTTGATCGCACAGGGCGGTGACGAGTTCCTCGCCGCGTTCGCGCACCGGGCCGGTATCGCTCTTCGTCCACAGGAACGGTACCTTCACCGCCCGCACACTGGGGTGCCAGCCCGATGCGATCCACGACAATGCGGACATCTGCTGTGCCTCGTCCCAGGCATCGGCGGCAGGCGGGAACAGGCCGGCATCGGGATACTCGGCATGCAGCCATCTGAGGATCGCGACATTTTCGGTCAGGTGCTCACCGTTCGCCAGCAGGCATGGCACCTTGCCGCCCGGGCTCAGCGCGAGATAATCCGGCCTGCGGTTCTCGCCCGCGCGGAAATCCAGCATTCGGTCCTCGTAAGCCTCGCCGGTCGCCTCGAGCGCGGTCAGCGTCACCCGCGTACAGGCGGTATGGGCATGGTAGAGCAACAGATCAGCCAAGTGCTGCCATCCTTGCCCGAGCAGCGTCCTCGCGTTTCAGTGCACGACGGAAGGCGGGCCACGCTTCCACTCGCTCTCGGTGGGCGGCCAGGTTGTCGAGCCCGGAGAGATCGTATTCGCCCTCCTCCGCCGTCGTGTAGTTCCAGTACGCGTAGACATCGATGATCGACCACTGCTCGCCAAACCACCAGGGCTGCGCAGAAACGCGGGCGTCGAACCATTCGAACATCGGCCTGACAAGTTCCTTGCCGCGCTCGCGAACCGGGGCAGGGTCGCCCGTCGTCCAGCGTATCGGCATCATGTTGGCGCGCACCGCCGGATGCCAGCCAGAGGATAGCCAGAACAGGTCGGAGAGGATCTGCGCCTCGCTCCACGAGGAACTGGCGGCGGGGAACAGATGCCCCTCGGGATGGGCGCGGTGCAGGTACCACTGGATCGCGGCGTTTTCGCCGAGCAGCCGACCGTCCACCAGCAAAGCCGGGATCTTGCCGCGCGGATTGATCTTGCGAAAAGCGGGCGCGTGCTGCTCACCCTTCGCTAGGTTCACCGGGCGATCCTCGTAATCGAGCTCACACTGCTCGAGCGCCGTCATCGCCACGCGCGAGCAGGCACCCGGAAGATGGTAAAGCACTATCTCAGGCATCGGGCTCCTCGACGAACTCTATGAGGTTTCCCGCACAGTCGCGGAGGAAACACCCGCGCCCGAATTCTTCGCGCACTACAAAGGCCACGTCGGCGCCCTTGTCCTCCATCTCGGCGAGAAACACGTCGATGTCATCCACCTGGAAGGCGAGGTGCTTGTTGCCGTGCGTTTTCAGGTCGCTCGGCGGGTGGCGGCGGTCCTCGGGCAAGGGGGCGGCGCCCTCCACCTCGAATAGCTCGAAGCGCAGCGGCCCTTTCCGGATCATCGCGGTGCGGCTCCGCGCGGCCTCGATGTAGAACCGCTTCTCCACCTCGAAGCCGAGGACGTGGCCGTACCACTCGATCGCCGCGTCGAGGCTGGGGACCGATACTCCGCCGTGATGGAACGTGAATTCAGCCATCCCGTGCCTCGGCCCTCAGCATGGCCTCGATCTTGCGACGCGCCCGCGTGCCGCCTTGGTCGATGCCAAGCGAGAGAGGTTCCTCGGCCCAGAAATTCCGCCCCGCAACATTCGCATAGGCGGCCTCGATGATCGGCTTGTCCTCCTCGTCGAAGGCTTGCCGGAACAGGTCCAGCAGGAAGGCATCCTCTTGCGGATCGTCTCCTTCCAGCGGACGGCTCGTCGACCAGAAGTAGTGCGTCTGATGTTCGTTCGCGGGCGTCAGGATGTGCGCCTGCGGCACCTCGAACCCGGCCTCTCGCGGGGCACCGTGGGGGCAGACGCCGACATTGAGACGCATCGTGGCGGGCGCGTTCCAGCGCATGTCGAGCCAGTGGTCCGTGCGCATGTCGGGCGGCAGGATACCCTGCGCGATGGAGGGCGGCGGGATGTCGGCCATGAACCAGTCGGAATGCAGCGTGTCGCCCTCGTCGCGCACCGAGTGCTTGCCGGCGAAAATCACGCCTTGTCCGGCGAAGCTGCCCTTGTGGACGAATTCGATGTGGCTGAGATCGAGCAGGTTGTCGGTGCCGTATTCGTAGTTCGCCTGCATCAGCGTGTAGCCGGTCAGCGTGCGCCAGCCGGGGCGATTGGGGACGAAGGGGAAGAGGGGAATCGCGCTTTCGTTGGCCTTCTGCGGATCGCCGCGCCAGAGCCAGACGATGCCGTCGCAATCGACGACGCGAAAGGCGGGCACATGTGCGCCCGCCGGGATGCGCTCGGCGAAGGGATTGCGCGCGCACCGCCCATCGGGGTCGAAGGCGAGGCCGTGATAGGGGCAGACGACCAGGTCGCCGTCGCGCGTGCCCATCGATAGCGGAGCGAACCGGTGCGGGCAGCGATCGCGCAAGGCCGCGGGGCTGCCGTCGCCTAGCCGATAGACGAACACGCGCTCGCCGCAGATTTCGCGCGTAAAGCCGCTCTCGCCCAGCTCGTCGGACCAGCCCGCCATGTACCATGCGTTGCGGAGGAACTGCGCGGACATGCCTAGTCCTCGAAGATCGCCACGGCGCGCGTCCAGCCCGCGCTCGCGCCCTTGATCTTGTGCGGGAAGCAGGAAACGGTGAAGCCGTCGCCCGGCAGCACCTCCAGGTTGTGAAGCTTTTCGAGGTGGCAGTAACCGATGTCGCGGCCCGCCTTGTGGCCCTCCCAGATCAGCGACTTGTCGCCGGTCTCTTCCACCCGTTTCGCCGTGTGGCTGAAGGGCGCATCCCAGCTCCAGGCATCGGTGCCGGTCACCCGCACGCCGCGGCTGGTGAGATACATCGTTGCCTCGTAACCCATGCCGCAGCCGCGATCGACGAAGTTCGGATCGCCCAGCGCCTTGCCCGCGGCGGTGTTGACCAGCACGATCTCGAGCGGTGTCAGTTCGTGACCGATGCGCGCCAACTCGTCCTCCACGTCCTGCGCGGTGACAACATAGCCGTCCGGGAAGTGCGTGAAGTCCAGCTTGACGCCAGGTTGCAGGCACCATTCCAGCGGCACCTCGTCGATGGTGATCGCCCGTTCGCCGCCGTCCATCGTGGGGTGGTAGTGGTAGGGCGCATCGAGGTGCGTGCCGTTATGCGTGGTCAGTCGCACCCATTCAGCCGCCGCGAAGCCCTCGCCGTCGGGCAGGTCGGCGGTCGTGGTGCCGGGGAAGAAATGCTGCAGTTCGGCCATCGTGTCGCCGTGGCGCTGGTAGGTAATCTCGGGCCGCATGAACGGCGGGTCGGAGACGACATCGTTCTCCAGCGTGATCGAGAGGTCGACGAAGCGGCGCGGCATGGCATTCTCCTTGGTTTTGTCGATCTGCACGCGCTTGCGGGGGCTGACAATGCTATCCACCGGCAAGATGATGTGCGTCCGGTGCAATCGATTGGCCGCGACCCCGCAGCAGAGCTACGACGAGGCCGAGCACCACTTGCGAGAGGAAACACCATGTCCCGCGAACCCCGGGTGATCGTCACCGGCCACGACGAGGATGGCACCGCGATCATCGTGTCGGACAAGGCGCCGCGCACCTATCCCACGCCCAAGTTCCTGACGACCTTCTACGAGGTGTGGAACGAGAAGAGCCTGCCCGTCACCGTCTCGCGCCACATGGCCGACACCGAGGACAGCCTGAACCACCCGCCGCCGCGCGGAGGGGTTCGCATCCGCATGCACGATTTCGATCCCGCCGGCGACCGTGCCGAGGCGCTGACCTACGAGGAGATCGTCGAACACTTCCGCGAGGCGGGCAGCGAGGATGCCGTGCCGCCGAAAGACAAGTGGAAACACGCCTTCATGCACCGCACCGAGAGCATCGACTTCGGCATCATGATCGAAGGGGAACTGGTGCTGGTGATGGAGGAAGGCGAGCGTGTGCTGACGCCGGGCGACGTGGTCGTCCAGGTGGGCACCAACCACAGCTGGACCAACCGCAGCGACAAGAACGCACGCATCTGCTTCGTACTGCTCGACGGCGACTACGACGACGAGCTGCGCGGCCTGCTGGGGACGGAGAAGAGGCCGCCGGTGGGCTAATCGCCTACTCGGCGGTCCAGCCGCCATCGACGACAAGACTGGTGCCGGTCATCAGCGCGCTAGCGTCGCTGGCGAGGAACACCACCGCGCCCATCAGGTCCTCCACGCTGCCGATGCGGCCCAGCTTGATTTTCGAAAGCACGCTGGCGCGGAAGGCTTCGTCCTCGAACATCGGTTTCGTCAGCGGAGTTTCGATGAAGGTAGGCGCGATGGTGTTGGAGCGGATGGCGTGTGGCGCTAGGTCTAACGCCATCGCCTTGTTCATGCCTTCCAACGCCCACTTGCTGGCACAGTAGAGGCTGCGGTTGGGGCCGCCTACGTGGCCCATCTGGCTGCCCATGTGGATCAGGGTACCGGGCTCGCCCGCCGCAATCAGTGCCTTCGCGCAACCCTGCGCGACGAAGAAGGCGCTCTTGAGATTGAGGTCGAGTACGGCATCGTAATCCGCCTCACTCACTTCCCACAGCGGCTTGGGACGGTTGGTCCCGGCGTTGTTGACGAGGACGTGGAACGGGGCGCGGCTCCCGAAGAAATCGGCCACCGCATCAAGGTCCGACACGTCGAGCACCGCGTGGCGCGCGCCTTTGGCAATCGCCTCTGCCGCCGCCGCGATCTCGCTCTCGCTGCGTGCCGCCAGCGTCACTTCAGCCCCGGCCTCGGCCAGCGCAGCGGCTGCCGCCAGTCCGATCCCGCGCCCCGCGCCGGTTACCAGCGCGCGCTTGCCGTCGAGACGGAAGGAGGGGGTTTGCGGAAGCGGACCCTTCAAGCCACAGTCTCCCGGCTCGGTTCCACCGCGCCCGCGTAAGGTACATTGCGCCCCCCATAGCGGCGCACACGGATGTTGGCCTGTTCGCCGTGACCGGCAAAGCCCTCCATCGCGCAAAGGCGGCTGCAATATTCGCCCACCAGCGTGGTCGCCTCGTCGGTGTCGACGCGCTGGTAAGTACAGGTCTTCAGGAACTTGCCGACCCATAGCCCGCCGGTATAGCGCGCACTCTTTTTCGTCGGCAGCGTGTGGTTGGTGCCGATCACCTTGTCACCGTAACTGACATTGGTGCGGGGGCCGAGGAACAGGGCGCCGTAGTTGGTCATGTTCTTCAGGAAATAGTCCGGGTCCTCGGTCATCACCTGGACGTGCTCGTTGGCGTAGTCGTCGGCAACGTTCCGCATTTCCTCGTAGCTGTCGCAGACCACGACTTCGCCGAAATTCTCCCACGCGGGCCGCGCATAGTCGGCGGTGGGGAGGATTTCGAGCAGCCGCTCGACCTCGCGCATGGTGTCGCGCGCCAGCTTTTCCGAATTGGTGATGAGGATCGCGGGGCTTTCCGGCCCGTGCTCGGCTTGGCCGAGCAGGTCGGTGGCGCACAGTTCGCCGTCCACCGTCTCGTCGGCTATGACCATCGTCTCGGTGGGTCCGGCGAACAGGTCGATGCCCACGCGGCCGAATAGCTGGCGTTTGGCCTCGGCCACGAAGGCGTTGCCCGGTCCTACCAGCATGTCGACCGCGCCGATGGACTGGGTACCCAGCGCCATCGCTCCGATCGCCTGGATGCCGCCCAGCGCATAGATTTCGTCGGCCCCGGCCATCGCCTGCGCCGCCACGATCTTGTCGGCAGGCTTGCCCTCGAACGGCGGGGCGCAGGTGATGACGCGCGGCACGCCCGCGACCTTGGCGGTGATAACGCTCATGTGCGCGCTGGCGAGCAGGGGATACTTGCCGCCCGGCACGTAGCAGCCCGCCGCGTTCACGGGGATGTGCTTGTGGCCGAGCGTGACGCCAGGCAGCGTCTCGACCTCGACTTCCTTCATGCTGTCGCGCTGGATCTGCGCGAAATTGTGTACCTGCGCCTGCGCGAATTCGATGTCCTTGCGCTCCTGCGCGGTCAGGCCCTCGACGCAGGCATCAATCTCGGCCTGCGTCAGCCGATAGTCCTCGCGGTCCCAACCGTCGAACTTCACGCTCATCTCGCGCACGGCCTCGTCGCCGCGCGCCTCGATGTCGGCGAGCGCCGCCTCGACGATGTCGCGCACCTTGCGGTCCGCATCGCGCTTCGCCTCGGCGCTCGCGCCGCGTTTGAGCCAGGTGGCCATCGATTCCGTCCTTGAAGGCTGGTGAAGATTTGCTCGCCAAATGCCGTACGGCCTGCGCGCCAACCAACATATCTTATCGATGGCTGCCTATCGGTCCAAAGCCATTGCCCGCCATTCACGCCGTGGGTAGCCCGTAGCGTGAGAATTTGTGCGAAGGGACGGCGATGCGGCTTGCGACATTGAATGACGGAACGCCGGACGGGCGGCTGGTGGTGGTCTCTCCGGACGCGAACAGCTGCGCCGCCGCGCCGGTCAAGACCTTGCAGGAAGCGCTCGAACGCTGGGACGAGC
This sequence comes from Aurantiacibacter arachoides, assembly GCF_009827335.1. Classification (GTDB taxonomy): domain Bacteria; phylum Pseudomonadota; class Alphaproteobacteria; order Sphingomonadales; family Sphingomonadaceae; genus Alteraurantiacibacter; species Alteraurantiacibacter arachoides. The sequence continues at coordinate 648,891 of NZ_WTYH01000001.1, read as the reverse complement.
TGTTGCCGCAACTGCGCGCCATCGCCGATTTCCCCGACCCGCTCGACATGGCGCAGGTCACCGCCCCGCTCCCCCGCGCCTGGCAGTGGCTCGACGGCAGCGTATACGCCAGCCATGGCGCGCTGATGGACAAAGTGATCGGGGTGGACAAGCCGCCGGTCGACTGGCCGCTGATGTACCAAGGCGTCTCCAGCAAGTTCTACGGCCCCACCGAGGACGTGGTCATGGCGGACGAGGCGCTGGGCATCGATTTCGAGGGCGAGTTCGGCGTGCTGACCACGCGGGTGCCGATGGGCACCACGGCGCAGGATGCAGGCGCGCATATCGCACTGGTGGTGCAAATCAACGATTGGTCGCTGCGCACGCTCGCTGGGCCGGAGATGAAAACCGGTTTCGGCTGGGTGCAGGCCAAGCCGCCGTGCAGCATGGCGCCATTTGCCGTCACGCCCGACGAGCTGGGCGACGGGTGGGAGGATTTCCAGCCGAACATGCACCTCAGGGTCCACTGGAACGGCGAGCAGTTCGGCGACGCGCACGGCAAGGCGATGGGCTACGGCTTCGACAAGCTGGTCGCCCACGCCGCCCGCACGCGCGAGCTGGTGGCAGGCACGGTGATTGGCAGCGGCACCGTTTCCAACGAGAACTACCGCGAGGTCGGGTCCAGCTGCATCGCCGAGCGGCGCGGGATCGAAATCGTCGACGAAGGCGCGCCCAGAACCGAGTTCATGCGCTTCGGCGACAGCGTGCGGATGGAAGCGCGCACCACCGACGGGCGCACGCCATTCGGGGCGATCGAGCAGCGGGTCGTCTCGCTGTGACGGCAGGCCTGCCGCCCATTCAGCGCGTGGTGACGGGCCACGACGCGAACGGGCGCGCCTGCTTCGTATCCGAGGACGTGGCCGAGCCGCAGCCGATACCCACGGGCGATGCCAATTTCCTGCTGTTGTGGACGACCGAGACCGTCCCCGCCGACAACAACGATCCGGTCGACGGCCGCGAGCGCGATGTCGGCACCACGCTGAAAGGCGGCAGCGCCTTTCGCATCGTCGATATGCTGCCCGGTGGCGAGAGCCCTTTCCACCGCACCAATTCCATCGACTACGGCATCGTGCTCGAAGGCGAGGTCGAACTGGAACTGGAGGACGGGCGCAAGACGACGGTCGGCAGACACGGGGTTATCGTCCAGCGCGGCACCAACCACCTCTGGCGCAACACCACCGACAAGCCCTGCCGCATTGCCTTCATCCTGATCGAGGCGCCCGCCTACCTGCACGAGGGCAAGCCGCTGGACGAGGCCAAGCCCGAGCAGGTGGACGAGCGATATGGAGATGCGCGCATTCCGTAGTCGCGCCGAGGGAAGGCAGCATGGAAGATACGACCCGAGGGGACTACCCGCCACGCCCGCTCGCCTGGAGATCGGCGATCATCGTCTTCGTGCTCACCGCCATCGCGCTTGCCGACCGCATGGCCATTTCCATGCTGATCGGCCCCATCAAGGCCGAGTTCGGCCTCGGCGACTTCGAGGCGAGCCTGCTGATCGGTTTTGCCTTTACCCTGTTCTACGTCATCTTCCTGCTGCCCATCGGCGCGGCGGCGGATCGCTTCAGCCGGGCCAAGGTCTTGGGCATGTGTCTGTTCGTCTGGTCGATCACCACGGTTGCTTGCGGGTTCGCCACCGGATTCGTCAGCCTGTTCGTCCTCAGGATGCTGATGGGCGCGGGCGAGGCGGGGATCGGGCCGTGCAGCCACGGCATCATTGGCGCGAGCTTTCCACGCGAACGGCTATCCAAGCCGCTGGCGCTGCAGGGCATCGGCTTCCAGGTCGGCCCGGCGGCGGGCGTGGCGGCGGCGGGCGCGATCCTGGCGGCGGGCGCGGCGGGGGCATTCGATGGCATTCCGCTGCTCGCGGACCTCGCGCCGTGGCGTGTCGCCTTCATCCTCATCGGGCTGCCGGGCCTGCTCGCTCTGCTGCTGATCCCGCTGCTGCACGATCCCGACGCGCATCGCCGAACGACGGCTGATATGGTCCGCCCAAGCGTCTGGCCCTTCGTACGTCAGCACCGGCTGCTTATGGGGCTGATGCTGCTGGGCAGCGGCATTTCGGCAATGGCCAGCGGCGTGGTGACCGGATGGGTGCCCGAATACCTGCAACGTGTCCTGGGTGCCTCGCCCGCAGAGGCGGGATCGATGCTCGGCGCCATCATGCTCGCCACCGCCTTCATCGGACAGGGGATATACGCGGCAATCGTCGACTGGTTCGCCGCGCGCGGCGTGCTCGACGCGCCGATCCGGGTCGGCCTGCTGCCTACCGCGCTCGCCGTGCCGCTGGCATGGCTGGCCTTCGGAGCCGATGGTTCGGCAGCGTTCTACCCCCTGCTGTTCGCCTTTGCGCTGGTCATCGCGCCTTTCAACGCGGTCAACAACACCGTGGCGCAGATGCTCGCCCCGCCCGCTCTCCGCAGCCGGGTCTCCGCGCTGTTCATCTTCTCCATCAGCATCATCGGCTTCGCGATCGGCCCGGCGCTGGTCGGCTGGCTGAGCGAGTACGTATTCGGCGAAGCGCGGCTGGGCGAGGCGATGCGGCTGGTGGCGACCTTGGCGATGGCGGTGACGTTCGTGCTGTTCTGGCTGGCGCGGAAGCCGCTGTTGAGGGTCATGCAGGCAAAGACGGCGGCGTGACGTCGCCCTTCGACCTGAACGGCAAGCGGGCCATCGTCACCGGCTCGACGCGCGGCATCGGCCTTGCCATCGCCGAGGGATTCGTCGCCGCGGGAGCGCGGGTAGTCATCTCCAGCGAGGACACCGGAGACACCGCGCGCGTCGCCGCCCGCCTCGGCCAGCCGGGGATCGCTGCCGACGTCACCGACGATGCGGCGCTGGCGAAGCTGGTCGAAGGCGCGGTGGAGGCGCTGGGCGGGCTCGACGTGCTGGTCTGCAACGCCGGGATCACCGGACGGCCCGGCCCCTTCGCCGCCATCGACATGGGCGATTACGACCGGGTCATGGCGCTCAACCTCAGGAGCCAGGTCGTGCTCGCCAATCTCGCGCTGCCGCATATCGCGGCAAGCAGCGGCGGCGCGGTCGTGCTCATGAGCAGCCTTGCCGCCCTGCGCGGCAACGGCGCGATCAACGCCTATGCGCTAAGCAAGGCGGGCGTGGCGCAACTGGCGCGCAATCTTGCCGTCGAATGGGGTCCGCGCGGGGTGCGTGTCAACGCCATCGCACCCGGCTTCATCGCCACCGATCTTTCGCGCCCGCTGTTGGAGGACGAGGCCTTCATGGCGCGGCGCATGGCCATGACCCCGCTCCGCCGCCCCGGCCAGCCGCACGAGGTCGCCGCCGCCGCGCAGTTCCTCGCCAGCGATGCTGGCAGCTTCGTCACCGGGCAGGTGCTGGTGGTCGACGGCGGCACCGCCATCACCGACGGCAGCTAGTCGCAGCCCACGTCGTAGCTCGCGAGATCGCGCGCCAGGTCGAGCGGGCCACTATAGTGCTGCCGCACACCGTCACGCAGGTATCTCTCGCTCTCGGAGAGCAGCCCCGGCGGGACGGCGAAATGGGTGAGCACGAGGCGTCCGACCCCGGCCTCGGCGGCCAGGCGCCCCACCTCGCCCGCGTCGATATGGTGCGTGGAGAGGTGCTGGCGCATGGCCGCCTGAACCTGCGCGGGCATATCGGGCCGGGTGGCGAGGATTTCCGCTATCAGCGGTTCGAGCGCGATGACCTCGCTCAACAGCATGTCGCTACCTTCGGCGAGTGCGGTCAGTTCCGTGATTGGCCCACTGTCGCCGGTATACGTGATCGACCGGCCGCCCATGTCGAAGCGCAGGCTGAGCGAGACCGTGCCCACCTCCTCTATCGACTGGTCGAAATGGGAATTGCGGGCCGCGCGCATCCGCAAACCCTCGCCCAGGTCGACAGTCTCTCCGCCCGTTAGCTCCGTCACGCGGATATTGGCGGCAGGATCGGCGACCGCCGCCCCCGTGCCGAATCCGACGCGCTGCTGCGGCCTCAGCGAGGCGATAATGCCATCGACGACCGCCTGCGTGCCGGGCGGACCATAGACGCGGACCTCCCCCGGAAAAGTGTTCATCCAGCGAAGGCCCAGCACCGCGGCGAGCCCGCCGACGTGATCCCAGTGCAGGTGGCTGATGACCACCGTGGACACCTCGCCCTGCTGCCGCCCGATCTGCGCCAGCGCATCCGCCGTGCCATCGCCGGTATCGACGAGGATGGCCATGCCGCCGGCATCAAGCAGGTTGGCCGGCTCCGAGCGCTCTGGCGTAGGCACCGGCCCACCCGCCGTGCCCAGCGTGGTCCAGCGAAAGGCGGGGCAGGCATCCTGCGCCGAGGCGACTGAAGGCATCGCCGAGGGCGCAGCAAACAAGGCAGCGGTCAGCAAGAGCCTAGCGAAAATCATAGGTCGTCTCCGACAGCGGTTCGATGACGTCGACCTTCTCCGCGATCAGCCCGGTGGCCGGATCGAAGCGCATGATCTCGACAACCGCATCGCCGATTTTCGTACCACCGGGAGTGCCGAATATGGTCGTGAACGGCTGGCCGATGCCCACGCCCTCGACGAAGGCGAGCACCACGACCTGGTCGCCCTCCTCGATGACGCGGCGGATCGTGTAGCGCGGGCTGACCGGCGGACCCGCTCCGCCACCCGGTGGAAAGGAGCCGGGCACCCAGTACGACTGACGCGCCTGGGCAAGCTGTCCGTCGTTCCATGCCGTGTAGAGGTAGGCGAGCGCCGTGCGCTTGTTCGGTGTGTCGGCCAGCGAGAAATCGTGCCGCGCCAGTAGCTCGGCGGGCACGGCGACCTGCGGCGCGATGTGCGCGCAGCCCGCAAGCAGTGGCGCCGCCACCAGCAGAAGCGCGGCAAGGGCGCCCGTCACATTGCCTTTTCTCTCCATCGCCGATGCATAACGAACAGCACTCACGAGCAAGGCATGGAACCTTTCGATGGACCGCTATCGATAACTTGGGGTTCAATCGCACTCGGCCCGCGCTTACCTCCTGTGGTGACTGGAGAAAAAAGCCCATGAGCCGTGTTACCGATGTCCGCTATGTCGGATACGCCGTGCCCGATCTTGCCGCGGAGCGCGCGTTCTATGCCGATACCTGGAAGCTGAAGGAAGTGGCGGACGAGGACGGCCTCGTCTATTTCGCCGCGCACGGGCACGACGAGCTCTACGTCGTGCGCCTGCGCCAGGCGGACGAGCGGCGGGTGGACGTGGTGGCACTGGCGGCAGACAGCCGCGCCGATGTCGACGCGCTGCACGACAAGGTCGTCGCCTCGGGCGCGAAGGTGATCTGGCCCCCGCGCGAGCTGGAGACCTACGGCGGCGGATACGGCTTCCGCTTCTTCAATCCCGACGGCATCGAGATGGAGATCTCGGCCGAGGTCGGCCGCGGCGATGCGCGCGCGCTCGAGGCACGCGAGGCGATCCCGGAAAAGATCAGCCATGTCGTCTTCCATTCGCCGCAGCACAAGGAGATCACGCAGTGGTTCATCGACGTGCTGGGCTTCCGCCTCAGCGACTGGATCGGCGATTTCATGAGCCTCATCCGCTGCAACAGCGCGCATCACCGCATCGCCTTCCTCCCCGGCCCAGCCTGCCTCAACCACGTCGCTTACGACATGCCAGACTTGAACGAGATGATGCGCGGGCTGAAGCGGCTGCGGCGTGACGGACACGATACCGTGTGGGGACCGGGCCGGCACACGGCGGGCGACAACACCTTTGCCTATTTCGTCACGCCCGCGGGCTTCGCCGTCGAATACACTTCCGAGCTGGAGGAGATCGCCGACGACGATGGCTGGGAGCCGCGCTCCTTCACCCCCGCGCCCGACATCATGGACCAGTGGGGCATCGGCACCGGTGGCCCGCAGACCATGCCGAAGCCCGCGCCCGACGCCGGGCTGTTCACCCCTTCCGGAGTCTGAGGCATGGCCCTGTTCGAACCCTTTCCCAACTACGTCTGGAATCTCGGCGTCTCCATCGCGCTGGAGAACGGCGGGAAGATCGGCGAGATCGTCGACATCATCGAGGAGCTGAAGGAAAAGGCCGGCTCGGTCGAGGATGCCGGCACGCAGGACTTCATGCGCGCCTGGGTGGGTATGGCGGACAAGCTGACCGAGCTGGGCGAGGAAGATCTCGCCAAGGCCCGCGAATTCTCCGCCGGCAACAAGTTCAAGCGCAGCGCCATCTACTATCAGACCGGCGAGCGGATGCAGGAACAGGGCTCGGCCGGGCGGGCGGAAACCTACCGCAAGGCGATCGACAATTTCATGCGCGGCATGGAATTGACCGGGGAGCCGGTGACGCGCGTCACTATTCCCTATCAGGGCGCGGAAATCGCCGGGCTATTCCACAAGGCCCCCGTGGATGGCCCCGCCCCTTGTGTGGTCTATTGCAACGGCCTCGACAGCATGAAGGAAATGCTGTGGATGGGCGGCTTCCCCACGGCCATGGCCAAGCGCGGCATCCACACGCTCTGCGTCGACCAGCCCGGCACCGGCGAGGCGCTGCGGCTGCATGACCTGCCCGCGACCCCGCACTCCGAAGAGTGGGCGAGCGCCTGGGTCGACTGGCTGGAAACGCGTGACGACGTCGACGCCTCGCGCATCGGCATGACCGGCATCTCGCTCGGCGGGCACTATGCCCCGCGCGCCGTCGCCTACGAACCGCGCTTCGCCAGCGGCGCGGCTTGGGGTGCAAACCACAACTGGCGCGAGGTGCAGGACAAGCGCATCAACCGCGAGGGCGAGAACCCCGTGCCGCATTACTGGAAGCACGTCTTCTGGGTGTTCGGCGCGCAAGACATGGACGATTTCCTGGCGAAGACGACCGACATGAACCTCAACGGGCACATGGACCGGATCAAGGTGCCGTTCCTCGTCACCCATGGGGTGGAGGATCGGCAGATCTCGCCTGACTACGCGCAGCAGGCCTACGACCAACTGGTCAACAGCCCGCGCCGCGAGCTCAAGTGGTTCACCCCGCGCGAGGGCGGCGTGGAGCATGTGGGCGCGGACAACCACGCCTTCGCCATCGACTACATCGCCGACTGGTTCGCAGAGACGCTGGGCGGCCGGACGAAAGCCTGATGGCTCCGCCGAACCGTCCGCCACAACGCGAACTCGAGGTGCTCGCCATACGCAGAGTGACGCCGAACATGCAGCGCGTGACACTGGGCGGCGCCGGTCTGGCGGATTTCCCGGCCGGAAGCGAGGGGGGTTACGTCAAGCTGCGGCTGGCAGGCGAGGACGGCAGACTGGCAGTGCGTACATACACCATCCGCGAGCAGCGCCCCGATGCGCTCGACATCGATTTCGCCCTCCACGCCGAGACCGCCACCGGCAAGGCCGGACCGGCGACCGACTGGGCCCTGTCCGCCCAGCCCGGCGCGAAGATCGAGGTCGGCGGCCCCGGCCCTGCCAAGCCGCTTCCCGCGGGCATGGATTTCTATCTCGTCGCCGGAGACATGACCGCGCTTCCCGCGATCGCCGTGAACCTGGCGAACCTGCCCGCCAACGCGCGTGGGATCGCGGTGATCGAGGTGATGGACGAGGCCGACTGCCTGGCGGTCGAGAAGCCCGATGGTGTCGAACTGCGCTGGTCGGTCGTGCCGCAGCCGGGCTCCGCCCCTGCAACGCTGGCCGAAGGTCTGCGCGCGGTCCCTTGGCCGGCGGGCGCGGTCTACGCCTGGTGCGCCAGTGAATTCTCCGCCATGCAATCTTTGCGCGCGTACCTGCGCGACGAGCGCGGACTGGGACCTGACCGGCTCTACATCTCGTCCTACTGGAAGTCCGGGCTGACTGAGGAGGCGCACAAACTCGCCAAGCGCGAAGATGCCGAAGCCCAGCCTGCTTGAGGCGGCCAGCTACAGCGCGTTGCGGCGGGCGATGGCTTCGTAAACGACCGAGCTTGGCTTCGGCGTGCGGACGAAAGTATCGCGCTCGACGCTCGCGAGGCCGAATTTGGGGCCATAGCCGAAGATCCACTCGAAATTGTCGAGTAGTGACCAGTGGCAGTATCCAACCACGGGTACCCCATCGGCGATCACCCCGTGCAGATGGCCCAGCGCTGCCGGGATAAGCCCGGCACGCACCGAGTCGTCTTCGCTACCCACACCGTGCTCAGTTACCAGGATCGGCAGGCCCGACGCCTCGTGAGCGTAGCGCACCGCGCCAGCGAGCGATGCCGGATAGACCTCCGCGCCCAAGTGTCCACGGTTTACATCGGCGGGCGGCGGCAGCTTGCCCTGCGGTCCCCAGACGGCGCGCTCGTAATTCTGCACGCCGAGAAAATCGTCGTCCCGCGCGACGCGCAGCCATGCGCCGTAAAGCGTTTCACGCATGCGATCGCGCATGCCTTCGCCCCCGGTGCCCGCCTGGTCGTCGAGCATGGCAAGTGAGACGCCGACGGGCAATTCGGGACGTTCGGCCTTGATCGCCGCCTTCGCCGCGGCATGTCCACGTAGCAGGCCGGCCTCGAGCGCGGGAATGTCTTCCGTCGGCACCACGTTGGTCGCCACGAACTTGCCGCCCCCGCTCAGTTCCGCCGCGCGGGCCAGCATGGCGCGTTCGAGATCGTGAATTTCGGCCGGAAGCCCGATCGTCTGCAGGATTTTCGGCAGTTGCGGCTCGTTGAAGGTGATCGCATGGCTGATGCGATCCCCCATCGCGCGCGCGACACGTGTGCACTGGTCGGCGAAAAGCTGCGGAGCGTCGGCATCATGCCAGCCGCCCATCGCCGCGAACCAGCGCGGGTTGGTGAAATGGTTGAAGGTGACGATGGGTGCCAACCCGCGCGCTTGGCAGCCATCGACGATGCGCGCATAGTGATCCAGCATCGCCTGCGACACCAGGCCGCGGGCTGGTTCGACGCGCGACCACTCGACGCTGAAGCGATAGGCATTGAGGCCCATGCCGGCAGCAAGATCGAGGTCGCGCTCCCACAGTTCGAAACTGTTCGCCGCATCACCTGCAGGTTCCATGAAGACCGTCGGCGAGATGTTTTCGAGGAACCAGGTGTCGGACGCCGTATCGTTGCCCTCGACCTGATGCCCCGCCGTCGAGGCACCCCAAAGAAACCCGGTCGGAAACGTGCGCGCGGCTCCAACCTGCGCCGCGAGACGCGCGGCGGGCAACGCCATGGCGGCGACGCCCGAAGATATGATCATGAATCGGCGGCTGAACATTCAAGTTCTCCTAAAGCAAGAGCGCGGGGGTACGGACCAACCGCGCCCCCGCGCCCTGATGCGATAATTCCTTGCTTCAGTACTCGAAGCCGACCCTGATGCCGACGACCCGCGCCGTGAGGCCCGCGACCGGCCAGGCACGGATGCCGCCGTCGAGTTGACCGGCAAAGGTGCTCGCGAGGTAGGCGGTGGGCTCGCGCGACTGGGTGAGGTTGCGCGCGAAGATCGAGGCATTCCACATGCCGTCCGGATCGCGCACGCCGAAGCCCGCATTGATCAGTTCGTGCGCGGGAAAGCGGTAGCGGTCGTCCACGCGGGCAGCGAGCAGGACCTCGCTCTTGTAGACGAGGTTGGCGTTGGCAAAGACCTCCAACGCATTCGACAGCGGCACAGAGTATTCGCCCGAAAGCGTAAACTTGTGCCGCGGGGCATTGAGGAACTGCGTCCCGCCCAGATCGCCGCCCGCATCGCCGAGGTATCCGTCGGGATAGGTGATGTGGTTGAACTGGTAACCGGTGTTCAGCGTAAAGCCTTCGAAGAGCTCGCCGATCGCGCCGACCTCGAAGCCGTAACTTTCGATCTGGTCGATGTTGAGCGGCTGCGAGATGAGCGCGGTGCCCACGAGGACGCTCGTCTGGCTCTGGAAATCTTGCAGCTCGGTGTAGAACACGTTGCCCGACACCTGGAACCGGCCGACGTCGAAGCGCGCGCCGACTTCGAAGGCGTTGGTCTTCTCCGGATCGAGCTGGAAGAGCTGCCCGGCCGGGTTGGTGCCCACGGCCGGCGGCTTGTACCCGCGCGAATAGGAAGCGAAGATATTGGCATCGGGGGTAGGCTGGAAGCTGACGCCGATCCGGCCCGAAATGTTGCTATCGTCCACCTCGAGAACGCGCGGCGCGCTGGCCGGGCCGCCGGCATTTCCGGGAATGGCCGGATAGGTGATGACGGTCGTGCGGTTGGAATAATCGTCATACCGAAGGCCGCCGAACACGCTCAGCATGTCCGAGAACCTGAAGGTCGCGTCGGCGAATGCCGCAATCGTGCGGTTGCCCGTCATCTCGTCGGTGAACTGGGTCGGCACCGGGCAGAACGTCCCGGCCTGGTTGCACACGCTGAAGCCGATGCGCTGTTCGGGCAGGTTCGATCCGAAGGTCAGGGCGTCGCCGATCGGGGTACGGTCGAAACTGAAATCCTGATAGAATCCGCCGGTCACCAGGTCCAGACGATCCCCCGTGTAGGTCAGGCGCAATTCCTGGCTGACTCCGTGCGAATCCTCGCGCGTCCGGTTCTGCTGTGCAGCGGGTGCGCCGACGAGACGCGAGAAGTCGCGGTGGAACTGGCGAAAAGTGCGGTCCCGGAATCCCGTGACCGAAGTCAGGCTGAGCGTGTCGCTGAAGGTGAAATCGACCACCGCGGACAGGGCGGTGATTTCGGTCTCGAGGAAGCTCGGTGCATCCTCGCAATAGAATTCGGCCCGCTCGTCGATTTCCGGCAGCGCGCAGCCCGCAGGATTGAGGAAAGCTCCGTTCGAAATTGCGCCCAGCGTCGCGCCGGGAGGCCCGAACGGCGTCGCCGAGTTTGGCGCAATCGCAATGGCGAAGAAGTTCTGCCCATCGGTCGTGTTCTCGGCGTGCTCGGCATTCAGCACGACGCTCACCGCATCGTTGGGCTCGATGAGCAGGCGGCCACGTACGCCCCAGTCCTCGATCGAGTTGTCGCGCCCGGTCGTCACGCTGCGCTGCAGGCCGTCCTCGTCGCGGTACTGGCCGGCAACGCGCAGTGCCACCGCTTGGCCCAGCGGCACGTTGACGCCGGCGTTGACGACCAGCTCTCCGACTTCGGAACCCGCCGTGCCCTTGTCGGCGAAGTCGACACTGGCGTTGGCGCCGAATTCGCCGAGGCGCGGGCTGCGGGTCGAAACGTTGAGCACGCCGCCGGAGGCACCCTGGCCGAACAGCGTGCCCTGCGGTCCGCGAAGCACCTCGACCTGGGCGAGATCGAACAGCTGCGGGAACGACAGGTTGCCGACCGGCACCTGGTCCACCACCAGCGCGACCGAAGATGCGACCGAGGGGTTAAACACGCCCGTACCGATGCCGCGAAGGCGACCGCCGCCGTTGGATTCGCCACCCGAGGTCTGGCTGATCTCGAGCGCCGGAGTGATGCGCTGCAGGTCGGTGAGATTGTAGACCTGGTCGCGCTCCAACTGCTCCTGCGTGGCGACCGTGACCGGCAGCGGCACGTCGAGCAGGTCTTCCTCGCGCTTACGAGCCGTTACCACGATGGTGTTGGGGCTTTCCTCCTGAGCCTCGGGCAGGACACCGTCGGCCGACTGTGCGTCCTGCGCACTGGCGGGCGCCGAAACCACAAATGCGCCGGCGCAGGCGGAACCCAGCAGAGCAAGCTTTAAACCGATAACTCGCATTGGAAACTCCCATCCCATTGTCACGGATACGTCACGTACCTCTTCGTGGTGCAAAAATCCCAATTGCAACGAGGCAAGTAAAACGTACGCTTTCAATAATGTGGTATCGACGATGCAAATGCATTAAAGTGTTAGTAGGGCTGCATTTTTTGTAAAATCCAAGGGTCGAACCGCCGGCACGTTTCGCTAACGTCAATGGGTGACGCACAGCTTCAATCGCGAGCGAGGATGCGGACCGGTCCGATGAGGCCCGCCGGACGCAACGGTGCGTCCGGTCGATAGGTGGGCGCGGCGACGAAGGTCACCGGTTCGGCACCGGGCTGCACGTCGCCGATGAGTCGATTGGCCCAGCGATTGGCGACGCGCACCTCCAGCACGTTTTCACCGGCTCGCGCGGCGTCGGTGAAGTCCACCCTGTCTGGCGCGAACCACGTGGTGCCGACAGGAATGCCGTTGACCGATACCTCGGCGATGTCTCCGACCTGGCCGAGATCCAGGACAAGGCGCTCGCCGTGCGGCATTGCGCTCAAGGAAAAGGTCGTCGTGTACGTGGCGACACCGGAAAAATAGCGAATGCTTGGGTCATCGGATTGGTCGAGCGGTTGCAAACTCGCCATGGTGATTTGCGCCGGTGCGCCACGACCGGGCTGAAAAGCGACGGTCCATTCGCCGTCCACCGAGGAGAGCGTGCGATAGCTTGGCGGCGGAACGACGGCAGATGTCGCGGCCGTGACATCACGGAAGACGACGTAGCCCGACTGTTCCGCGGCCAGCGCAAGCGGTATCGTGGTAACATCGCCGTTTTGCGTAAACGACAGTTCACGTGTTTCACCGTTGACCGCATCCCACCATTGCGGAGCTCGGCTGGAGCTTCGAAGGTGCAGGTTCGTTTCTACCGCGCAGGCACACCGGTTCGCCACGAAATAGATGTCCGCATCGCCCGATCGGCGGTGGAAGAAGGCAAGCTGGTCGGCCCAGGTTCCGTCGGCGGAGAAGTCGGGTGCGAGACCCTGAGATCCTAGGGCCGCGTCGATGTCGACGGCATGGGTCACATTCGGCAGGGCCCAGGTCTCGGCTGCGAGGGTTTCGAAAGCAGCCTGATCGTCCAGAAGCGATGGCGAGCTACGGGGCCTGGTGCCGATGACGGGGATTCCAGCGCGTGCAATCTCGGCCACGCGCGCGAGCGCAGAAAGAGTCATGCTATCGCTCGATCCCGCAAGTTGCAGGGCTCGATAGCGCGCGCCGCCGGTAGAGACGAGTTCGTTGCCGTCGATCGTCACAGCATCACGCAGCATGTCGGCATTTACGTAATCGAACCCGTAGCCGCGCGGCAGGCCCGCCGGCACGCCGCCGGCGTACTGTGCGGTCAGCGGCGCTTCCTCACCGGCGAAAACCGCGACGTCGGCCACCGCGCGGCCCTGCTGGAGCATGAAGGCATTGCGCGCGATGTAATCGATCCACGGACCGGCCATCTCCGCCCAGGTCTCGTTGCGATTGAAATACTGCCCGAAGATCATCAGTGAGAGGCCGGGCTTGCGATCCTCGACCGGCACGTGGACCGACGTGTGGATGACAGGCAGGTTTACCCCGTTTGCGAACTCGAAATCGATGATGCGCCTGAGGTCACGCGGCGCGAAATCCCACGGTGCATTGGCCGCGGTCATGCTCTCGGCGGCGACCAGGTTCTGGCCGTAGACGTGCGCGATCGAAGCCGCGCCACGCATGTCGCCGATAAGGGACTGGCGGGGGGTATTCCCACGCGCGTAGGTCCACATGGCCGCCATCGGCACGTCGGCATAGCGGCGCATGGCGAGGTCGTCGCCGAGCATCGGACGACCGTTCTCCAGCGCCTCGCCGTAAACCCGCAGGCCGTGTTCGTGCGCCACCTCTGCGATGGTCCCGTAATGGTACTCCGCGAGCATCTCGGCCAGCGTTTCGCGCCAGTCGTGAAGGAACCGCTCGGTCTCGGCCGGAGAGCCGAGCACCGCCCCGGCCAGCGCGGGCAACCACGGGCGCAGTGCATAGCCGCGCCGCGCAGCGAATTCGGTCTCCATTTGCGGCGTCCAGTTGGCTGCGCCGACCTCGATGGAATCGGTAAGCAGCGCCGTCAGTCCGCGATCTCCCATCATGTCCGGGCCAAGCGTCTCGCGATACATGCCGAGATAGGTTTCGAGGTAGCGCCGGACCGCGGCAGGATCGAGCTTGTCGACCTCGAGCCCTGTCGCCTCCGGCGTTGCGGGGTGGTTGGTCTTGCCGGTCAGCGACCATCCGAAATTCAGAATGCGCCAGTCGCGCCCCGGGGGCGGTGTCCAGTCGAGCGAGCCGTCCGTTGCCACGCGATCGCTCAGGTCGATGGCCATGGCCGGGTCGATCGTGGCGCTGGAATCGCCTAGGGTGACCGCGGTGTAATCGAGCACGGTGCCGAAGCCGGCTTGCTGTTCGAGCGCGTCGAGCTGCACTTCGCTCGACAGGCGCAGCTCGGCGAGCGGAACCTCGTCGAGTTCGCCTAATGCGAAGATATCAAAGCTCTGTGCCCCGGGCGCAGGCGCATCCAAGTCGTTGCCGTTGCCCGCCGGGTTGGCAGCGATGGCAAGGCGGAAACGCCGCGCCGTGGCTGGGTCGAAACTCGCCGTGGTCGGCACGCCCGTGAGCGGCAAGGCGGCGACATCGCGCCAGCCATCAGGCCCCTCCACTTGAAGCACGGGTGCTATGGGGACGCCGCGAAACGGCCGCGCAAGGCCGGGCATGGCCACATTCGCGGACCGCACGGTGACCGCGCGCGGAAACTCGATCAGCACCTCGCCTGACAGATCTTCGGCCAGCGGGATCATGGCAGTGGTCTGCAAACGACCGTCGGTCAGCGTTGCGAAGTCCAGCGCGGTGCCGTCGGCCAGGGTGATCTGGGAAATGGGCAACTGATCGTACGCGAGTGGCACGGCAAGGACGGCGATCCGTCCCGAAGCCGTGGGCACCTGTGTCTCGCTGCCCTCGGAAACCATGGCCAGTTCGTCCTCGAAGGGTGCGTCCTGGTAAGGGCCTGTCTCGGTAGGAGCGGCGGCTATTCGGCCGTGGAAGCGCTCCCCGCCCGGCACGACGGTCTCGCTCCAGGTGAGTTTCTTCATTCCGTCCGCGGGTTCCACCCATGGGCCACCGGTCTCGCTCCAGCCGGGCGAAGCGGCGATGGCGAACTCGAGGCCATGGCGATCGGCTTCGCTCACCGCAAAGCGAAACGCCTCCCGCCATTCGGGCGACATGTAGATGAGCCGTTCGTCGACGATCTGCGGCGTCGTCAGGCTGGCGTCGAAATTCTGTATCCCGCCGAGGCCGATGCGGTTCATCCATTCGAGATCGCGGGCGATCCCCTCCTGGGTGACATTCCCGTTCATCCAATGCCACCATGTGCGTGGCCGCGCGCTCTGCGGCGGATCGACGAACCCGGCGAGCAGGGGGTCCGCCGATGTCTGGGTACGATCGGAAGCCGGCATGCCGGTGGTGCAGCCTGCAAGAAGCATGGCTATGGCAAGCGTCAACGGCCCGCTTTTGATCTTCATCTCTCTCCCTTTCGTTCGCCTCGTCGGCGTCAAACGATACCCGCGCCCAGCCCCACGGCGCGGCGTTCCTGCGCCTTGCGCTCGCGATGTTGACTGGCGCGGTAGGTCCCGAGCCAGTCGATCGCCCCGCCCTGTTCCATCCGCGCCATCGCCAGGATGGGTCCGACATCGGTCTCGTAGGCCTGCCGCAGCGTACGGAAGGCGAGCATCACATCGTTGCTCTCCTGCGCTGCGTGCAGCGCCTCCCGGTCGACCAGCCATGCGCGCGCATGGCATCCGGCGATGGTCTCCGCGGAAGAGAGCATGGACTCGATCGGGTCGGTCACGTTGTGCGACTGGTCGATCATGTAGGCCGGGTCGAAACCGCCGCGCGGGGCCGTCTCGGCCTCGGCCAGCTCGTTAAAGACCAGGAACAACTGGTGCGGGTTGATACTGCCGCTGTCGAGGTCGTCGTCGCCGTACTTACTGTCATTGAAGTGAAAACCTCCCAGCTTGCCCGCGCGGTGCAGGCGGGCGACGATCTGCTCGATGTTCACGTTGGGAGCATGATGGCCGAGGTCGACCAGGCATTTGCACTGCTCGCCCAGTTCTTGCGCCGCCATCAGCGAACTGCCCCAGTCGGAAATGACGCTGGAGTAGAAGGCCGGCTCGAACATCTTGTGTTCCAGCATCATCGTCCAGTCCGCGGGCAGCGCGGCATAGACCTCGGCGGCAGCGTCGAGGTAGCGGTCGAAACTGCGCCCCATATCCTGCTGTCCAGGGAAATTGGTGCCGTCGCCCACCCATACGGTCAGCCGGTCGGAGCCGAGATGACGGCCGATCTCGATGCACTCGACGTTGTGCTCGATAGCTTGCCTGCGGGTCGGCTCGAGGGTGGAGGACAGCGAGCCAGTGGCGTAACTCTGTGGCTGGTCCTGCTGGTCCTGGAAAGTGTTGGAATTGACCGCATCGAAATGCAGACCGTAGCTCTCCGCCTCTTCGCGCAAGGCCGAATAATCTTCGACCCGATCCCACGGAAAATGCGGCGAGACACCCGGCGTGGTGCGGCCGAGTTGGTGGATGACGGCGCAATCCTCCAGCTTTTCGTGGATGTTGGTGGGCTCGCCGGCCAGCGGAAACTTGGCGAAGCGCGTGCCGCCCCGCCCCGCGCCCCAGCTCGGCACCGCGACGGACCAGTCCTTCGCCCGCTCCTTGACCTGTCCGATGGCGATTCCGCGCCGCTCCAGCGCGCGTGAGAGAGCTGCGTAGTCCTCCTCCAGCGCGTCGAGGCGAGCGGCGTTGTCCTGCTCGATCAGGTCGGGCGAAATCACGGTGTTCTGCATATCCTCTCCCCCCGCGTTCTCTCAGCGCGTGAACGCCTGCACGTTACCCGCGTCGACGTTGATCATGTTGCCGGTCGACTTGGCGCTGGCATCGCTGGCGAGCCAGTAGGCGGCCTCGGCAATGTCCTCGGGCAGTACGTCGCGCTTCAGCATCGAGCGGTTGCGGTAGTGGGCCTCGAGTTCCTCGCCCGCGTCGACCTTGTTGGAGGCCGCGCGCTCCTTGCGCCAGTCGCCGTCCCAGATGCGGCTCCCCCTGATCACGGCGTCGGGATTGACGACGTTGACCCGAATCCCCTCGGGCGCGCCCTCGAGGGCAAGGCAACGGGCCAGATGGTTGGCCGCGGCCTTGGCGCTGGCATAGGCGGACGCCCCGGCCGCCGCGGCGACCGCGTTCTTGGAGCCGATGAAGACGACCGAGGTGCCGCCCTGCTCCTTCATCCTCTTGAGCAGGTCCCAGGCGTGCTTGGCGGTGAGGAAATAGCCCTGCGCGAGAACGTCGAAATTGCGGTCCCACAGCTCGAGAGAGGTTTGCTCGATGGGCGCGCTGGACGCGATCCCGGCATTGGCGACGAGAATGTCGAGCCCGCCGAATTCGCGCGCGCACTCGGCGAAGGCTGCAGCGACCTGCGCCTCGTCGGTCACGTCGCACTCCACGGCACGCACCACGTCCTTGCCGAACGCCTGTGCGAGATCGTCGCACACCGGGCCCAATGCAGCCCCGTCGCGGTCCGCCAACATGACGCAGGCGCCCTCGCGCAGCAGTCGTGCCGCGGTGGCGGCGCCGATACCGCCCGCCCCGCCGGTGACGAGCGCGATCCGCCCCACCATCGGCTTTGGTGCGGGCATACGCTGCAGCTTGGCCTCTTCGAGCAACCAGTATTCGATGTCGAAGGCTTCTTGCTCGTCGAGCGCGATATAATCGCCGATCGCCTCGGCCCCGCGCATCACGTTGATGGCGTTGAGGTAGAACTCGCCGGCGATGCGCGCGGTGGCGCGGTCGGCGGCAAAGGTCATGCGGCCCACCCCCGGCACCAGCACGACCACCGGGTTGGCATCGCGCATGGCGGGCGAATTGTCGCGCTTCGAGCGATCGTAATAGGCGGCGTAGAGATCTCGATATTCGGCCACGCTGCGGGTGAGATAATCGTCGTCCTCCAGCCGCTCGGGATCGAGCACCAGCGGCGCGATCTTCGTGCGCAGGAAATGGTCGGGGCAACTGGTGCCAAGCGCAGCCAGCCGCGTGAGATCGGCGGAATTGACGAACTCCAGCGTCGCCTCGTCGTCGGAGAAGTGCCCCACCTTGCGCCGCGCCCCCGTCATCAGACCGCGCAGGCGGGGCATGAGGTCGGCGGCAACCGCCAGCCGGTCGTCGCGAACCGGGTGCGCACTGCCGCCGAAAGCCGGCTTCCCGGCCAGCCGATCGTTCAGGTACTGCGCCGCGTCCGCGATCAGGCGAACGGTCTGCTCGTAGCAATCCTTTGCGTTGTCGGCCCAGCAGATGATCCCGTGGCCCGCCAGCATCGCGCCCTTCGCCTGCGGATTGGCGCGGGCGAAATCCCGGATCATCACGCCGAGCGTGAAACCCGGGCGCTTCCACGGCAGCCATCCGATGGCATCGCCCCAGATTTCCCGCGTCGCCGCCTCGCCGCCCGACGAGGCGGCGAGCGCGATGATCGCGTCGGGATGGACATGGTCGATGTGAGTGTAGGGCAACAGCGAGTGCAGCGGCGTGTCGATGCTGGCCGCGCGGGTATTCAGGTTGAAAGTGCAGTGGGGCAGGAAGCCGACCATTTTGTCGTCGTCCTGCTCGCCGACGTAGTGATCCTCCAGCGCCAGAAGCTTGTCTTCATAGAGCGTGGCAAAGCCATCGAGCTTCATCGAGCCGATATCGCCGCCCGAGCCCTTTACCCACAACACCTCGACCTGCTGGCCGGTAAGCGGGTCGACCTCCATCACCTTGGCCGAGGTATTGCCGCCGCCGAAGTTGGTGACCGTCAGATCGCTGCCGAGCAGGTTTGAGCGGTAGAGCAGCAATTCAGACTCGCTCATTCCGGCGGCGATGGAATCATCCCAGCGGCTGACTGGAATGGCGAAAGGAATGGCCTCTCCGGCCAGGCACGTTTGAATGTTCATGGTTCGACCGCCATAGCGATTCCTCTTTTCACAAGCAATCAATTTCGCTACGTCTTGCTCATATCCGCGCATTGCGGAGTTGGGAGAGTGCGAAGTGAGCGGCGGATTCGCCATAGTCCTCGATGTGGGAAAGACGATGGCGAAGCTCAGCCTATGGTCGCGCGCGGGCGAGTTGATCGAACGTATCACCCGATCCAGCAGCCCCGCAGACGGCCTGCTCGATACGGCGGCGACGGCGGACTGGGTTATCGACGGCCTCGCACGCTGGGCGTCGCATCCGGTCGAATACATCGTGCCGGTCTCGCACGGGGCGGCCATCGCCGGGGTGCGTGGAGGCTCGCTTGCCTTTACCACGCCCGATTACGAAGCGCAGATCGCACCCGAAATGCTGGCCGCCTATCGCGCTCGGCGCGATGCCTTTGCCGAAACCGGCTCTCCCGCGCTTCCTGCTGGCCTCAATCTGGGCGCACAGCTTTTCGCGCTCCAGCAGGCCGATCCGCGCGTCTTGGACGGCGTCACGCTCATGCCCTACGCACAGTACTGGGCTTGGCTGCTGACCGGGATCGCAGCGAGCGAGGTGACCAGCCTTGGTTGTCACTCCGACCTGTGGAACCCGCTGGCGGGCAGCTTTTCCCCAATGGCGCGGCAACTGGGCTGGGCCGGGAAATTCGGGCCGCTGGTCGGGGCAGGCGATGTCGTCGGCACATTGAAAACGGACTTGGCCGACCGCCTCGGCTTCGCCAGCGAAGTCAAGGTGCTCGCCGGGCTGCACGATTCCAACGCGGCCCTCTACGCGGCTCGCAGCTATCCGGAGATCACCGGGGGCGAGGCGACCGTCCTCTCCACCGGCACATGGTTCGTCGCCATGCGCGCGCCGGAACTAGGTGTCGATCTCGACCTTACCACCTTGCCCGAGGCGCGCGACTGCCTGGTCAACGTCGATGTTTTCGGCAAGCCCGTTCCCTCCGCGCGGTTCATGGGCGGACGAGAGATCGAGAGCCTCATCGAGATCGATACGCGCCGCGTGGACATCCTGCCCGACCAGCCGCACCTGCTGGCAGCCGTGGCCGGGGTGCTGGACAGCGGAGCGATGGTCCTGCCCACGCTGGCGCCCGGCACGGGGCCCTTCCCCGATGCCGCCTGCAGATGGGTCAACCGCCCCGTCGACTGGTATGCCCGCCGCGCCGCCGCCTGCCTTTACGCCGCGCTGGTCGCCGACGTATCGCTCGACCTCATCGGATCGCGCGAGAACCTGCTCGTCGAGGGTCGGTTCGCCGAGGCGCAGGTCTTCGTGCGCGCACTTGCCGCACTGCGCCCGCAGACCCGCGTCTTCACCGCCAATGCCCACACCGACGTCAGCTTCGGTGCCTTGCGGCTGATCGATCCCGACCTGCGGCCCGACGGCGATCTGGTCGAAGTCGTGCCGCTCGCGGACCACCTGAATGCGTACAAGG
This sequence comes from Aurantiacibacter arachoides, assembly GCF_009827335.1. Lineage (GTDB taxonomy): Bacteria > Pseudomonadota > Alphaproteobacteria > Sphingomonadales > Sphingomonadaceae > Alteraurantiacibacter > Alteraurantiacibacter arachoides. Next base: position 628,796 of record NZ_WTYH01000001.1, on the reverse strand, counting down.
CGGCCTGGCACGAGGGCCTGGGGAGCCGAGCATGATCGCAGCGTCCGTCACCGATTACCGTGAATTGGCCCGGCGGCGGCTGCCGCATTTCCTGTTCGAATACATCGACGGCGGCTCTTACGACCAGGTGACGTTGGGCCGCAACGTCAGCGATCTTGCCGCCGTCGCGCTGCGCCAGCGGGTGCTTCGCGATGTTTCGCACATCGACCTGTCGACAACGCTGTT